>JBAZPT010000002.1:0-328823 GCA_041645535.1 Parcubacteria group bacterium
GCACAAATGTCACGCTGGCCGTGTGATTACGGTTCATGGTTACAGCAAGTGATGTTATGGAGCCATAGTTCGCTCCGTTGACCATGAGGTTTCCGACCTTCTGGCCTGCTGCCGGCGTGGCTGTGATCGTCTGAGTAGTTCCCGCAGGAAATGAACCTGTGGCTGGGGAAATTGTGCCGGAACCTGATGTCACTGAAGTAGTGATGGTGTAAGTGGAAGGCACAAATGTCACGCTGGCCGTGTGATTACGGTTCATGGTTACAGCAAGTGATGTTATGGAGCCATAGTTCGCTCCGTTGACCATGAGGTTTCCGACCTTCTGGCCTGCTGCCGGCGTGGCTGTGATTGTCTGAGTAGTTCCCGCAGGAAATGAACCTGTGGCTGGGGAAATTGTGCCGGAACCTGAGGTTACTGAAGTGGTCAGAGTGTATACGTCCGGAATAAATGTTACGCTAACGGTGTAGTTCCTGACCATACTGGGTAACAGCGAAGTTATCGAACCGTAATTGGTTCCGTTGACCATAAGGTCTCCGACCCTCTGTCCTGCCGCAGGTGTAGCTGTAATTATTTGCGTGGTTCCGCCTGGGTAGCTTGTCGTACCTGGAGCAGGGGAGATTGTGCCAGAGCCGGAGGTAATTGAGGTAATGATGTTATAGTACCAGTAATAGCTACTGACAGTATTATCTGCGCTACTGATAATATAAACATCACCCAATAGACTGACTGCTATGCGAGAAGCATTTGTCACGGGAAAATAGCTTAACAAAGAACCGGTCGCATAGTAGATATTCGCGTTTTCAACTACATCCTCGAGAGTAAAGACAAAATCAGACGAACCCACGGCGATATCATTGGTGTCAGAGCCTGTGCTCCATTGCGTAAAAAGAACTCCGTTTGGGTAAAAAATCTGGATGTTTCCCGTTGCATCAGCAATATAGACATCGCCGGATGGGCCAATTGCTATACTTGTCGGATTTATGACTGCCCACTGGGTGATGTATGCGCCGTTTGCGTCAAAAACATTTACGAGGTTTCCCGTTGCATCAGCAACATAGACATCGCCGGATGGGCCAATTGCTATACATGTCGGATTTATGACTGCCCACTGGGTGATCGGATTACCAACTGAATCAAAAACCTGGATCCTGTTGTCGCCTGCGACATAAACATTACAAGCAGAAGCAATTGCTAGACCACTAGGATCTGTAACCGGCCATTGTACCAGAGGATCTCCTCCTTCTACAATACCGTTTCCTGCAATATAAGTTCCGCATGTTGCGCTAGTCGCGACCGCGACCGGATTCGTGAAAGCTGTCTGTCCCTGATACTGTACATCTGCCAGCGCCGCGCCGACGAACAACAACGACAAAACAACCAAGATAAAACTTAAAACTTTCTTCTTCATAACTGCCTCCTTTTTCACATTTTCAGAATTTTTACGGCAAAAACAACCCCTTACTATTTTTCACCTCCCTTTTTATTTTGGATATCAATAACCTCTCCCGCCAATGGCGGGTTTTCTATTGTCAAAGAGCCACCTTTCGCTCCTTTCATCAATATAATATAGTATAATAAAAAGACAGCGCTTGTCAAGCGATTCAGTGCTAAAAAGAAAAATCGAGATTTCACCTCTGTTTTTCTTTTATCTAAAGCCTTATTTTATATTCCCTCCCCAGATATAATTTTCAAAATTCGACGATTGATAGCGTCCGATAAGTCGGCTTTTTTTGAGTCCGGCTTTTTTAGCCAGTTCACGCGAATTTTTTTCATCTGCTAGAAGCGGTTTTTCTTTTGCTTCCAAAGCCGTCTGGCCGGAAAGGACAAAGTCTATTTCTTGTCCTGATCTCTTCGAATAATAACGCAACTCGCCCTTGTGCCGCAGCTGGCAGAAAAGAGAATTTTCAAATTTCGATCCACCGCTTAAGTCAGCCAGAATATTCAAAATTCCATTATCAGAAAAATAAATTTTTTGCGCTTTGACAATTTCCCGATCGGCACTTTTCGTCCAAACTGAAATTCTAGATATAAGATAAGTTTTTTCAAATAATTCAATATAATTGGCAGCCGTGATCCGGCTGACACCAGCCAAGCGCGACAGCTTAGCGTAATCCAAGCGCGTTCCGGCTCTCGCCGCCAACATTTTTACCAGTTCATAAATATTCTTTCCTTTGCGAAAGTCAGTCAGCGTTTTTATATCGATGTCAATATAAGAGCTTACTATATCCTTCAATAGATTCCTTTTTTCCTCATCTGTTTTGGCCAATACTACTTCCGGAAAACCTCCAAATTCGATATATTCTTCATAGAAAGCGCGCAGTCTCTCATATTCTATCGGACTAAATTGCAAATCCAAAAAATCTTCCTCTGTAAAGGATACTTCCTTGAAAGTCAGAAACTCTCCAAAGTCTAAGGGATATAATTCAAATATCCTTTTTCGTCCTGCCATTGATTCGGAAAAAAGATTTTTAAGATAATAAGAACTTGAGCCAGTAATAATAAACTTAATGTCATAATGATCGTAAAGGTATTTAATAACACTGGGAGAATCCGGAACCAATTGAATTTCGTCCAGCGCTATGAGCATTTTTTTATCGGGATTCAGACCCTCCCGTTTCAGCGCAAGTAAAATATTATCGTAATTTTTTTGGGAAAATAATTCGCGATTGTCCACTCGCTGGAAATCAATATACAGCTTGTTTTGCAAACCGGAATTATCCAAAAGCCTCCGAACCAAGGTAGTCTTTCCGGATCGTCTCATCCCGGTGATAACTGTTATCTGTTTGACTATTAAATGCTTTTCTAACTCTGAATAGATTTTTCTCGGGTAAAACATCGCTTTATGCTTTAATTATTACTAAATGATATTACTATTATACATCTAGTATGATTATCTGTCAAGTAGCACCCAACCCTTGCTTTTTAGCCAAGAAAAAACCAGACCTTAAGCCTGGTTTTTTCTTCTACTTAAAGCCCTATTGGATATTCCGATACCCCGTTCCGGCGGGAATTAATTTTCCGATAATGACATTTTCCTTGAGTCCGCGCAGGCGGTCTTCCTTGCCGGCCACGGCCGCGTTGATAAGCACGCGCGCGGTTTCCTGAAAAGACGCCGCCGAAAGGAAAGATTCGGTCGAAAGCGCCACCTTGGTAATACCTAAAAGCAGTTTCTCGCCTTTGCCCGGTTCGCCGCTATTTGCCTTGGCTTTAGCGTTGGTTTCCAGAAATTCATCTTTTTCAACAATATCCCCGACTAAAAGATCAGTGTCGCCTGATTCGGTCACTAAGACCCGGCTGAACATCTGGCGGATGATAACTTCAATGTGCTTGTCATTGATGCCCTCGCCTTGTGACGCATAAATTTCCTGAATTTCCCGGACAATATAGCGATGCACATCTTCCCAGCTCATCGTTTTATATAATTTTTTGAGATCGATGTTGCCTTCATTAAGCTTGGAGCCTTTGCCGACTAAATCGCCTTCGGCGACTTTTAAAGTGCTGCCGGCTGATATTTCATATTCTTCGATTTTTTTGGCTTTATCTTGCGTTTCAATTTTTATAATGATAGTTTTTTCACCGGCGGAAATTTCCACGACCTTGCCGTCGATGTTGGAAATCACCGATTCGCCTTTTGGCGGACGGGCTTCAAAAATTTCTTCTACGCGCGGCAACCCTTGTGTGATATCCGATCCGGCGACGCCTCCGATATGGAAAGTTCTCATCGTCAGCTGTGTTCCCGGCTCACCGATAGCCTGCGCCGCCACAATTCCCACCGCCTGGCCCAGTTCCACCAGATTGCCCCGGCCCAGATCTACGCCATAACATTTTTGGCAGACTCCGCGGGGGGTTTTGCAGGTAATAACCGAGCGGATTCTGGCTTTAGCAATGCCGGCTTTTTCAATTTTCAGCCCTTGCTCCTTAGTAACCACTTCTCCCTTCTCAACCAAAACTTTTCCGGTCTTGGGATCAACCGCGTCTTCAGTGAGCACCCGGCCGATAACCCGGCTCGCGAAGCTCAATCCCAGCCGATCTGAATCTTCGCGATAAATACAGGCGCCGGTCTTGTCCTTGCAGTCCGCTTCGCGCACAATCACATCCTGCGCCACATCCACCAAACGGCGGGTGAGATATCCAGCCGTCGCGGTGCGCAGAGCAGTGTCAGCCATGCCTTTTCTGGCGCCATGAGTGGAAATAAAATATTCCAAAACATTCAAGCCTTCTTTGTAACAGCTTTTGATCGGCAGTTCGATCGTTTCTCCAGTCGGCCCCGCCATCAGTCCCTTCATACCGGCCATCTGCACCACAACTGATTCAGAGCCGCGAGCTTTGGAATAAACCATGGCATAAACCGGACCTTCTTTGTCGATTGAGCCGCGCACCGCGTCAGTAATCTTGTTTTTCGCGCCGTTCCAAATTTCAATGACCTGGCTTTTTCTTTCTTCTTCAGTCAAGAGGCCCAGATTATATTGCTGTTTGATAACTTTTACTTTTTCTTCCGCCTGCTCCATATATTCTTTCTTCTCTTTCGGCACCACCAAATCGCTCATACCCCAGCTGATGCCGGAACGGGTAACCGATTCAAAGCCTAAATCCTTGATGCGGTCGACAAAGAGAGCTGTTTCTGCCTGTCCGCAAACTTCCAGCACTTTGCCCACCAATGTTTTCAGTTCCTTCTTGGTCATTTCTTCATTAATGAAGCGCAATTTTTCCGGAATAATTTCATTCAATTTTATCCGGCCAATGGAAGTTTCCAAAACTTTCCCGTTGCAGAGAACTTTTATCAAGGCGTGGATGTTTACGAGCCCGGCGTCATAGGCCATAATCGCTTCGTCAGTCGAGCCGAACAGCTTTCCCTCGCCTTTGACGCCAGAAGTTATGTGCGTGATGTAGTAGCAGCCCAATACCATATCCAACGACGGCGTCGTAATCGGTTCGCCGCTGGCCGGCTTTAAAAGATTCTTAGTGGAAAGCATCAGATTAGCGCTTTCTTCGCGCGCCCGATCCGTGAGCGGAACATGCACCGCCATCTGGTCGCCGTCAAAGTCAGCGTTGAAAGCGCTACAGACCATCGGATGGATCTGGATGGCCTTGCCTTCAATCAAGACCGGCTGGAAAGCCTGGATGCTCAAACGATGGAGAGTCGGGGCGCGATTGAGCATTACGAAGTGATGCGAAATAATTTCGTCCAGAATTTCGTATGATTCTTCGGACTCCGCTTCTACCATCTTGCCGGCGTTGCGCACATTATACGCCAGCTCCCGTTCGATTAATTTATTGATAATAAAAGGTTTGAAAAGTTCCAGCGCCATTTTCTTCGGCAGTCCGCATTGGTGCAATTTCAGTTTCGGGCCAACGACGATAACCGAGCGGCCGGAATAATCCACGCGCTTGCCCAAAAGGTTCTGGCGGAATCGTCCCTGCTTGCCTTTCAAAGTGTCGGCCAAAGATCGCAAAGCCCGGCGCTGTCCGGTCGAAGCCGTAACGCTCACCTGGCCGCGCCGCGCGCTATTGTCAAACAGCGCGTCCACTGCTTCCTGCAGCATTCTTTTTTCGTTGCGCGCGATAACTTCCGGCGCGCCGATTTCGATCAGTTTTTTGAGGCGATTATTCCTGTTAATAATTCTTCTATATAGATCATTAAGATCCGAAGTAGCAAAACGTCCGCCATCAAGCGCCACCATCGGACGCAGATCCGGCGGAATAATCGGGATAACTACCGGCAGCATCCACTCAAGTTTCAGCCCGGACTTCACAAATCCCTGCAAAAGCTTGATTCTTTTGACGCCTTTCTTGGAATCCGCGGTTTCGTTTTCCGACATTTCTTTTTTAATCCGCGCGATTTCTTTTTCTAAATTCAGGCTTTCCAGAATTTTCCGGACAGCCTCGGCGCCGATGCCCGCCGTGAAAACCTGCCCGTAGCGGGAAGAAAGATTGAAATATTCAACTTCAGAAATAATCTTGAGCCGGTTAATGCCCTTGAGCTCTTCCTTGGCGGTGCGATAAATGTTTTTCAGCTCTTCTGTTTTATTTTCCACCGCCGCCGTGTCGCCCAGCTTGCCAATTTCTTTCTGCTTATTTTTGTATTCCTGCTCCAGCTGCGCCACTGCTTTTTCTCTTTCCTTTTCATCCACCGTCAGAATAATGTAGCTCGAGAAATAAATTACTTTTTCCAAATCCTGCGGACCCATGCCCAGCGCCAAGCCGATTTTGGATGGCACGCCGCGCAAAAACCAAATATGCGAAACCGGCACAGCCAATTTGATGTGGCCCATCCGTTCGCGCCGGACGCTGGATCGCGTCACTTCCACTCCGCACTTGTCGCAAACAATACCTTTATAGCGGATGCGCTTGTATTTTCCGCAGTAGCATTCCCAGTCGCGCGACGGCCCGAAGATTTTTTCGCAGAACAAGCCGTCTTTTTCATACCGCTGGGTGCGATAGTTGATAGTCTCCGGTTTTGTGACTTCGCCGTTCGACCAACCCAAAATTTCTTCGGGGCTGGCAAGTTTCAGTTTCACGCTATTAAAATCACTGACTTTGGTTATTGGATCCATAATCTTTAATTTAAAATTTGAAATTTAAAATTTTAATTTATACCTGGGTCGGCTCTTCTTCTTTTTTAGCTTCTTCATCAGTTTCCTCTTTCTGCACACCCGTCAGTTCCACACTCAATCCCAGACCTTTGAGCTCATTGACCAAAACATTGAAAGAAGTCGGCACATTAGGGCTCTTGATCGGTTCGCCCTTGATGATAGATTCATAGGCTTTGGAACGGCCCATTACATCGTCCGATTTGATGGTGAGCATTTCCTGCAAAGTATAAGCCGCGCCATAACCTTCGAGCGCCCACACTTCCATTTCGCCGAACCTTTGGCCTCCGAACTGCGCTTTGCCTCCGAGCGGCTGCTGCGTGATCAGAGAGTATGGACCGATGGAACGCATATGGATTTTGTCATCCACTAAGTGATGCAATTTCATAATATATTGCACTCCGATGGTTGATTCATTATCAAAATGTTCTCCCGTGCGTCCGTTCACTAATTTTATTTTTCCGGTTTCCGGCAGTCCCGCTTTTTTGAGTTCCGATTTAATCTGATCTTCCGTCACTCCGGAAAGCGCCGGGGAAGCGACTGTATATCCAAGCTTCAGCGCCGCCCAGCCTAAGTGAGTTTCCAAAATTTGTCCGATATTCATACGGCTGGCGATACCCAATGGATTTAAAATCATATCCACCGGAGTTCCGTCCGGCATATATGGCATATCCTCGACCGGAGCCACGCGCGAAATCACGCCCTTGTTGCCGTGCCGTCCGGCCAGCTTGTCACCCACCGAAATCTTTTTGAGTTGCGCGACTGATACCTGAATCTGTTGGATAACGCCGGTTGATAATTTGTCGCCTTGTTCTCTGGAAAATATTTTTATGTCCACGACTTTTCCGTATTCTCCATGCGGGAGATAGAGCGAGCTGTCTTTGACATCTCGGGATTTCTCGCCGAAGATGGCCCGCAGCAGTCTTTCTTCAGAAGTAAGATCGCCCTCGCCTTTCGGAGAAATTTTTCCGCACAAGATATCACCGGACGCCACTTCGGCGCCGATGCGGATAATGCCGGTTTCATCCAAATTTTTGAGCCGCTCTTCGCCGATATTGGGAATATCGCGGGTGATAATTTCCGGTCCGAGCTTGGTGTCGCGCACATCAATGGAAAAATCTTCGATGTGGATCGAACTATAGCGGTCGTCCTGTACCAGTTTTTCCGAAATAATAATCGCGTCTTCAAAGTTGGATCCTTCCCAGGGAATAAAAGCCACCAGCACATTTTGTCCGAGCGACAGTTCGCCGTGATCGGTGGACGCTCCATCCGCCAAGAGTTGCCCTTTTTTGACCTGTTCACCCCGCTTTACGCGCGGCACCTGATTCATAGAAGTAAAGGCGTTGGATTTTACAAAACTTTGCAGGCGGTATTCCCTTTTGAAATAGGGTTTTTTCGCTCCTGAGGGCGCTTCTTCTTTGACAATAATATGGTCACTGTCCACTTCAATAATTTCGCCAGCCTGCCTCGCGATTACAACTTGCCCGGAGTCAGCCGCCGCCTTGTCTTCAATGCCCGTACCCACCAGCGGCGTCTGCGGTTTTACGCAAGACACGGCCTGGCGCTGCATGTTCGATCCCATTAAGGCGCGATTGGCGTCATCGTGTTCCAAAAACGGAATGAGCGAGGTCGCTACGGAAATCATTTGCTTGGCGGAAACATCAACATAGTCAATTTTTTCCGCTTCAATTTCCGCGGCGTTGCCTTTAACGCGGGCTTCGATGATCGCGTCCAGAATATTGCCGTGCTCATCGGTATGGATTCCAGCGTGCGCGATATTTTTGCGGTCTTCCACAGTCGCGTTGATATAATCGATTTCCTTGCTGATCCACGGCTTGATTTTAATTATTTTTACTTTTTTATCTTTAGCGATAACTTCGGCGATTTTTTCATCAATTTTCGCGCCCGCTGCAAAGCCGGCAATTTTTTCATCTAAAATTTTATGGATTAATTTATCTTCTTTATTTTCAATCTCTCGATATACTTTAAGGTATGGAGTTTCCAAAAATCCATATTCATTTATTTTGGCGTAAGTCGCCAAGTGGCCAACCAAGCCGATGTTCGGGCCTTCCGGAGTTTCCACCGGACAGATGCGTCCGTAATGGGAATGATGCACATCGCGCACTTCAAAACCGGCGCGCTCGCGGGTGAGGCCGCCCGGACCCATCGCGCTCAAACGGCGCTTATGTTCCAACTCCGCCAACGGATTCACTTGATCCATAAATTGCGAAAGCTGGGAACTGGAAAAAAATTCTTTGATGGCGGCCGCAATCGGACGGGAATTGATGAGCTGACCCGGCACTACTATTTCAATATCGCAAGTGCTCATACGATCCTTGATGTTGCGCGCCATTCTGGCAAATCCCACGCGCAATTTGTTTTGCACCAATTCGCCCACCGAGCGCACCCGCCTGTTGCCCAGATGATCAATGTCATCCGCGATGGCCGTCGGATCGTTGTTGAGGCGGATAATTTCTTTAATGATAGCAATTAAATCTTCGCGCAAAAGCACGCGATGTTTTTCATCATTAGGAAAATCCATTTCCAATCTTTGGTTCAAGCGATACCGCCCCACCGAACCGAAGTCATATCTTTCAAAATCAAAAAACATCGATTCGATCATCTGGCGGGCGTTGGCTTCGGTCGCCAAATCTCCCGGACGAATTCTTTTATATACTTCTTTATATCCTTCACCCTGATTCTTGGCCGCGTCTTTTTCCAAAGTTTTCGCGATGAATTTTATTTCTCCCTTATCGGCATCTTTGAATAAATCCAAAATCTCTTTGTCAGTGCCATAGCCAAAAGCGCGCAGAAGGGAAGTGATCGGCACTTTGCGCTTGCGGTCAATTTTCACCGAAATGGCTCCGTCAAAATCCGTGTCCAATTCCAGCCAGGCTCCGCGATTCGGAATAATTTTGGCTCCGAAAAGCCTTTTGCCTTTCTGGTATTCCATTGTGAAAAACACCCCCGGACTGCGGATCAGCTGGCTCACCACGACGCGCTCGACGCCGTTGATAACAAATGTTCCCCGGTCGGTCATAATCGGAAAATCTCCCAGATATATTTCCTGCTCCTTGATTTCGCCGGTTTTTTTGATAATCAGTTTTACTTTGCACCGCAGCGGCGCTTCGTAAGAAATATTTTTATTTTTGGCCGTAACTTCGTCGTATTTCGGCTCGTCCAGATAATAGTCGGAAAAGGAAAGTTCCAAATCTTTGCCGGTGAAATCCGTGATCGGGTTTATTTCCGCAAGAAGATCGCGCAAACCTTTTTCCAGAAACCAGTCGTAGGAATTCAATTGCGTCTCAATTAAATTCGGCAGCGACACCATGGAAAAAGATTGGAAGAATTTTCTTTTGGAAAGCGAAGATTCCAAACCAAAGGCATCCTTAACCTTTAGTTCTTTCTGGGTTTTGGACATAAAAATAACACCCATCGTTTTGCTTATTCCGCTGAAATTCTGGGAAACAAGCATTGAGGACGAGTTTTAAGATTAATTTATTTAGTTGTAATTATATGTTGAAGCAAGGTTTTACCCTTATTTTCATATCTCCCCCCATTTGGTTGATATGAAGAAACTTGACAATGTAAATCCATTATACACGGTTTAAAAAATCGCGCAAGTATTAAAATCTCTTTTTTGTCAAATTTTGGGGATTTTTTAATTTTTGGCTTGTTTAAAGGATTTTTTCGTGCTCTACAATCTTCGGAGTTTGTTTTATCCCAAAGTTATCCACACCCGCCCGCATCGCTACGCGAGCAAGCTCGCTTGCGAAGCGTTGCGGGCGGGGCCCTCAATTAACTTTATTTTGATTTCCAATTCCACGCGTTCGCCACCGCCTTGGCAATTCGGCAGGTCGTGAAGTTTTCGCCCAGATCCGATTTCACGGTTATCTTTTTGATATCCAAAGGCATTAATTTATTCCTTTTGATCAACCTATCCATTTCCGGCAGCAATTCCTCCGACAGATGATACTCATCCAAAAACTTATGCGTGTCCAAAACCTTCTTGCTTTTCTGCAAGACAAGTTCAACAGTTCGGTTTTCGATTTTGATAACAATTTGCATATTTCATTATAAACACAAAACCCAAAACAAAACCAGCCCCGAAAGGCTGGCGAAATAATCTTGGTAATTTATTTTTTTTCTAAATGATTTAACTTTGATATATCCACATTTTCAAATCTTATTGTTGATTTTCCGTCCATTTTAAAATCTGTCACCTTAAATCCCAAGCTAATTTTATTCCCTTTAATTCCACCAAATATAATTGTTTTTTTGTCCCAAGCGCTAAGCCATTCTGGGTATGCTGGAAGAAACACATTTTCCAGATCAGAAACAACGACTTCATCACCCTCTTTTATCCCACTTTCTTTAATATTAGATAGTAGCTCAAGCCGTTTTTGATACTTTGGATCTTCCGTAAGCATTTTTTCAGATTCATTAAATCTTTTCATGACTTCTTCATGATTTGTCACGCCCGCAGCTTTTTTAGCTTGTTCTAGTTCTCTGCTGTTTTTTATTTCCAAATCTTCTGCCCCGTCTAAATAAGATGGATGTATAGTAAATTTTTCTTTCATTTTTTTAATTTTAATTGCTTAAAACAAACAAAAGACAGGATTCACCCGTCTTCACTATGCTTCGACGAGGCAAAAGCCCGTCTTTTTATGCTTCTATAGTCCATTATAGCAGGTTTTTGGAAGAAAGTCAACCCCGCACTAACTTTCGCTCAAAGATTTTTTGATTCTCCGTTTTAATTGGCCTAACGCTTGGCCATATTGCTTTAATTGTTTTTCCCTTTCCCAGGCATCATCTTTTGCCAAATAAGCTTCGTAATAAACAAGTTTCCACCCATGATTCTTTGTTGCAAATGATTTACTGTTGTTGTGTTCAAAAAATCTTTTCTTTAAGTTTTTTGTACAGCCATAATATAGCTCGAAATTTTCATTTTTTAGTAGATATACATAAAACATAAATGGAAAGCGAAAGTTAGTGCGGGGTCAAGCCATGGCTAGATTTTTCTTCAGAGATATACCGTTTCTTTTCTCCAATTTTTCCACACGATACACAAGATCATTATTGGTGAAAACATCAACCTTTTTATTGAGATTAGCTTTAATTTCTCCGAGATCAGCTTTAACTTCTTTTATGTCGACCTCCACCCCTCCAATTTTTTGTCCCAAATCTAAAAATTGTTTTTGTGTCATTGTCGCCAGTTGTTCGGCAGAAGCTTCGATTTTTGCCTCGAGTGTTTTCGTAGTTTCATTCGCCGAAGAAATTATTTTTGCTTCCAATGATTTTGTGGTTTCATTCGCGCTAACTTTAATCAACTCGGCAATAGCATCAAGCGTTACCTCTTTTTTTGCATTATTTTGCATATTTTTTATTTTCATCCCTTAATAATTTTTTATCTTTCATTAATTTTAAAACGGGCTTACCGCAATTTGTGCAAATTTCTACATGATTAGAAAAGATACTGCCTAATCCGATGCATATACTTGTTGAATCTTTTTCTATCGTCTTTTTACAAATGTCGCATTTAGTAATTCTCATAAAAGTATTATACTCCTGCCAAATTATGCTGTCAAAAGATGCGGTTTTTAGAGAGTTTTTTAAGCTTTGACGACTTGTATATTCCGGGCCTATACGGCTTCAGACGGACAATATTATTTTTCAAACCAAAATTATCCAGTTTCTTTTTCAGCCCCCTGATGAAATGCTTTTGGTCATATCCTAGGCAGATTATGTCCGGCCTGTATTTTTTTATTACCGCGTATTTATCCCCCATTCCTCCCAGCATTACTTTATCTGCCAGCTGGCTGTCTTTTATAATTTTAACTCTTATTGCTTCTTTATTTATTGGTTTTTGTTTTTTAGTTATCTCAACCGTTTTGTCCCGCGCTACCACTACAATCAGATAATCTCCAAATTTTTTCGCCTGTTTTAAAAAACTCCGGTGTCCCGGATGGAAAATATCAAAGGTCCCAAAAATCATTACTCTTGATTTCACCCCGCACTAACTTTCGATATTATTAAATTATTTTTAATAATATAAAAAGCAACTTAATTATTAGAATCTTTCCCCAAAACACTACCGGTATAAAAAATCGAAAGTTAGTGCGGGGTTCATCAGATTATTTTGCTTTACTCTTTAATTTTATCCCACACAAAATTCCATGGATCATCTTTTCTCCCCGGCGCGATTTGATTGTGCCCTAGAACATATTTTATCGTGTATTTACTACGTAGATATCTCAGTAGATCATTTAGAGCGGTGTATTGTTTATCCGTTGGCTTTTCAGTTTTACTATTGATCACTTCAATGCCGATAGAAAAATTATTGACACCCATACGCCCGTCGGGTGTTTTACTCTCGCCCGCGTGATAGGCGATGTTTTCATCCGCCACCAGCCGATAAATTTTTCCGCCACGGTCAATGATATAGTGCGGAGCAACGCCGTATGATTTATAAATATCCAGAATTTTTTCAAGGCTGAATTGGTCGCCACCCAGTGCATTGTAAGTTGAGTGAATGATGATAGTATCAATTTTCCGCCCGCTGGCTTTTTCATAACCCCAGCCGACTAATCTGTTGATAATATTTATTTTGTCAGTTGGCGCGGGTTTTTCAATTGTTGTTCCTTTTTTATCCTGATTATCAACTGCGGGCAATTTTGCTTCATTGGTATTATTATCTATCTCCTCCGGAGTAGCTGCGTTATTGTTTTCCACAGTTTCACTCTGAATTTCTATTTTCTTAGCGCTTGGATTAGAAAAAAAATAACGCCAACCCAAAAACCCGGCTGTCGAAATGGCCAAAATAATTAAAATAATTTTTATATATTTTTTCTTATTCATTTGAGCGGGATACGAGAATCGAACTCGCGTCTCGACCTTGGGAAGGTCATATATTGCCACTATACTAATCCCGCATATATTTCAGACTAGCAAATTACTCAAGAAAATCAAGCCAGCTATTGACCAAAGCTTCTTTTGAAGATAAACTTTATAAGTAACTATTGGCTATGTAAAAAGCGGGCTTGCCCGCCGAAGCGTAGTGAATCCGCCGTCGCTCTCCTTAGCGGGCCTTGCCCGCCGAAGTCGAGCTATGGCAAGACGAAGGCGGGGCGTTGTGTAATGGTAGCGCGCTTGGTTTGGGACCAAGTAGTCCGAGTTCGAGTCTCGGCGCCCCGACAAAGGTAAGCTAGTATGATTGAACTGATTTACTATGTGTGGTATACTAGTAGTATGAATAAAAGAAAAGAGCGAGCTACACAATTAAGGAAGAAGGGTTATTCGTATGGCATGATTGTTGAGAAATTAGGAATCAGTAAAAGCACATTGAGCTGTTGGTTTAAAGATTTGCCCTTTACTCCAAATAAAAATGTTATTGAAAGAATAAAGCAAGGACCTTTTAAATCTGGACAACTACGACATAATCAGAGGGTTAAAAATACAATAATAATAAAAAAAGCGGCAAAAAAGGAACTTGGAAAAATTTCCAAAAGGGATTTATGGATGTTGGGAATCGGCTTATATATCGGAGAAGGATCGAAAGCATATGAAACAGTTCAGATTATTAATTCAGATCCAGAAGTTATAAAA
This sequence comes from Parcubacteria group bacterium, assembly GCA_041645535.1. Classification (GTDB taxonomy): domain Bacteria; phylum Patescibacteriota; class Minisyncoccia; order Moranbacterales; family UBA2206; genus JBAZPT01. The sequence continues at coordinate 14,193 of JBAZPT010000002.1, forward strand.
TTGGCAATAAGGTGGTTTAAGTATATTTGTGGTCTGACAAATGATAATATGACTATAACACTACATCTTTATCCAGATAATAATGTAAAAAAATGTATCCAATATTGGAGTAAAACAACAAGGATACCAATAAAGCAATTCAGAAAAGAACATATAGATTTAAGAACCAATAAAACAATCAATAAAAATAGAGCATTGCCTTATGGAACAGCTCGTGTTTCAATCATTAGCAATGGCAATCCAGATTTTGGTGTTAATTTGCATAGAAAAGTAATAGGCTGGATTGAAAGTTCCCTGGGACAAATATAAAATTTAATGAAGCGGGTATAGTATAATGGCTTTTATGCGACCCTTCCAAGGTTGAGATGGGGGTTCGATTCCCCCTACCCGCTCCAGACGGAAAATTGCGATTTTGAAAGCGCCAGCGCCCACTCTTTTTGCGGTTGAAAGCTGGCGTTTTTGTTTTGGAGAGTCCAGTTCGAGCCGATTTTTTGCAAGAAGCTTCGCTTCTCTTCCAAATTTTCAGAATCGATCAAGGAATTGGCTTGATGAGCCGACAAAATGAAATTTCTCATGGGTTCGAGCCAATAATTTCCCTTTCGCCCAAAATCAGCTAACTTTTCTTTCAGGGCTGTTTTTTGATTCAGCAGTTTTTGCTTTTTCTCTTTGTATTCGGCAAGTGTTATCGTGTTCCCCAGTTGCATATCAAGCAGTCGTGAGGCTTTGTTTTTAATTTCCAAGATTTCCTTTTCTATATTTTGGGCGAAAGATTTTGATGATTGGCTGATTTCTTTTTCTTCCTCGTTCAATTTATTCAAAATCGGTTTCAGCCAATCTTGGGGTAAAGCAACTTTTTGAAAAATATCATTGATTTGCGAATTCAAATCTTTTTCATTGACAAAACCCTGTTTGCAATCAGTATTCTTTTTCGTGCAGCGGAAATAACGAAAAACCAAACCGCTTTTCTTTTTGTGTTGTTCGGCTGTGATTGAGCGTCCACATTCTCCGCATTTGAAAATTCCGAGATAACCGAAATTATAGTTTGGTTTTTCTTTTCTCGGCTTTCCGCGATCCAAAAGAACCCGTTGCACTTTTTCAAAAAGTTGCTTGGAAATTATTGGCTCGTGATTGCCTTCATAAATTTCATTTTTGAATTCAAAGAGTCCGTAATAAAAAGGATTTTGCAACATTCTTTGAATTCGAGATAAAGGCAAAATACTTTTTGATCTTCGGCTCATCAAGCCCAAAGAAAGCGCCAATTTTTGGATTTGCTCCAAGGTATATTTTCCTGTGGCATATTCCTCAAAAAGCTTGGCGACAAGTTGCCAATTTTCAGGGTCTTTGAGAATAGTGTGATTTCTAAGTTCATTAGTGTAGCCAATGGGAGCAAATCCAGGATAGACGCCATTTCGGAGCTTCTGGCGCAGTCCTCGCTTAATGTTCTCCGAAAGATTATCAATGTAATATTTGGATTGCCCAAAAGCGATAGACAGCATAAAAAGTCCTTGCGGAGTTTTATCAAACCAAAAAGTGGGGAATTTTAGCATTTCCAATTTTCCAGTATCTAAAAGATTGATTATTTTTCCAGCGTCAACCGCATTTCGAGCAAGTCGGTCGGGATGCCACGCTAAAATTCCCGTGGCTTCACCTTTCTCAATGCCAGAAATCATTTTTTCAAAAACATCACGCCCTGGTTTTTTGGCGGATTTTGTTTCCACAAATTCCTGCACGATGAAAATTCCTTCTTTTTGCGCAAATTCTCGAACTTCGGTTAGTTGCGCTTCAATGGACAAAACTTGTCTTTCCGCTTCATCGGTTGATTTTCTGGCATAGAGAAAATACTTTTTGGTTTGATTTTGCATATTTTTTTGAACACAAAGGAGCAACCCTGTTGGACACAAAATCACAAGCGTGAATTTGTACAGAATTGCTCCTTCGTGGTTACAATATTTTAATGATTGCAACATTAAAACGCTTGTATTGATTTCGTGTCCATCTATATCTTACCATATTTCAAAAAAATGCAAAACGTGCTTTTGGGCAATCAAAATTGGCGCTTTCTTTGTATTCTGAAAATTTGGAATTCCGCCATAGGCGGAAAGGCAAAAAATCGGCTGTTGAATTTCATTCAACTTTGAGCTTCGCTCAAATGAACTGGACTCTCCGAAACAAAAACGCCAGCTTTCAACCGTAAAAAGAGTGGGCGCTGGCGCTTTCAAAATCGCAATTTTCCGTCTGGAGCTGCTTTTACGATCAAGCTCGAACTTTTTTCCAGAAAAACTTTTGAAAAGAGTTTTCGCTCCGCCCCGCTTCCGCCCTGAAATTTTGAAGAAATTCCAGTCCCAAAACCTGAAAATTTCCATTCCTTTTAAAAAGAAAAAACGGCGCGCGCAAAATTTAAAAAAAATGTGGGAAAATTTTCAGTTTTTGCCTGTCCGCCTTTGGAGGAGAGTTCCGAGAATTCGGAACGGCGGAAAGTAGGGCTTCGGGTTTTAACTCTTTTTATATCTTTGGCAGTCCTTGACCCAAGCCCACCCATTCGCGGACGGCACGAAGGAACTCCCGTTAAAAAAAGAGTCACCAATTATTTGATGACCCTTGCAGTTAAAGACTAATTTTATTTTTTTGGAAAGTTTCCAGCCAGACAAAGATATGCTATTGCTAACGTGGAGTTGGCGTAAGTCAGCACATCTTGTATTGGATGGAATTTTTTTAGACCTCTTTGGATATTTCCAGTATTATCCGAATCTTTTATGGCTATAAGCCTGACAGCCCCTAACACACCGCGATATACCAGTTGAGTATTCCCATCAAATCCAACTGTTTGTTCAATAGTTTTAACTATTTTTTCAGCCAGCTTTTCATTTCCTGACATCTGGTAATAAATTGCGAGGAGAGAATTATCCAGCGTGAAATATAAATTGCTTTTTGGATCTCCGCGCAACAGTCCCATTTTATCGTCAAAACAAATTTTCTCTATCGTTTTGACCAATCCTATGGATCGCTTTTTATTAACCAGAGAAAGGCATATCCCCATAAGCAAGTTATTAAACGGATAAAAAAAATCCTTATCCGGCTCATGCCTATAAACTCGGTGGCCCTGACAGTAAAAAGAGCCAATCCTTTGAGTAATGTTTTCGGCCAATTCTTCTGCCTTTTTGTCCTCTCCTAATAAAAAATAAAGAATGGACATAAGCGCATTGTTAGCCGTATAGATAGTCCTCTCTCCAGGTAGAACCTTTTTTTCTTCATGCTGGCTTAGGCCGATCTTGTTGAAAAAAAGTCCATCGCTGTTGAAACCGACATTCTTTTCCAAGCTAACGGCAATTCTTTCGGCGATTTGTTGCCGTCCCGCCAGAAAATTTGCTATAGCAAATGAGCTGTTTTCAAATGTGTCTAGCATTTTTTCACTCGTTCCATCCCTGATTAACCCCGTCTTTTTATCGTAGCCTATTAATTTTTCAACCCCATTAATTAACGCAACTCCTTTACTGAAGTAATGTCTTTTTTGGAAAGCCATGTTTGCACCTCCTAGTTGAATTTCTTCTTATAAACATCTTGGCATTTGCCGATTTCCTTTAACCCATAATACCGAGTTCCTATGGCCACAAAGAATTGGTTAAAATCTTTATAATCAACGAGATTTTCGTCAATCAAAATTTTCTGGACCTCTCCCACAAAATGCTTGTGATTGCCATAGTTTATGATTTTTTTTAAAACAAACTCGATATTTACAGGGCATTGTTCGATTATTGGTGGAGAGTTTTTTGACGAATATTCGAATCTTAACCCAGTTTTTTCAAGCTTGTTTATTTCTTTGCCTGAGAATGTTCCGCAGAAATCAGATTCTTCCAGAATTTTTTCTGTAGGGACATTTAATGAAAACTTTTTTACTTTCCTTATTATTTCATAGGAATACCGTCCAGGCCTCAAAGACACTCCAAATAAAGGAGGAACATTGCATACTGGGGAAACCCAGCCAACGGGTGTTATGTTTTTCCTGTCCCCATGCTCACAAGCGATAAGATAAACCGGATAAGGAAACATTGTTATTGTCGGTTCTTTTGGCTCAATTATTTTTTTCATTTTGTCCTCCGAAATTTTAAATTTTCAAATAACAAGACACTACTGGCATAACAATGAAAGATATATTAAACCAACAACTATGTCAATATGTTGACAAATTTTGACAAAAGTGTATAATAGAATTATGAAAAACCTATTTGTTTTAAGTGAAAACGAAAAAAAGATTTTAGCCAGCCTTTATCGCTTGGAAGATTATTCAGTAGGTAAAATCGCCAAAGATACATTTATTAATCGCACCACACTCTATCCAATTTTGGATAACCTGGTTGAAAAAGGGCTGGTTTCAAAAGTAAAGATAGAGGGGAAAACAATTTTTCAACCAATCTCAACTAGGGATTTCAATAGCTGGGCAAAAAGGAAGGAGACTGAATTTCAAGAGAGTAATGAAAATTTGGAAAATTGGATAGCAGAGCAAAATAAAAGCAAAAAAGTTTCCTTGGTTTCAGAAATAAAGTATTTTGAAGGATTTGATGGAGTAAAAAACTTATACGCTGATACTTGGCGTGAAAATGATGAAAAAACAATTAGAGCAATTACCGATTACAAAAATGCCAAGGATTTCATGAAAAAATATTTTAGCGAAGAATATTTTCCTCAAAGAATAAGACATGGCGTGAAAGTTAAAAACATCATTCCTGAAAGCAAAATTGGTCGGGAATATTTAAAGTCAGCAAAGGAATTCCTCAGAGAAATGAAGTTTGTAAACATTCTGAATGATCTGAATATTGAAATAAATATTTATGATTCAAAAGTTTCAATTGTTGCTTTTGATCCAAAAAATCCCTCAGGGGTTTTGATTAAAAATCAAAAAATAGCTGAAGCGATGAAAAATATCTTTGAATATTTGTGGAAAACTGCCAGATAAATTATTTGTGATTACCCAGCAATTAATAAACTAAACGGGAGTTCTAAACCAACAAATTTGTGCGCACGGGTGGGTGGGGCAAACAAATTTGCACCTTTTAAAAACAAAAATATTTCTTTCCGCTTTCCGCCGTTCCGAATTCTCGGAACTCTCCTCCAAAGGCGGACAGGCAAAAACTGAAAATTTTCCCACATTTTTTTTAAATTTTGCGCGCGCCGTTTTTTCTTTTTAAAAGGAATGGAAATTTTCAGGTTTTGGGACGCCCCGCCTTGGCGGGGCGGGCGGAAAGCGGGGCGGAGGGAAACCAAAAACTTTCTTCAAAAGTTTTCTTGGAAAAAAGTTCGAGCTTGATCATAAAAGCAGCTCAAAGTTAAAAACATGGCTATTTGAGTAGTTGTTTTTTGTTTATGTAGCCAACTATTGACAATTTATAAAAATCCATGCTAATGTGAAACATCGATTGGAAAGTACCTGAAAAAATCAGAGCTAAAAAGCTTGAACAATAAACGAAGGGAGGGATTTCGAAATGTCTATAGTTAAGGATGTCGTGATGGTTATTAAAACTAAAGATGGGAGATTAATCGGTCCATTTTATGCTTCTAACGAAAATGTGGAGGCATACAGAGACAAAAAAGAACCCGGAGCAATTATAAGAATTTTCAAAGAGCCCACTAAATAGTTTCATTAACAAAAAGATTTAGTCAAAACGATTTTTTATCCAAGTTTATCAAAAAATAAAAGGAGATAAAAATGTCTGGAATAAAAACAGAGGAGATGGAAGAAACATTCCGTAAACTGGTAAGCGAGAAACTGGGCATAGATTTTATTTCTCGCAATTCAAGCCCTTGCTTTCTGATCAGCATCAAAGCATATCCCAATAGGGCAGTATCAAATGACGAGTTGCTTCGTTGTTTGGATAGTTGTTTCAAAACGACAGAATTCGAACCGGACTTAACTTCTATGAAATCTGATGATGATCTCATCTCAATCAAGATGGAAAGGGGGGATGAAAAGTTTATAGTAGGCATAGTCAATGCCACAGAACCTGCCCCAAGAATCATGATAACAGTACTAAGGATGTGATAAAGTCGAATGCTTTATCTATCTCCGCGCCGCCCGGCTAAAGGCGGCTTTTTTTATTTTCCCCATAACAAAATCCCTCCGAGATGATCTGGAAGGGATTTTGTTTCTATCTCTTGATATACAAAAATTTAATACTTCGAGAAGATAGTCCCCAGTTAAATGCGGCACAGCCGCACCGCTTCGCGGTATTTAACGGGGTAAATTATTTAACCGCTTCCTTGAGCGCTTTGCCGGCGGTAAATTTCGGAATGCTCATCGCCGGAATTTGGATTTTAGCCTTGGTCTGCGGATTGATGCCCGCGCGAGCCGCGCGCTTGGAAAGACGGAAGGTTCCAAACCCGGTGAGCGTTACTTTGTTGTCAGCTTTGATGGACTTGGTGATTTCTTCCGTCAGATCATCAATCACAATTTCCACATCCTTTTTGGACATGTCATTTTTCTTGGAAATCGCGTCTACTAGCGCGTCTTTGTTTATATTTGCCATGTTTGTCACCTGCCTTTCTAGCTTATTATGATAGAATTTTGTGTTTATATTTTAATATTTTGCTTGAAATAAAGCAAATCAACTAGCGGGCAATTTCAATCGCCCGAGTCTCCCTGATAACATTTACTTTTATCTCACCGGGATATTTCAATTCCTTTTCAATCTTGTCGGCAATCGCGCGGGATAATTTAATAGCGCCTAAATCATCAATTTTTTCCGGTTTCACAAAAACCCTGATTTCCCGCCCGGCCTGAATGGCATAAGTTTTTTCCACTTCCGGGAATGAGTTGGCGACTGCTTCCAATTCAGAAAGCCTTTTCAAATAATTTTCCAGCGTATCTTTGCGGGCGCCCGGCCGGCTGGCTGAAATCGCGTCCGCCGCCGCGATAATCATCGACTCCGGACTTTCAAATGGATAATCCTCGTGATGGGCGCGCATCGCGGTAATAATGGCTTTGTCCATTCCGAATTTTTCTAGTATCTTGATGCCAATTTCCACATGCGTTCCCTGCACTTCGTGATCTACTGCTTTGCCGATATCGTGCAAGAGTCCGGCCTTTTTGGCCAGCGCCACATCCGCGCCCAGCTCGGCCGCGAGAGCTCCCGAGAGATGCGCTACTTCCAAAGAATGGAGCAAAGCGTTTTGGCCATAGCTTGTCCGGTATCGCAGTCTGCCTAAAATCTGCACCAGTTTCGGATCGAGTCCGGCAATGCCGACATCGTAGGCTGCCGCTTCGCCGGCTTCTTTTATTTTTTTGCCGATTTCATTTTTAGCGTATTCCACTGCTTCTTCGATGCGCGTCGGATGAATGCGCCCGTCGGCAATCAGTTTTTCAATGGCGATGCGCGCGATTTCTCTGCGTATCGGATCAAAACCGGAAATTACAATCGCTTCCGGCGTATCGTCCACAATAATTTCAATGCCGGTCATTTTTTCCAGCGCCTTGATATTCCTGCCTTCGCGCCCGATAATCCGGCCCTTGATTTCATCCGAGGAAATGCTGACTGTGCTGGTGGTCGTGTCCGCCGCGTGCGAGCCGGCATATTTCTGGATCGCCTGAATCATAATATTTTTGGCTTCTTTCTCGATTTCCTCCTGGCCCTGCTGTTCCAAAAATTTCATCCGCTTGGCAATCAAATCGCGATTTTCTTCTTCCGTGAGCTGGAGCAAAACTTTCTTCGCCGCTTCCTTGGAAAGGCCGGCGATTTTTTCCAACCGCTTGAGTTCCTGCTTTCTAGTTTCTTCGGCTTCTCTCCTGATTTCCCGGATCTCTTCCGCTTTCTTTTCCAGGATTACGCGCGCGCGGTCAATCTCCTCCATTTTTTGGTCGAGGCTTTCTTCCCTTTTGCCAAGACGATCCTCATGGCGCAATATTTGATTTTCCCTTTCTAATTCTTTCTTCTTAGCCTCTTCCAGAATGGAAACAGCTTTGTTTTTTGACTCTAAAACTATTTCCTGTGATTTTTTTTCGGCCTCCTCGACAAGTTTATTAGCTTTGCCTTCGGCCGTGGATAACTGTTTTTTAGCAATGGTCTGCCGCGCGACATAGCCGAGCACCGCTCCCGCGGACAAGCTTAAAAATCCAATTATAAGAATGGTTAAACTCACTTCCATATGTTTTTGTCCTATTCAATTGATAAATCATATTTTATGGGGGCTAGTAACTTGTAACTGGTAACTCGTAAATTGTGTTCAAAAATATGTTTACTTGTTACTGATTACTGGTTACTGAAAAATGCTTTATTTATCAACAAATTAGATTAAATTTAATAGTTGCTTACCCTCCCAGCTTATTATAATTAAATAATTTTGTCAAAGCGGTATAAAAATGATAGAATTAAACTAATAAATCCCTTTATTTATTTTTTTATGTATAAACCGGTAGTCTTGGTTGTGCTGGATGGTTGGGGGCTGGGCAAAGCCGACAAAGGCAACGCCATTGCCGAGGCAAAACTTCCGACCATCGACAAGCTGAATAAATTTTATCCGCACACGGCGCTTCAAGCATCCGGTGTTTCCGTCGGCCTGCCGTGGGGCGAGTGCGGCAACAGCGAAGTCGGCCACATCACGCTGGGCGCGGGGAAAATAATTTACCAGAATATGCCCCGCATCACCATGGCTATCCAAAGCGGTGAATTTTTCAAAAATACAGAATTTCTAAAAGCGGTTGAGCACGCCCAAAAAACCGGCGGAGATCTGCATCTGATGGGACTTATCGGCAAAGGCGGCGTCCACTCGTATATGGACCATCTCTATGCCCTGCTCGAATTCGCTAAAAACCAAAAAGTGGAAAGATTATTTTTGCATATTTTTACCGATGGCCGCGATTCGCCCCCCAATTCCGGCGCCGAGTCGGTGATGGAAATTCAAAAAAGACTCAAGCGGGCAGGCGTGGGAAAAATTGCCACGGTTTGCGGAAGATATTTCGCGATGGACAGAAACAATAACTGGGACCGCGTTCAAAAAGCTTATGATCTGATGACAAAAGGCATAGGAGAAAAAATTGCCGATCCGGCGGAATACATGCGCGCGTCATATATGAAAGAAAAGTTTGATGAATATATGGAACCGGCCGTGGTTGTGGAAAACGGCCAACCAATCGCGCTCATCAAAAAGGGCGACTCGGTGGTTTTTTTCAACTTCCGCGAAGACCGGGCGCGGCAAATTACCAAAGCTTTCGCGCTGCCGGGATTTTCCAAATTCAAACGGGATCAAATCAAGGATCTTTATTTCGTGACAATGACCCAATACGAAGATAATCTGCCGGTGAAAGTCGCTTTTCCGCCGGCCGGAGTCAAGGAATCATTGGGAACGATTTTAAGCAAAAATAATCTGGCGCAGCTGCGCATCGCGGAGACGGAAAAATTCGCCCATGTCACTTATTTTTTCAACGGCGGAGCGGAAGACGCTTTTCCCGGAGAAGACCGGATTATCGTCCCTTCTAAGGCGACGGAGAGTTTCGATAAAGTTCCGGAAATGAGCGCCGGAGAAATTACGGAAAAAGTTATCGAGGCGGTAAACAAAGAAAAATATGCTTTTATTCTTTTGAATTACGCCAATGCCGATATCGTCGCCCACACGGCCAATGAAAAAGCCACTATTAAAGCGGTGGAATTTGTGGATAAATGCCTGGGGGAACTGATTACCGCGGTGCTGGCTAAAAGCGGGTGCCTCATCATTACCGCCGATCACGGCAACGCCGAAGAATTGATTAATAATTTGAACGGCGAAAGAGACACTGAACATTCCATCAATCCGGTTCCGGTTTGGTTTATCACCAGTGAAAATCACCGCAAAACCCCGTTCCCACAATCCAAGGATAATGACAACCCCGAAGCCGCCGGTCTCTTGAGCGACATTGCGCCTACCATACTTGAACTCCTGAAACTAAAACAGCCGGAAGAAATGACCGGCGAAAGTTTGTTGCCTATGCTGAAATAAAAAACCAGCCTCTTCGGGTCGGCAAAATTCAGATCTACTGAGATATCTATGTAGATCTTTTTTATTTCTCGACTATCTTCTCAACTTTTTTCGCTTCTTATAATATTTTTTTAGTCTTCTTTACTTTTTATTCCTAATTCCTTTCAATAACTTTTTATCTTCAGAATTAACTCTCCTCTTCAACTTCTTGGCGTCTTCTTCAACCGGAAGTTCTTCCGGCCTTATTCCTCTTTTCAGCAATAGATTCCTAATATCACTGTTATTATTTTCGTGCTCATTGGCAATTTGTTGTTGACCTCTGACCCCATTGTCTTTTTTTAGATTAAAAACGGTAATTTCGTTTGCGAAATCCTTTGCCTTTATAGTTATGGTGGGCAAAAAATCAGCCAGTGATCTATTTTTTGGCACTCCCAATCTTTCCTTCATTTCACTTGTTGAATGTCCCCCAAACAGTGCTTTATCACCCCTGCTTCTTATTAGCGCGAATCCAAGGCTATCCACACCCCTTTCATAAATAACACCGGATAATTCTTTCTCGGATAAACTAAGTTTTTCTCTAACTTGTAACCTTTCCCATTCGCCAATTCTTTTTTCGATTACTTCTTGCTTTCTGGTTTGTATGGCAAAATAGCTCATAGCAAAGGCAACCGGTTCTTTTGAAGGATTTCCGTTCTGCGCGATAAGATAACACGCGTAGCGAGACAATATTATGTCATCAATTTCTTTTATGCCGCCGTTTGGCATTTTAATACTTCTCACGGAACCGGCAAAATGATCGTCAGTTTTCCCGCCTGCTTTATCGCATGCGATTTTCGCCTTTTCAATCACCTTAACGAAATTTTCCCACTTTGAATAATCCAGTAATCTTTGTAAATCCCTTGCGAACCAAAATTCCATATTTTCGGTCTTGTATGCGTAATCGTCGAATTGATCCATGTATGATTTCACTATTTCTGTTTTCATATTTATTGTTTAATCCGCCTCTTGGATGTTTTCCCGGCATCAGGAAGACATCTAAAATGGCTTTTTTAAGATTTAATTATCTACAGTGATATTGTATCACTATTTTACAATCTTGTCTACTCCCAGCCTGTGGATAACTTTTAAAGCAAGTAAAAACCAGCTCTTGCGAGCTGGAAAAAGTTATTTTCCATAAAAAAATGGGCGAGAGTGGAATTCTCTCGCCCACCATAGGAACTTGATGGGAAATTATCTTGGGGGCTGAATTCGATAGAGGGTTTTATTTAAGCGATTGCAAGCATCCTTCATGCTCTGTAGGTAATTCTTACGCTCTTCTATACACCTCTCCATCTGGCGCGACAGGTAGTCAAAGACTTTAAGGATGACCTCGTTCCAATCGACCTTCCACATATGGGCTTGGGACAATGCGTTTTGTAGCTTTTCTTTGTCAAAGATTTCAAATCTTGATTCTTTGGCGACTTCATCTCGGCCACCAGTCCAACGACAGAGTTTGGTGTCGCCCACTGGACGATCATATACGGCTGACCAGATAAGAATCTCTCCGTCCTCAGTCAAAAGTACGGATTTTCTTGTAGAGACTGTCTCCACATCACCTTCTTCAAGAACTTGAATCTCCACGGCCTTAGCGCGTTCCGACTTCCCCTCGGGAAACTTCACCAGAGCGATGTCTGTCCGACGCGTAGCACACCCTGGCAGATTGCCCACATTGAGCAACTCGACCAGTGGCCTGAAACATGGCAGATATTTAAACTGCGACTTTAATCTACCAATGACTTCCTCGAAAACTCCAGCCATGTCCAATTTGTAAGCCAAAACTTTGGGCGTAATACCCAATACATACTCCTCCAAACTTAAGTCTTTTCCCGTGAGATTGATGGACGAATCCATTGCCAATCCCTCCTTTCTTTTTTCAGAATTGGTTTATTCCAACTCTGTGCTATCTGACTCAAGTCTATCTTGAAAGATTTAGTTGTCAATAATTTTGCAAAAACAGAAACCCAGCCCATCACCGAGTTGGAGTTCTTGCTTTTTCTATAAATCTATTTCTTACTCCGATAATCCCTGATCACAATCCCGCCCGGGATTCTTTTCACATTCACCTTCTGTTTTTCGCGCCAGCCGAGGTCGCGGATTCACCCTGTTAAATTGCTACGCACCGACAAAGTCGGATTTAACAGGGTAAATTTCGATGGGAATCGTAAGACCATAACTCGCTCCACCGGCCATTTTGGTAATTTTCCTGATATTTTTTTCTTCCAATTTTCTTCTTGTCTGCATTGGTTTTGATTTTAATAATTAATCTACTGAGATATCTACTGAGATACTTGTCCCGCTATGAAATATTACTTAATAATCCTATCCACAATCCCATACTTCTTGGCTTCGTCGGCGCTCATAAAGTAGTCCCGTTCGGCGTCTTTTTCCACTTTGGAAACCGGCTGGCCGGTGTGCTTGGCCATAATTTCATTGAGTTTCTGTTTGATTTTTAAAATATGGTTGGCGTGAATCGCCACATCCGTCGCTTGCCCTTCCGCCCCGCCCATTACTTGGTGGATTAAAACTTCGCCGTTGGGAAGAATATTCCGCTTGCCCTTAGCGCCGGCTGAAAGCAAAAGCGCCGCCGCCGAAGCCGCCATACCGATGCAAATCGTCGACACATCCGCTTTCACATGCTGCATCGTATCATAAATCGCCAGCGCCGCTGTCACCGATCCGCCGGGTGAATTGATATAAATTTTGATGTCTTCTTTGTTGTTCTGCGAATCTAAAAATAGAAGCTGCGCGATTGTGCTATTGGCTGACAAATCATCAATCGGCCCGCCCAAAAAGATAATCCGGTCTTTCAAAAGCCGGGAATAAATATCATAGGCCCGCTCGCCATAAGTGGTTTTTTCGATGACGGTCGGAATTAGATATTGATTTTTCACCCCGTTAGAAATTTCCATTTGTTTTTATCCCGCCGTGAAATTCAACTTGAATTTCTAACGGGGTTCATAGATTTATTAAATTTTATAATTTCTCTAAAAACTCAAATACCTTCTCATTCTCGAGCATTCCCTTCACATGATTATACAATCTTTCCATATCAATATTCTTCTCGAGATTTTTGACATTCTTATAATATTGCATCGTCTTGTTCATTTCCGCTTCAATTTCAATTGAGTCGGCGGCAATCTCTTCCAGTTTGGCGATTTCTTTGAGCAGGAGCGCGGACTTCACTCTTTTTTCCGCCATCGGTTCCCAGTCTTTTTCCAGTTCTTTTTTGTCTTTCTTTAATTTCTCAAGATATTGATCCAGGCTCATACCCATCGGCGCCAAATTTTGCTCGAATTCATGCATCATCTGATGGATTTCGCCGCGCGCCAGAATTTCCGGCAATTCAATTTCCGAATTTTCAATAATTTTTTCAATAAAATCGTTTCTTTTCTGTTCTTTTATTTTCGCCAACCACTCTTCTGTCATACCTTCTTGGATATTTTTTTTGAGAGCCGCGAGATCTTCAAAAGTTCCCAAAGATTTGGCAAACTCATCATTGAGTTCCGGCACCTGCCGTTCCTGCACCAGATTCATTTTTACTTTGAACAACGCCAGCTTTCCGGCCAAATCTTTTTTGTGATAATCCGCGGGGAAGTTGAGCTCGAATTCTTTCTCTTCGCCCTCTTGCATTCCGATGATATTGTCTTCAAATCCAGGAATGAACACTCCGCGGCCAATAATCAGCGGATGATTTTTGCTCGTTCCGCCTTCAATTGGAACACCGCCGGCCAAAACCGTAAAATCAATTTCCACGCTGTCATTGGTTTTGGCCGCGCGCCTCGCTGTTACCAATTTTACTCGAGAGTTAGCCAGTTTTTCCATTTCCAGTTCAATTTCATCATTGTTCACTTCCGCCTTCTTTTCTTTCTGTTCCGCGTTCACTTTTTTGATCGCTTTTTTATATTTATCGGCGAGCTTCACCTCCGGCATCACCGCCACTTGCGCTTTGAAAATAAAATCCTTATTCTCTTCCAGTTTTTCAATGACGATTTCCGGCTGGCCGATGACTTCCAGTTTTTCCTTCGTCACAAAATCAGTGTAGGCTTTCTGCACCGCCTTTTCCGCCGCGGCGTTCAAAATAATGCCTTTGCCGACTTTTTGCTCGACAATATTTCTCGGCGCTTTGCCCGGCCGAAACCCGGGGATTTTTATTTCCTTTGAAACTTCCTCTGCCGCCTGGTCCAGATATTTTCCCCAATCCGCCCACGCGACAGTCAATTCAAATTCAATTTTAGATTTTGGTAATTTCTTTATCATATATTTTAATCCTAGAGCCGAGCTCTAAAAATCTCCAAGAGCTCGGCTCTAGGAAAATTTTTAGACCAGCATTCCAACAATTAACAACGCCACAATATTCAAAATCTTGATCATCGGATTGATCGCCGGTCCCGCCGTATCCTTATAAGGATCGCCGACTGTGTCGCCGGTGACCGCCGCCTGATGCGCGAATGATCCTTTGCCGCCGAAATTTCCGTCTTCAATATATTTTTTGGCATTGTCCCACGCGCCGCCGCCGCTCGTCATGGAAATCGCCACAAATATTCCTGTGATAATTGCTCCTACCAAAAGTCCGCCGAGAGCCTCGATGCCCAAAATAAATCCGACTAAAATTGGAGCCAGAACCGGAATCAGCGCCGGCACAATCATTTCACGAATGGCCGCCTTAGTCACAATGTCCACCGTTCTTCCATAATCCGGTTTTTCTGTGCCGGCCATAATGCCAGGTTTAGTTTTGAACTGATAACGCACCTCTTCCACAACCGCGCCGGCCGCTTTGCCCACCGCCTGCATCGACAGCGCGCCGAAATAATATGGCAACAGTCCACCAAGAAACAGCCCGGCCAAAACTTTCGGATCATTAATCAAAAACTGGATTGTGGCCGGAAGGCTATGCGTAAAATCACCAAACAACACCAGAGCCGCGAGCGCCGCCGAAGCAATCGCATAACCCTTAGTCACGGCCTTAGTCGTGTTCCCAACCGCGTCCAATGGATCAGTAATGTTTCTCACATCTTCGCCCATCTCTGCCATTTCCGCGATCCCGCCCGCGTTGTCCGTAATCGGCCCGTATGAATCAATGGCCACAATTATTCCCGCCATCGAAAGCATGGCCATCGCCGCGATGGAAACGCCATAAAGTCCGGCGAGACTATAAGCGCCGAGAATTGCCGCCACAATCACCAGCACCGGCCAAGCTGTGGATTTCATGGAAACCGCCAGACCCGTGATAATATTTGTTCCATGTCCAGTCTGCGAAGCTTTGGCGATATCTTTCACTGGTTTATATTTCGTTGAAGTGAAATATTCCGTAATCACCACCATCGCCGCAGTAACTGCCAAACCAATGAGCGAGGCTAAATAAATATTTATAACTGAATATTTTCCATTGCCTTCCATTAAAATTTTAGTCGCCGGATAAAAAGCAATAGCCGCCAAAACTCCTGAAACAATCAAACCCTTATAAAGAGCGCCCATAATATTTTTAGAAGAACCGAGTTTCACAAAAAAAGTTCCAATGACCGAAGTGATGATGGAAATCGCGCCCAGAACCAAAGGAAACATAATGGCATTGGGAAAATTGGCCAACAACAATGAGCCCAAAATCATAGTTGCGATGGAAGTCACCGCGTATGTTTCAAAAAGATCAGCTGCCATGCCCGCGCAGTCGCCTACATTGTCGCCTACATTGTCGGCGATTACTGCCGGATTGCGCGGATCATCCTCCGGAATGCCGGCTTCCACCTTGCCGACCAAGTCCGCGCCAACATCTGCCGCCTTGGTAAAAATTCCTCCGCCCAAGCGCGCGAAAATTGAAATCAAACTGCCGCCGAAGCCCAGTCCGATGAGCGCGTGAATGTCTTTAGTAATAAAATAAAATCCGGCGGTGCCCAAAAGGCCCAGCCCCACCACCAGAAGTCCGGTAATGCTGCCGCCCTGAAAAGCCACCGTGAGCGCTTTTTGCATTCCCCCGCGCGCCGCTTCAGCTGTCCGCACATTGGCGCGCACGGAAACATGCATGCCGATATAGCCGGTCAGCGCTGAAAGAAAAGCTCCCAGCAAAAACGCAATCGCTGTCATCCAGCCCAAGCTTGGAACCAGACCGATAATAATAAAGAGAGCTGCTGCCACTGCTGCCACCGTTTTATATTGCCGGTTAAGATAGGCTTTGGCTCCTTCCTGAATCGCTTTGGCGATTTCTTGCATTTTTGCGTTGCCCGCGCTTTGGCGCAAAACAATTTCCGCGAGAATTATTCCATAGACGATGGCGAGCGTGGCTCCGCCGAGGACAAACAATATAATCATAGATTTTATATAATTAATTAGTTTTTAAAAAAATTATAAAGCGAGGATATTTTTTATTTTTTACATTGTTTTCTTCCTGAAAAAGATTATAAATTGTACGGAAAACTCCTGTAAAAAATAAAAAGATATCCGAACTTTTATTGTTTAGTATTATTCTTTTTCTTTCTTCTTAGTAGCCTTCTTTTTGCTCTTTTTTTCTTCAACTACTTCTTCAGTTTTTACTTCAATTTCTTCTTCTTTTTTCACTTCCAAAGTTTCTTCCGCTCCCGCTAAAGCTTCTTCCGCTTTCACAACTTCTCCCGCCAGAAGCGCTGCACCCGCCAGCATTTCTGAGCGAAGCTCTGCGGGCTGGTCTGCTGCGGGCTGGCCGCCCGCTTTTACTCCCATAATATCAATCTTCCAGCCGGTCAGCTTGGCCGCCAGCCGCACATTTTGCCCGCGCTTCCCAATTGCCAAAGACAGCTGGTCTTCCGGCACGCTCACAATTGCTTCATTTTGCGATTCCTTTATGTCCACTCGCAAAACCTTGGCCGGCGACAGTGAGGACGCGATAAATTTCGCCACATCGTCGTTCCAAAGGATAATATCGATTTTTTCCCCGCTCAATTCTTCGATTACCGTCTGCACCCGCGTGCCTTTCTGTCCCACGCACGATCCGATTGGATCAATGCCATCTTCAGAAGAAGACACGGCAATTTTAGTCCGCTCTCCCGCTTCGCGCGCGATAGCTTTGATTTCTACTGTGCCCGCGAAAATTTCCGGCACTTCCAATTCAAAAAGTTTCTGGATCATCTGCGGATGCACCCGGCTCAACGAGATGCCGGGGCCTTTTGATCCGGCTTCCACTTTTTGGATATAAATCTTGAGCCTTTGCCCGATGCGGTAGCTTTCCCGCTCCACTTGTTCAGACGGGAATAAAACTCCGATAGATTTTCCGAGATCAATAAAGACATTGCGGCCTTCAATCCGCTGCACAATACCGCTCACAATCTGGCCTTCCTTGTCTTTATATTCGTCATACATCGCGTCTCTTTCCGCTTCGCGAATCCGCTGAATAATAACCTGCTTGGCCGTCTGCGCCGCCACGCGCCCGTAATCCTGCTTAGTTTCCAGTTCAATTTCAATCACATCTCCAACCGCCGCGCCTTTCTTGATTTTTTTCGCGTCTGCCATAGTCAGATCTCTTTCCGGATTATATCTCGGCAGTTTTTCCTCACCCTCCACCGCTTCAGCAGGAGCGTGAGTGTGTTCGCCCGTGGTTTTTTCCAATTCCCTTTGCGCCGCCCGTTCAGATAACTCTTCTTCGCTCACA
Organism: Parcubacteria group bacterium; assembly: GCA_041645535.1. Taxonomy (GTDB): domain Bacteria; phylum Patescibacteriota; class Minisyncoccia; order Moranbacterales; family UBA2206; genus JBAZPT01. The sequence goes on from JBAZPT010000002.1 coordinate 31,786, forward strand.
AATTCCCGCAACGATTCATCCACCACTTCTTTCACCAGGAAAAATTTGGTCCCGCCGGTCTTCTCGTCAAAAACAGCTTTGATATTCTGGCCTTTTTTGCCGTAATCTTTTTTATAGGCCGCGGACAGCGCCGCTTCGATTGTTTCGATTACTTTTTCTTTGGAAATGCCTTTCTCTTCGCAGAGCGCCGAGATAGCGCTGCCAAAATCACCCAGGCCTCCGCCTGCATTTGTTTCGTCCGCTCCTTTTGATTTTTTCTTAGCCATAATTTTAATAAATTTAGTTAATTTCTTAAAAAAAGACCCGCCTCATGCGGATCACTCTCAACTGTATTACATTTATATCTTAGCAAGCGCCCTTTTAAAAGTCAACCCCGTTAGAAGTTTTGGAAAAGTCCCCCCAAAAGAAGATTTTAAGGCGAAGCCGCTTCGCTCTCGCATATTTACATAAAGCAAAACCTCCCGTGAACTTCTAACGGGGTCAAGAGGATGTTCACACATTTCTTTCGCTTTTCAGGAGGCTTATATAAGCCAAAAACGGCTATGCCATTGACTTCCGCCCCAATTTATGCTAGTATTTACTGTTACAGAATTGTAATGACAGCTAGGCAAAGACAGGACGAATGTCCTTTGAAAATCGAATAAAAAAACACAAGAAATCTATAAAAACGAGGAGGAAAAAGATGAGCGCAAAAATTGTTATTAATTTTGGTAAACCAACGGCTAATGCCAATGGAGAACTGGAGACGGTTTTAAATGCTGAATGTTCAGACAACGGAAAACCTATTAAAAATGAGGGGCTGGAACTGTTTATTTCCAGAAAATCAACTGAAAAGAAAAAGACTGACGCATCCGGCAAAGCATCATTTATACTCAAGTGCCCACAAGGCACAACTGTTCTCGAGGGCGAGATAAAAATTTTGCCCAACAAAGGATGGGCGAACTGGACACTTAATCTTCCTGCTGCATCAACATCGACTGCGCCACCAACTCAAACAACGGCGCCGGCACAACCGACTGTTAACAAAACAGATCCGGTAGAAATTCAAGTGCTGCGGTCCGCATTGCCCAAGGCCGGAGAGTTCCGTCTGATCGCCCGCGTTCTTAATTACAAAGGCGACGGACTGAAAAACAGAACTGTTGGCTTCTTGTTTCGAGGCAAACTCGAAGAATTGGAAACAAATTCCGGGGGAGTTTGTCAATTTCCAAAAATGGCTACCAGATCTATAAGCATCAAACCGGGAGCCGAAGAAAAGATTACGGCTTTTGTCAGCGGGATTTCCCAACTGACAACGACTACTCTTTGCCGCCGCAGAAGATTGACGGGAAAAAGCAAAGCGGACGCGCAAAAAAACAATCAGCGCGCGAGAAAGTTTTTTGCCGCAGCCGGAATTGGATTTGGCATTTGGCTCGTTATAGCTATTGCCATATCCTCTTTAGCCGGTTGGGGTGAGCCTCTTTTGAGCAGTTCACATGCCCTCACTTCCCAGGAAAATTTTTACAACACGATTCCTGGAGTAGCAGGTTTAGGCAAAACGATCGAAGTAGACAGCGGCCTTGGCCATTGGCAAAAAACAGTTATTTTTTTGCCGCTTGCTATCATCTTGCTTTGGACAGTTTTTTCTTTCTTCTATGGGATTATATCCCTGCGGGAAGAAGTGGCTGAAGCTTGGCGCGCCAGCATGGAGTCTATAGTTGACCGAAACTATGTCAAGGCACATGATCCGCTATTTGAACGAATCGCAGCTTGGTCAGGACATCTTTCACGAGCAAGAACTCATTTTACGGGTCCTTTGACAACTGAACCAATCAAAAAAAGTCCGGTCTTTTGGGATTACTTCCGGTCGGATATACTATCCGAACTCGTTATGGATGCTATACCCAAAATTTTCAGGGCAATTACAGGGAGGAAGTAGGAAATGAAAACATTCGCGTATATCACAGGCGCATTACTGTTGGCAATTGGATTGAAATTTCTCATCGGATGGCCATTCTGGATTGTTATTCTCGCAATAGTGATCGGCGCCGGTCTGCATCTACTGAAACTTGGCGGAAATGGCTGGACCGCTCCGATAGCCGTGATTGCATCTATATTTATTATCGGTACACTCACATTTCAATTTCTGACTGGCCGATTGCCACTTACCGCATCTTTCTTGAATCACATATGGATGGGAAGCGATGTAAAATCGGCCGCTAAAGCGACTGAACCAGTAGTTAAGGCCAGAGCAACCGCACTAAATCTTCAGATTGCAAGAGAAGATGCCACATCTGACAAAATCTTAGAATATTACAAAGAAGGAAAGATTGACGAAGCTAAGGAATTGTTAAAAAAGGCTATCGCAGAGGGAATGGAGATTCGTAATATTGTCAGTCTTAAAAACATATTGCAATCCTCCGACAACCAGTCTGCACAGGCTCCCGCGCCGGCACCGGCGCCGATGGCAATGCCCGCGCAAGTTGCGGCAGCAACGCCAACTCCAGCAAGCCTTTTGGGAAACTGGAAACTAAAGTATGACAAGGACTTAAACAACACTTGGTGGTCGTCTCGCGTGTTAATAACCGAGGTCAACGACAGAATAATCATTGCTAAGCAAGGCACTGGCCAGATTTTTTTTGAAGGCCAAGACTTGGGTGGTAATAAATTCAAAGGAATATGGCATGAAGGCCCCACCAATGCCCAGGCTACGATGTATCTTCCTTCTCCAAGCAATAATTTTGCAAGCGGAAGGATAGAAATGGATAATGGCACAATAATGCCAATCCAGATAGAAAGTTAAGGAATCCGGAATCTCCCGGAGAAAGAAAAAGCGCCAGCTTAACCCAAAGGTTAACTGGCGCTATTTATTTTGCAAATTTTTAAAACATTGACTTAGCCTCGAGTGCGTATTGAATCGCCTGAATAACTACAAATGATGACAGAACCACCACCACGCCAATAATCGCATAGAGCATATTTCTTTTGGCCGATTGCATCCGATCTTCATCACCGGCGGAAGTGAGATATTGAATGCCCGAGATTACAAAGCCAATAATCGCAATCACGCCTACGATTCCCAAAAGCCAAGTGAGGAGATTGCGGATAATTTTTGCAATTCCGCCCGGAGGATCCGGGAGTCCTGTGTCGGTTGGAATTTCAATACCTTTGCCCGAAAGCTTCGCGTTAAGAGGCGGATCTCCTACTGGATTAGTCGGCGGCTTTTCCCCAACGGGATTATCAACTGCGCAAGTAGGTAATTGTGAACAGGCTTTGGGGAAAAATGTTCCATAAGAGCAAGATGTTCCACTAGTATCAAGACAATTTCCCGAGTCAACTACGCAACATCCGCCAGTACTACTGTTACACTGAGATGAACAATATGCATCACAATCAGTCGGTACTTCCGGAGCATTGGCATTAAGATTATTGCATTCTTGCGTACAGCTGGCGCAGTCTGCGCTAGAAGGATAACTATTTGCCCAAAACAAAACTGTTCCAAAAATCAAAGCTAAAAATAATAATTTTTTGTTTGCCATTTTTGTATTTTTAAAAATTTAGAAACTCGAATAAGTATTCAGCGCGTAGTCGATGGCCTGGATAATCACAAATCCGACGAGTCCCACAATTACGCCGATGATGGAATATTGCATCGCCCTTTTGGCATAGCCCATCCGATCTTCGTCTCCCGCCGCCGTCAGATAGATGATGCCGGAAATAAGAAAGCCTAAAATTCCGATGATCCCAAAAAGTCCCAGCATCCAAACTAGGATATTGGTAACTATTCTCCATATCGATCCACTCGGCAATCCGAAACCGGAAATATTTCCCAAACTCCAGCCTCCGGACGCTGCCGCGCCCGCGGAACTGGAGGAAGAAGATCCCGAAGTACTACTGCTACCCGAATAGCCTGATAGCTGGCAAGTGCTTGAACTTATTCCTGTTGTTGTTTGCGATTCTTGATAACAGGCAAAAGGAGAACAACACTCTCCATTACTGCCGCCGCACAAATTGCCCTGTCCCTGACAATTACTACTGCTTGAGCTCGCCGGCGCGCCAGGATAAGTTTTGCAATCATCATAGTCTCCTCCGTCAGCAATACATTTATCAAAAGCAGATACGGTAGTTGTTTTCGCCGTGTCCGTCGGAAAGCCAGTTGATAGATTAGCCGCGCAACAAACTTGTCCCATGCAAGTGCCAGTGATTTGATGTTCAGTCGCGCTGTTGCAACTGGACCGGCACTGCCCCGTTTCACCCCCCGGCGTATCCGGATCGCTGCAAGTCTGCGCCAAAGCGAAATTAACTGAAAAAAGAAAAACAAAAACCGCTCCCAAAAATCCTAAGGTTAATAATTGTTTTTTTACCATGTATGTATTAAAAATTTGATGAGCTGTTAAGCGCCAGATTGACGGCCTGCAAAATAACCACGCCCACCAGTCCCACAATCACGCCAATAATGGAATAATACATTGCTTTTTTGGCAGATTCCATCCGATCTTCTTCGCCGGCCGCGGTAAGATACATTATGCCGGCAATCACAAAACCAATGACGCCTATAATGCCGAAAATATACAAAATCCAAAGCAGAATATTTAAAATTATTCCCGTAATAGATCCGGCCGGCAAACCAAAGCCCATATAGTTGCCCACATTCCAGCCGCCCCCGCCGGAACCGCTGCCAATACTCAGAGAAAAGCCAACACTTGTCGCCGCCAAGGCAACCGACGGAATTAAGATTACTGCCAGAATCAAAAGACTCGCGATTTTTGTTTTTGCCATAAATATTATGTGTTACTTTATTATAAATGTATTATACCATAATTCCAAAACTTTTCATAGCGCTAAACAAAAACGACCTGTGGATAAGTCCCGCACTAATTTGGCACTGCCGAAGGCAAATCAGCGCAAAGCGCTAGTGCCAATTTAGTGCGGGATAAACTCCGGGTCGCTTTTGTTTGAATATATATTCGATTATTCGAGTGCTTTAGAAAGTTGTTGATGATCCGCCCAGCATTGCCTCCGCCGCTTTGAGAATTACCAGTCCGAGCAAAGCCACTACTACGCCCACGATTGACCAAGTCATCGCTTTTTTAGCTGTTTCAATCCTTTCTTCATCTCCAGCCGCGGTGAGATAGAGAATGCCCGCGATCGCGAATCCGATAACGCCTAGAATCCCCACGATTCCCAGCATCCAGTTCATAATATTCTTAATGATTCCGGAAATTGTTCCCCCGGGAAGATTCGTTCCGGATGGAGGCTGAAATTGAGCCATCGCCAGCGCCGGAACAGTCAATGCCATAACCGAAATAGACGCCGCTATTGATTTAATTTTATTTTTCATATTTCACCAGCCTCTCTAGTTTTTTGTTTTAATTTAAAATTCGGAATTTTATAATTACTGCGCCGCTACCAACCCGGCCACCTGCCTCACAATCACCAGCGCGGAAAAAGCCACAATAATTCCAATAACCGACGCCACTAAAATTTTCTTGCCTTTTTCCATCCGTTCTTCGTCGCCATAAGAAGTCAAATAAAATATCGCGCCGACTATCAAACCGATTATAGCAACAATTCCGGTAACCGACAACAAAAAATTCAAAACATTTATCGCGATGTCTTTGAGCGTGTAGGCTTTATTGACAATATCATCCGCGTTGGTGCCGCTGGCTCCACCGAGAATATCTTTCACAGTTTTGAGAAAAGTCGGCGCTGCTGCCGCGATGGCGAAGCCCACTACCGCGGCGGTAATGGTTTTTTTGGCGCGCTCCACTGCTTGCTCGTTGCCGGCGGAAAGCATATACATCACCGCGCCAATGATAATAAAAATGAGAGAAATAAAGGCCACTACTCCCAGAAGCGCGCTCAAGACATTCGCCAAAAACTCGCTCATCGTCGAAGCCTTGATCGGGTTGGGAAAATCAATTGTGTCTCCGCTAGCAGAAGTTGCGGCCGGCGCTTTTGTTTGGCTCGCTGGAGGCGTGGTTGCAGAACTTCCAGCCTTGCAACAAACATAAGAGGTGTCTTCGCACTGACTGCCCGATATTATGCTCCCTCCAGATTTAGAACATTCACTGGCCGTATTATTGCAATTTCCGCCCGCGCTTGTACACTCCGCATCCGTAGCAAAAGCTAAATTACTTCCACCAACCAAAAATCCCACAGCAACTAGACAAGAAAAAATTATTTGTATCTTTTTCATTTATTTATAAATTAAAAGCTTATAAAAAAATTAATTGCGTTATGGGTTACGAGTTATAGGTTACGCGAAATCACCGGTTCATTATCACGCTCACCTGCGAAGCCGCCGCCTGAATAACCTCCTTCGGAGTTCCGGCTCCGCGGTTCACTTTGTCGATCATATCCGCGAAAATTACTTCGATTGTTTCCGGATCGGTTTCATACCAGCTCTTGGCGAAAAGATTCTGCGCCGCGAAAGCTCCGATCTTCGGATCATTTTTCTGGATTTGGATAATATCCCTGCGCGCCGCCGGCTTCCTGGTTTTTTCCAGATAATTCACCGCCGGATCAAAATTAACCGCGGTCGTTTTCTGCTGTCCGGCCACATTAGTGGTAATATTAATAGCCGCTTCCGGACGAGTGGTCAGAAATTTCAAAAACTGCCAAGCTTCATTGACGCGGACCTCATCAGTGAGAGCCACCTGTCCCGCCTGCGCGCTGTCATAGGCTGTTTTATTTTTGGCTACCGCGTAGCCCCAATAATTGGCATAATTCACCGCCGGCATATTCGGCAGCTGCGGAACCGGCGCCACCGCGAAATTCAACTTGGGCGCCTTGGCCGCGATCGTATCAATTTGCCAGGAATAATTCAGCATCATGGCCGCCGATCCTTCGCTAAAAGCGTCAATGGAATAATGCAGGCGCGGATTCCAGGCATAAATCGAGGAATTATTATTGGCAAATTGCGTATAAAAATTGAGGGCATTTTCCCCGGGAGACAGGCTTTGGCCGCCATTTTTCACAATCTGGTCAAACAGCGCTCTTCTGGCCAGCGGATCCACCATCGTCGTTCCGTTTTGCAGCATCAGAAGATTCAGGATGTCCGTCGAACGGTTGATGTTATAGGCGGTGCCGATAGCCGCGCCGGATTTGGTAATGTTTCCAGTATTGTCGACATGCGTCAGTCTTTTTACATCTTCCATAAATTCGCTCCATTTTTGCGGCGGAGCGGTTATGCCGGCCTCATTAAAAAGATCCTTGTTATAATACAGCCCCAGCGTATCCACGCTCAAGGGTGCCGCGTAAATTTTGCCTTGATTCAAAAAATCATCCGCGACTACATCCACAAAATCACTGCGGAATTTTTGTTCTGTCAGCACTGCCATTGGAGCCGGAATAATTTTGTCGGCAAAAGCCGGCAGCCAGTTGTTTTGAATTAAAAATATATCCGGTCCCTGCCCGGAAGCTAGCGCTTCCAATAGATCTTTTTTGTAAGTATCCGGCGACATCTTCCGATAGCTGATGTCGGAAATGTTCGGATTGACCCGGCGGTAGTTTTCAATGATATCAAAGAAAGCGTCCTGATTGTCAAAAAGGCCCCAAACTTCCAGTTTCATGCTGTATTTATTCGGATTTATCTGTTTGCAGCCGCAGCCGCCCAAAAGCAAAATTCCAGAAAGTATAACAACTGATAATAATATTTTTTTCATTATTTTTATTACTTTATAAGCACGACTCCGTAATGGAAATCTCCCGCGCTGACATCTTTGAGAACTCCCAGCCCATTTTTTTGCGCCAGATCGACTAAATCTTCCTTGCTAATTCGCAATTCCCGTTGCGGACCAATGGAAGTATTTTCCGTTATCCACTCCACCACCAGAATCCTGCCTTTTTCCACTAAAACCCTCTTGGCTTCGCAAAGTATTTTTCCTTTTTCCTTGTTCTGGTAAAGCATATCTTTGATAATCACCCAATCAATGCTTCCCTTTGGCAACTTTGAACCGTTCTCCAGTTCCAGATTTTCCCGCTTGGTAAGAATATTAGTGATGCTTAAATTTTTAGCCTGGCTTCGCACCGTTTCCAGTTTTTCCGCCAAAATGTCAATTGCGAAAACCACGCCTTTTTCCCCGACTTTTTTAGCCGCCACCATAGAAAAATGCCCGGCGCCGCAACCAAAATCCGCGGCTTTCATTCCATCGCGAATCTCCAGCTGATCCAGCACCGCCTGCGGATCAAGAAATTTTACATCAAAAGTTGCATCATTTTCCATATAACTATTTTACCACAAAATTGCATTATGCGGAAGAGGTGAGATTCGAACTCACGAAGAGATTTCTCCCTTGCGGCTTTTTCTCAACCCCGTAAGAAAGCGGAGGATACAGGAGTCGAACCTGTGAGGGGATTTCTCCCCAACCGCATTTCGAATGCGGCGCATTAGACCACTCTGCCAACCCTCCGCTTTTCTACGGGGCGAGGCCGTTGCCACCTTATAAACTCGGCCACTCTTCCTGACAATATTTAAAAACTGATAGCCTCGCGGTTCCTGGGTTCCTTTTGGAACCCGCTCAATGCTCATTCGCATTAAGCCCTCTCGGCCACTCTTCCTTGAGTATATGATGCTACTATATTAGCAAATCCTTTACCCCCACACCAATCACAATAATATTTTTTTCCTTTTTATACAACACTTTTGATTGGTGTGGGGGTTTACATTCAACAAAATTAATGCTAGCCTGAGATAAGTCTAATTTTTTATTTATACCGGACATGGAACTCGTCCGCAACAATTTAGCAAGCATTATTATTGCCCTGGCTGCCCTGACCGCGGTTTTACTGCTTTGGAATATTTTTCTGCAAGTGATCATTTCGAAGATTAAGAAAAAAAATGACCTGCTTTTTTCAGGCAATAAAATCCAGAACCTGGAAGAAATACTCCTTAATCAGGCCAAAAATCTCAAGACTCTCGACAAAGATATTCAGGAGCTCTACGGAATTTCTAATCAGATAAACAACCTCTCATTTCGCGGATTGCACAAAACCGGCCTGGTGCGCTTCAATCCTTTCAAGGAAGTCGGCGGGGACCAAAGTTTTGCCATCGCGCTGCTTAATGGAAAAAATAGCGGCATCGTCATCTCTTCCTTATATACGCGCGAAGGCACCCGCATTTATGCCAAAGCTATCACTGCCGAAAAATCAGAAAAGTATCCCCTCACTGAAGAAGAAGAACAGGCCATCAAAATTGCTATGCTTCAGGAGCCGAAGAAAATAAACTAAACAAATTATGCCGGAAGAAATCGAAAAGAAAAAAGTAAAACTTCCTCCTACCATCACTGTTAAAAAATTCAGCGAGCTTTTGGGTTTGTCGCTCAACACCGTGATCACAGAACTAATGAAAAACGGAATTTTGGCCACCATCAACGAACAAATTGATTTTGAAACCGCTTCCATTATCGCCCAGGATCTGGGCTATGAAGTTTCCGAAGAAGTCCTCGAAGCCGGAGCCGCTATGACGCTCGAAAAACTTTTGGAAATCTTGAGAAAAGAAAAAGAATCCGGCGAACATTTGCAGCCGCGCCCGCCAGTGGTCACCATTCTCGGCCATGTTGATCACGGAAAAACCACGCTTTTGGACACAATTCGCAAAACCAATGTGGTGGCCAAAGAAGCCGGCGGGATTACCCAGCATATTCGCGCCTATCAGGTTAAAAAGAAAGGCCAGCTCATTACTTTTGTGGACACTCCGGGCCACGAAGCTTTTTCAGCTATGCGCGAACGGGGCGTCAGCATCGCTGACATTGCCGTTTTGGTGGTCGCGGCCGACGACGGCGTGCGCCCGCAAACCAAAGAAGTCATTGAATATCTTTTAGCCAAAAAAATTCCGACGATCGTTGCTATTAATAAAATCGACAAGCCTGAAGCCAATGTTCAGCGAGTTAAAAAAGATTTGGCTGACAATGGAATTCTTTTGGAAGACTGGGGCGGGCAAGTTTTATGTTCCGAAGTCAGCGCCAGACAAAATATCGGCATTGATAGCTTGCTTGAAAATATTTTGCTCGTCGCCGAAGTTGAAGATTTCAAGACCGCCAGCAAAAAACCGGCGCTTGGCGTAGTCCTGGAATCGCATCTTGATCCGCACAAAGGTCCGATAGCCGTCGTTCTGGTAAAAACCGGCACGCTCAAGGAGGGCCAGGATATTATTGTCGGCTCCGCCCACGGCCGCGTCCGAAAAATTGAAGACTTCACCGGCAAAAAAATTCTGGAAGCCGGACCTTCCGCTCCAGTAGCCGTCATCGGGCTTAGCACCGCGCCAAACACTAATGATATTTTGCAAGTTGCCACTGGAAAATCTGCCGCCAAATCAAAACTGGATGAACTGCGCGGAATGAGCAAAACCCAGGCCGGAAAAATGGGCGACTGGACCGCCCAAAAACTGATGAAAACTATTGCCGACGAAAAGATAAAAAAACTGAATATAGTCCTTAAGGCCGATGTGCAAGGATCGCTCGAAGCCGTGGAACAGATACTTTCAGAGATAAAATCAGACGAAGTGGCGGTGAACTATATCGCTACCGGCGTGGGCAACACCACCGAATCCGAAGTGCGGCTGGCGCAGGCTTCCGGCGCCATTATCTATGGATTCAATGTCGAAACTACTCCGGTTGCCAGCCGCCTGGCTGAATCCAGCAAGGTTGAAATCAAAAATTACAAAATTATTTATGAACTGGTGACGGATATTAAAAACAAGCTCATCGCCATGCTGCCGCCGGAAATTGAACGGACGGATCTCGGCAAAATGAAAGTGCTGGCAATTTTCAAGACCGGAAAAAAAGATATGATTGTCGGCGGCAAAGTCACTGCGGGAAAAATTGTAAACAGTTCGCTCATTGAAGTTATGCGCGCCGACGCCGTCATCGGCAAAGGAAAACTTTTCAATCTCCAGCAGAACAAAGTAAATGTGGACGAAACAGCCTCTGGCAATGAATGCGGCATTACCTTCGAAGGCGAAACAAAAATCAAAGAAGGCGACATTTTAGTTTCATATAAAGAAGAAATAAAGAAAAAAACACTTTAAATTATGTCCGACAGAATTACTAAAATAAACTCCCTGGTTCAAAAACATATCGGTGAAATCCTCACCCGCGACATCAGCCTGAAGCCGGGTGTTTTTGTTACGGTCGCCAAGGTTGACACAACTCCCGACCTCCGCTATACTCGTATATTCGTGAGCATTTTCCCGGAGAAAGAAATCGATTATGCCGCGAAAACACTGGAAAAAGAACTCTATCAAATTCAGGGCGCGCTCAATAAAAAACTCGTAATGAAGCCGCTCCCTAAGATCGAATTTAAAATCGATATGACCGAGTCCAAAGCGGACGAAATCGAAAAACTGCTGAAAGAAATAAACAATTAAAATGCGATAACCAAATCGCATTTTATTTAAGGCTAAAGACCAAAGTCTAAAGACTAAAGCAAGTTTAAAGTATTAAAGTCTAAATTTTTTACTTTTTAACTTTAGTCTTCATTTAGACTTTAGCCTTTAGAATTTAGACTTAAGATTTTATGTCAAATTTCAATAAAGAGTTTAACACATTAAATTATGTAATAAAGGAATCAAGTAATATCCTCTTATTTGCCCATTCCCGGCCGGACGGCGACACTGCCGGCTCGTGCCTGGCGCTCAAGGAATATCTGAAGAATTCAGGAAAGTCCGCCGATATTGCCTGTTTTGATCCTTTCCCGGAATATTTGCGTCCGCTCTCCGCGGAAAATTTTTTGCATCCGGACAAATTGGAATTTGCGAAATATAATCTAGTCATTGCCGCTGACAGCGTTGAGCGGGGATTTCAGAAAATCATTTCGCGTTTCAAAGACAACCAGGTGATCGCGCTTCTCGACCATCATCCGGATATAACGCTTGAAAAAGATATCAACATCATCGACGCTAACTATTCTTCCGTCTGTGAAATTGTTTATGATTTTTTTGAATTCAACAAAATTGAAATTACCCGTCCGATAGCCACTTTTCTTATGCTTGGAATTTTAGGCGACACCGGTTCGTTCCAACATTCCAACACCACTCCGCGCGTTATGGAGATCGCCTCGGCACTCCTCAAAAAAGGCGCTCCGCTTTCCAAAATAATCGAAACTGCTTTTGCCAATAAAAATATTTCCACCCTCAAGCTTTGGGGCAAAGCTTTTGAGCGGGCTAAAATAAATCCGGTTAACGGGATGATTATTTCCGTGCTGACACAAGACGATTTGGACGACTGCAATGCCGGCACTGAAGATATCGCGCAAGTCGCCAGCATCCTCAACACGGTTCCGGACACAAAATTCTCGCTCATTCTTTCCGAACGCGGAGATGGAATCGTGAAGGGCAGCCTGCGCAGCGAAGAATACAAAGGCGTCGACGTTTCCAAAATCGCCGCCCGTTTCGGCGGCGGCGGCCACAAACTTGCTTCGGGTTTTGAAATAAAGGGAAAAATTCAAGAAACTGAAGGTGGATGGGAAATAATATAAATTCAGACTTTAGTCTGAATTTTTTATATGCTAAAATATAAGCATGAATCCCGTTAGAGTTTTTCCAATAAATAATAACGGGAGTTAGACTTAATTATTTTTACATTTTCAATATTATTTCGAGATAATTTTGGAAAACTCTAACGGGATGAACATCGGTTGTCATGTCTCCATCGCCGGCGGAATTTGGAACGCCCCAAAAAATGGGCATAATTTAGGCTGCGAAATTGTTCAGATTTTTACTCGCGCGCCCCAAGGAGGAAAAGCCCCTGAATTAACTCCGGATGTAATAAAAAAATTTAGGTTACAGGTTACAGGTTACAGGCTACAGGATGTTTATATTCACACTCCATACTACATTAATTTGGCTTCCGCCAATAACCGCATCCGCTATGGTTCCGTGAGCGTCGTGCGCGACGAACTGGAAAGAGGCAATCTTCTCGGCGCGAAATATGTCATGACTCACATCGGCACCGCCAAAGAACTCGGCCAAACTGAAGCCATGAAAAAAACCATTGGGATGCTCAAAAAAAGTTTGGAAGGATATTTAGGCTCGACAAAATTACTTTTAGAAAACAGCGCCGGCGCGGGAGAAATCATCGGCGATGACTTAAAAGAATTGAAGAAAATTATTGATGGCGTGGATAGCCTTGCCATTGCGGGAATATGCCTCGACACCCAGCACTCTTTCGCTTCCGGCTATGACTGGCGCGATTTTGAAAATACTATTCAAAAAATTGATAAAGAAATTGGCATTGAAAATATAAAACTTATCCACGCCAACGACAGCCAAACCGACTGCGGATCCAACAAAGACCGACATGAACACATCGGCCAGGGCAAAATCGGCCTCGATGCTTTCAAAAACATCGTTGCATTCGCCAAGAAAAATAATATTGATATGCTTTGTGAAACAGAACATCCGGGCGTCGCAGACGACATAAAACTTCTAAAATCTTTGCGGGATAAATAAAATGCGAATTGCAATTATATCCGACGTCCATAACAACGAAGTGAATCTGAAAAAGGTTCTGGATTTTTGCGCGAGAGAGAAAATTGAAACAATCATTTGCTGCGGAGATTTGGCTTCGCAAGAAACATTGCATTTTGTAACTAAAAATTTTACTGGAACTTTTTATTATGCCTTCGGCAATATGGACGATGATTATCTGCGCGAATTTGAACATGTGAAAGAATATGAAAATGTGCAGATGTTTCCGAAATTTGGAGAGCTGGAAATCGCCGGACGGCGCATAGCTTTTTCTCATTATCCTAATGTCGCCAAAAAACTGGCGGAATCTGAAAGATACGATTTTGTCTTTCACGGCCATACTCACAAACCCTGGACCGAAAAAATAAACAATTGCACAATATTAAATCCTGGTAATGTGGCGGGAGAATTATTTTTACCCACCTTTGCGGTGTGGGATACGGAAAATAATAAGTTTGAATTAATTCGCGTGCATGATTTAAAATAATGACCAAACAAGAACAATTAAACGAACTGAATGATCTCATGTTAAAATGCAGTAACTGTGTGTTACATAAAACCTGCAAACAAGTCGTTCCCGGCGAAGGGTCGGCGGACGCGGAAATTATGTTTATCGGCGAAGGACCAGGACAGAAAGAAGACGAGCTGGGACGGCCTTTTGTCGGCGCGGCTGGAAAGTTTCTAGAGGAAATGCTAGCGACCATAAAACTCAAGCGCGATCAAGTTTATATTGCCAATATTGTTAAATGCCGTCCGCCGCAAAATCGCGATCCACTACCGGAAGAGACCGCCGCATGCTGGCCATGGCTTTTGGAGCAGATAAAAATAATTCAGCCGAAATTAATCGTGACCTTAGGTCGGCACTCAATGGAAAGATTTCTGCCCAGCATGAAAATTTCCAAAGTGCACGGCAAGGCTATGCGCCGGGAAATCGAGGGCATAGGACGGCAGGTTTTTTATACTTTATACCACCCCGCCGCCGCGCTCTATAACGGAAGTATGCGCGAAGTCCTGATTAAAGATTTCAGGTGCATTCCCAAGATTATTGAAAAAATTAAAAGCGAAGAAAAGTAAAATCGCCACACCAGGGGATTTTTATTGACTATAACAACCATTTTTGATAACTTAAATAGTATGATTATTGGTCCGGTGGCCGAGCGGTTAGGCAAGGGTCTGCAAAACCCTTTACAGCAGTTCAAGTCTGCTCCGGACCTCAAAATAAAATATGCCCGGGTGGTGGAACTGGCAGACACAAGGGACTTAAAATCCCTCGGTAGCAATACTGTGCGAGTTCGAGTCTCGCCCCGGGCACAAAACAAAAACACCCCAATTACTCAGGGTGTTTTTGCATATTTATTTTGAATTTTAGTTCAAGACTACTTCCGCTGTCAGATTTCTGCGTCCGAAAGCAAAAGCTTGCGCCTTAGTTTCCATATAGATGTCCACATGGTTGCCCTTGATCGCTCCCCCGCGATCTTCGCAAACGAATGTTCCCATGCCATCAATTTGGATTTTAGTTCCAAAAGGAAAATTGGGAGGACAAGCGAGCGTTCTGTTTTCCATAACTTTTACCCCGCTAGCCGTAATCCCGTCAGACTTTCCGCACTCATCCGCTGCCGCCGTATAGGCTGAAGCGTTGAGCACAAATTTACCTTGAGGGAAATTGCCGGAAGCAATCAGCTTTTTATACTTCTCTTCCATTGCCTCCCGCTTAAGTTCATCCGGAGTTTTAACCGGTTCATAGCCGGGATAATTGAAAGGCGCCTGGATTGTTTTATTGTAGACAAGTCCGTTTCCGGTCTTGTCGTTCTCTTGTATTTTAAATTTTGTTTGTGTTTCATTAGTGTCCGCGTTTTCGGCCGCATGTACGATTTGGGGTAAAACTACCGCCAAAAGCGCCAGCGCGACCATCAGCTTACTAATGATACGCATGTATTGTTTTTAATTGTTAACGCCAGCCTATACTTCAGCAAAAGAGCCTTTTCCAGACTGACCAACTAGTATAGCAGGTCTTGACCGGCCTGTCAAAGGCAAATCTGGCTTTTTGGCTTATATAAGCCTTTTGAATTTCTTTTGCTTTCTATTATCAGCTTATATAAGCCATAAAAACCAAAAAATCCCCGAGCGGGATTTTCGACTTAAAAAACGGGTGTTTTAGCCTATTTTTGAGCTGGCTGGTGCATACAATTAGAACTGGGTTTATGGAGAAAAGTTTTGTTTAAAATTATTAAAAAATACTCAAATAAGCGGTCCTTCAGCAAAATAAAAAGCGGGGTCGTACATCATATAACCCCGCTTAATTGCTACTTATCGTTACTCGAGTCTATATTTCCCTTTCGTTTCTGCCAAAACGGAAAAAAGTTTCCCGTCCTCTGTTGACAGAATGACATAGTTTTTGTACCCGGAACAAACAGCTCCGTCATTTTCATATATCATGGGGTTCACTGGAACACCCACAACAGAAAATGTATTCCCATCTTTATCAATAAGCTGATCCTCATAATGAAGTCGCCTCTCGATCCCGAACGCCGTAAATGATCTCCATTTATATACGGCAGCCCTTTGCTCCAGTTTGACAGTGAGAAGGCCGCCGCACCTTACTGGCTTCCAGCTTTTTACTTCATCGTATGTAACTACAATTGACTCGTTGTAGTTACGATAAACATAAAGACCAACAACTACAGTCATAGCCAAGGCAAGTAGAAAAAGTTTTTTCATTTTCCTTACCTCCCCCCTGCTGCAATCTGCTTTTTCTCAAAGCTTATTACCGGAGGAAGGTTTACTTCAAGGATCTGCTGTAAAAGATAGTGAGCGGCGTATTCCTGTTTTGCCTGAATAAAAATTCTATAGCGCTTCGCTAAAAAATCTTCCAGCTCAACAGTTCCGACGGCTGCTGCGACAATGTAGTCACCTATCATTACTGTCCTGTCAGAGACTACGGGGATTGGAACTCTTATTTCCGCAGAATTCGCAACAAGATTGGCTGGGATAGAATAAATGCCCATCTCACGGTGAGTTGGGAAAATGAAATGACCCAGTAAGGTCACTTCCATATAAACCTCATCCCTTTCATGCCTGCCCTGATATATATCCAGGATTCGTAAGTCTTTCTTTTCCGTTTTTTCTCCGCTCCAGTTTATCGTTCTTATAGTAAAGCTGTTCATACATCCTCCTAATACCGCCTGTTTTTGATAACTCGACTTTCATCATAGTTTCTTCAGGTCGGTTTGGAAATTTGACCACCCAAAGGATGGTTTGCTGCCTATCAAACAAAATTCCAAATAAAAAACCTGAAATTCTCTTTAATAGGCAGCTTGTTAAGTTTTCAAAGTTCAACATAATATCTTAGCATATAATAAATATTTTGTCAAATGTGTGTACCGCTAAATATAAACAAAACAAAAAAAGGCTTTAGTAAGCCTCTTTTTGATAGGTGAGCGGGTAGGGGGAATCGGACCCCCGTACTCTGATTGGCAACCAGATGCACTACCATTGTGCTATACCCGCCTGCGCTAAAGCTTCGGCGGGCAAGCCCGCTTGGCCTTAGCTACTTCTTTGTATACCGAAGGGCAGAGTTGAACTGCCGACACCACGCCCCAGCACCAAATCGCAATAAATCGCGATTGGTGCGGGGTAAAATTTTCAGCTTGCCCCGTACTAAATTTTGCCCTTATGTGCCGAGTTCCAGGATCGAACTGGAGACACAAGGATTTTCAGTCCTCTGCTCTACCACTGAGCTAACTCGGCAAAATTTTAGTGCGGGGTCGTGTGCTCGGACCCTGTCCGCCTTTGGCGGAACTGAGCCTATCCAGGCAGCTTGATAAGACTCGCGTGCGCGCTGAGGGACTTGAACCCCCGACATCCTCGGTGTAAACGAGGCGCTCTAGCCAACTGAGCTAAGCGCGCATATGAAGTGCGGATGAGAGGACTTGAACCTCCAAGGCCTTGCGGCCATAAGAACCTCAATCTTACGCGTATACCAAATTCCGCCACACCCGCAAAAACATTTTCTATTTTTCCTCAACAGCTTCTTTTACTTCTTTGGAAACTGTTTCTTCAGCTACTGGTTCTTGAACTTTTTCTTCCGGAATGAATTCGGCCAGTTCCTTATATTTCATGCGGCTCTTTTTGGCTGTAAGTCCTCGCAAGTAAAAGAGTTTCGATCTTCTTACTTTGGCCCTTTTCAGCACTTCTATTTTTTCTATACCTGGAGAGAAAATCGGCAGGATGAGTTCCACTCCAATGCCATCAGTAACTTTGCGCACCGTGATCATTGGCGAAGAACTCTGCTTGCCCTTGATGGAAATTATAATGCCCTGAAAAACCTGGATTCTCTCTTTGTCGCCTTCCTTAATTTTGCGGTGAACCTTGACGACATCCCCGGCCTGAAAGTCCGGAAATTTTTTCGATCTTTGCGCCTGGTTAAATTCGATGATTTTTTTCTGCATACATTTATTATAACCCAGTAATACTAAATTAAAAAATAACTCGTCAAACTGAGCATTTATACGATAAATTAATTAAATTTTAGCCTTATTATCTTATCCTTTTTTTCCAATTTCGTCAAGGAACCGCTGGAAATCCGCCGGCAAGGGCGCTTGAAAAGAAAATTCCTTGCCAAACAGTTCAAATTTCAGCTTTTGAGCGTGCAACAATTGCCTATTGACTCCTGCCGGTTTTATTAGATTTTTCCGCTTATATTTAGCATCTCCCACGATAGGATTTCCTAAATATGCCAAGTGGACCCGGATCTGATGCATCCGTCCTGTTTTCGGCAGTGCTTCTACAAAATCGAAATCCCCATATCTTTTTAATAATTTATATTCTGTCACCGCCGGCCGTGAAGTGCCCTTGATTTTCCCCCGGGCAATTTTTTGTTTTTTGAAACTAGCGGATCGGGCGATCGGCTCATCCACTACGCCTGACTTTTTTTCTAAATGTCCATAGACGACTGCTACATAGTTTTTTTCAATTTCCCTCTGCGCGAATTTTCTTTTGAGTTCAATAAAAGTTTTTTGATTTCGCGCCACCACCATCGCTCCGCTCGTATCTTTATCGAGCCGATGCACGATGCCTGGACGCATCCAACTGCCAACTGATCCATCGTTAATGTTTTTTATTTCAGGAAAGTTCGCGACTAGAGCATTGACTAAAGTATTTTCTTTTTCCACATCATTCGGATGCACTGACATTCCCGATGGCTTATTAACGACAATTATATTTTTGTCCTGATAAATAATTTCCAGTTTGATATTTTTGTTCGGAATTATTTCCGCTTTTTCTTTTTTAATATTTATTTTTATTTCTTCGCCCTCTTTTAAAAGATAGCTCGGCTTCGCGATCTTACCATTAACTAAAATATTTCCCGCTTTAATGTATCTTATAATTTCACCGCGAGTTTTGTCCAAATTTAAAAAAACTTCCCGCATAAGGAATTTATCAACGCGATTGCCTGCTTTTTCACTTGTTACAATTATTTTTTTCATTGTGGGGATAGAGAGACTCGAACTCTCACAGTATTACTACCACTAGCACCTGAAGCTAGCGCGTATACCAATTTCGCCATATCCCCAAAATTTTATCATTAACTATTCAAAATACTTTTTATTCTTTCAACCTCTGTTTTCAGTGCTCCATCATTTTCATACTCGCCATGATGGCGAGTCGAATTGCCATATGTTTCTTTTTTCTGATCCAAATGAATACTAATTTCTAAATCAAGATCTCTAAGCGCCGCGTACATATGAAAACGCGGAAAGCCAGCGCGCGCCAAGGGACGGATAAAACTCATTTCTGCGCCCTCATTTCGCTGAAAAATATAGCCAGCTCTTCGCAG
Organism: Parcubacteria group bacterium; assembly: GCA_041645535.1. GTDB lineage: Bacteria > Patescibacteriota > Minisyncoccia > Moranbacterales > UBA2206 > JBAZPT01. The sequence continues at coordinate 51,066 of JBAZPT010000002.1, forward strand.
CAGACTCGTCGGATTTTCTTTAATTTTTTCAATAGTTATTTTCATTGTCGGAGCGCCGAGAATCGAACTCGGATTACATGAACCTTCACCCCGTCACCAAAATCGGTCGTCGGGATGCCGGGAATCGAACCCGGTCTTCACGAACCCGAATCGCGCGTACTACCGGTATACTACATCCCGTTATTTTTTGGTGACGGGGCGGGTCGTGCATAATACCACTATACCACGCTCCGTAAAAAATTATGTGCCGCGGGAGAGACTCGAACTCTCAATCCCTTGCGAGAACCAGTTCCTAAGACTGGCGCGTATGCCAATTCCGCCACCGCGGCCTATACTATCTCATCCTTTATCTTCCTGAGTATCTTTATAACTTTCTCATTTTCGCGCAATTTGTCAACCGATTTGACTATAGCATCAGCTTTTTCCGCCCAGGACAGCTGTTTTGACAAAAAAATATGCGCTGATTTGTTGTCTGGTTTTTTTTCAATATATTTAGCGATTATCGCATACCACAACTGAAAAGTTTCATGTGCTACATCTGCGCCGATTTCTATCTTCGGAACATTATTAAAATAATGCGCAACTTTTTCCCAATTGTTATATTCGCCATAGACAAGTTCGTCTTCCAGTTGTTTGGCCGACTGGTGCCAAAAATCAACCGTTCCGGGAATTTCATAAAATTTATATTTATTCAAAATCTCCTCCCGCTTCATATCGCAATATAAATGAAATTTCCAGCCGGCCTGGAACGGCGAGAGTCCGGAAAAATTCAAATTGAGCGGAGAAAAACACCGGTGCGTGTCCTTTCTTTTTATGCTCTCGTCAATCCGGCGGATGTCCGGAAAAACGCAGCCTAGCATGAATTCATCCTCGAAATTCGGCAGAGCCGGATTCTTTTCGAAATACTTGCGGGCATAAATAATGTGGGAAACTATTGAAGCCATTCAATTTGTCCTTCCATATTCTTCTCCTCCTTATTTAAGGAGGAGAATTAAAGAGGAGGTTAATATTTTTTGTGGATGACACAAGACTCGAACTTGCGACCCCTGCAATGTGAATGCAGTGCTCTAACTTCACCCGCTCACCTTTGTGGACATAAGTGGACTTGAACCACTGACCCTTGCAATGTGAATGCAATGCTCTAACCAACTGAGCTATATGTCCTCACAAAGGTGGGCGGGCATGCTGAGCTAGTCATCCTATATACATCTAAATATACCCTATATCGCCACGCTATTCCAAATCATATCAAAAATCGCTTTTTGCTTTATAAAATCAATTTTTTGGCAATGTTTCCCAAAGCAGATTAAAGGTAAGTTTTTGCAAATCGGCCAATTCTTTGGATTCAATAATAATTGCCATCTTTTCTTTCCAAGAAGCAATCAGCATTTTGTTGTTATAAATATTCACTTCTGGTGAAAAGGTCATTTTTTCTTCGGGTAAAAAGCGAGTGTCGCGCATTTCTTCCTGATTATGTTTTGATCTTTCGATTGAACTTTCATTTCTAGGAACAATAGCCCGGATATAAATTCTATTTTCCGCTCTTCTTTTATAATATTCCGGAAAAAAATTAGGTAGTCCCTCGTGCATTGTTTCCACATTTGCATAAGCCAGAATAATTTCACGCGAAGTCAGAGTGTCTTCATAAGCTTCTCGCATTCCTTTCTCACTCTCAAAAAATTGGACTTTCGGCTTAGTAGTAAAAATATTTTGCAAAGAAATTAGTTGCGGGAGCAAATCAGATACTTTTTGTTTTTGCTTTTCAATGGATTTTACTTGTTCCTCCCTTTCTCGATCCAGATATGTCAGCAAATGTTTCGGCTCCAAGGCGTTTAAATATGTTCCGGCACCTTTTTTATATTTACTAATCAAGCCTTTTTGAAGCAATTCATCACAAATATCATAAACGGTTGTCCTGTTTAAGCCGGTTTTTCGCGATATTTCCTTGGCTTTTCCGGAACCAATTTCGAGCAAGGCCAAATAGACTTGCGACTCTTTTTCGGAAAAATTCAGCTGATCTAAAAGGTTTTTTATCATAATGTTGTGGAAAATATTTCGACAGTTTTATTATATTATATAAGCCTTATTTTGTCAATTTTATATACTTCAACACACACTATTGCACAATATTTATCAAAAAGGTTTATATTGTAATACTGGCATGGCCAGCGAAGACTATGTTCATTGATTTTGCAAGATTGGCAAATCAGCCATACAGCTGATAACTTTTAGTAAAATAAAGTAAAGGAGGTAGCACAATGTTGACACAACGCGATTTAAGCAGAGGAGGACCGATGTATGGATTTAACTTGGAGCCTCAATACATGTCTCGAACTATCGTCACGGGGTTTCTAAGAGAATTTCCCTGGATTGAGAACTATACCTGGTGGACAATCGCTGAAGTATATGTCGAAGAAATGGAACCCTCTTTTCTTGGTCATTATCCTGAAGCGATTATATCTGGTTTTGATAGAACCTATGAGCATATTACCCTCGTTACAAAGGAAGGCGAGGAAGTATTTTCCGAGATCATGAGAGAAAGAAGCTTCTTAGGCTTTAAACTTAAAGCAAAGAAAGAAAGGATACCAGGCAGAGTTCCCGATCGCTACCCAATTAATTATGTTATAAGGCGACTCGGAGAAAAAGCCGATCTTGCCCGCTTCATTATCTCCGCACATTACTGTACCAAAGCAGTTATTTTGTACAAGGTTCCGAAAAATTCTACTTTGACGAAAATGCTTGATGACGAAATTGAGCAAGAGCATCAAAAGTTTCATGCCAAAGTGTCATAATCGACTCGGCAGGCAGTTCGCACATCCGCGACTGCCTTTTTTATTTTGCCGGATTACTTTTCCAAATACGCTTTAATGAGAAAAATAAGATCATTTTTCAAATTTTTTCTAGTCCAGTCTTTTTGTTTTTTATCCACCAATTCTCCCAAGCCATGCAGAATATCTTTATTGTTGAAGTTTTCGATGAATTTTAAGCAGTCTTTCAAATATTTATCCAATGATTTGCCCATCCTCTGTTTTATAATTTTTTCATCGATGTTCCAATTTTTGGAAAAAAAATAATGCAAATCAAAAATATCCCGGCTGGCTGTCGTTTTCCTTCCCAGAAGCGCCACTAGTTTATTGGCAAACATATCCTCTTTGGCCATAACTTTCATCGGTATTCCCAGGTAACTTAAAACTTCGAAATTATCGCCCAAATTTCTCGTAGAAATTTCAATTTTAATATTGTGATCTTTTTCTCCATAAGAAAGCAGAAGAAAAATCGTGTTTCTTTTTTGATATGATTCTTTTATCTCCGCATATTTTTCAGCTATTTCCTTTACTCTCAAAAAGACTAGCTCTTTCTTTTTCTCATCCAGAAGATCGAAGTCTAAGTCTACTGAATATCTGGGCAAATCATAAAACAAAAGACAGGCCGTTCCACCTTTAAATCCCAGCCAGGGAGCTATTTTAGCATCAGAATAAATGTCTTTCAAAATTCTCACCATTATTGATTTGTGTTTGTTCCAGTTAAGCATTGTTTTTGAAATTATGATAATAATTATCCAAACTATTTTTTATTTTTTTACTTTCATAGATATCTGCCAACTTAAAACATTTTTCCCAGTCAAGTCCGTTGAGATTGTCAAAATGGTAATTATCAAAAATATAAATCATATCCAGAAAAGCTCGCTCCTTTGAGGCTATGGAATAGCCGTCTTTTCTAATTATTCCTTCCGGGTTGAGAAGTGTGCTGCTTTTTAATTTCCGATAACTAATTTTTTGCCCGTTAGTTAACTCGATCTCTCTTGTCAGGTAGCCAGCTGCAAAAATTGTTTCATAATATTGAAAAATAACGCCTTCATTTCGCAACACGGTTTCAAAACTTATATACGAAGGAGCGTAAATTTTAGAAACGGCTTCATAAATGTCATAATTGTTTTTAGCATAAATCCCCTTTCGTAAACGAACTAGATCTCCTTTATCAACATAGTATTTTAGATAAGCTTTTGCATTTGCCGGATTTTTTTCTTGCCAAATTAAAGCTATCTCTTTGGCAGAAAAGACTGTTTGTTCCAATTTATAAAGGCTTAAAATAAGGCTTTCTTTAGATTTCATACACTATTAGTAATATTAGATATTACCTATAGTTTATCATATCTCATTTATCCTGTCAAGTCCTGCGTAATTTCATCAGCAAATTATCATTTTTGCTTATTTATCAGTGATAAATTTCGATTATCCTCTGCTCGCTTCCCACAAAACCCCAAACATATTCCTCATCATCTCTGCGTGTTCCGCGCTTTCGACAACTAACCCAAAATTTTCTTTTTGCGATGATAAATAGACGACGACATTATTATAGATAAAATACGATTCGGAAAAAGAAATCTGATCCGGCGCATAACGCATATCGCGCAATTGTTCGCCGTGCTGATGAAAAAATTCTTCTGCATAATCTTCGTGAGATTTGAGCCGGATGGTTTTGGTTGTGATATTATTTTTCACTCTTTCCTCGACATAATATTTTGAAAAATCCACTCCCAACGTTTCGAAAAATTCCCGGCTGGCCACTACGGCTAAAATTTCATTGTTTTCGGTTTTCAAAGAATCCAGAACTGCGTTTCGCAAGCCCTCTTCGCCATCAATAAATTTCACATTCGGCGTGCCGGCTTTTTCGTTGATCACCGCTTCGGCTTCCGGAATGGCCATTTTGAGAAATCCCTTCATCTTGTCCACTTCTTTCTTCTTGCGTTCCAGATATCTTTCCAGATTGACCGGATCTTCCATCACAAACCGCTGGTTATATTTCCGGCCAGTGGTCGAAACCAGTCCTTTTTTGGCCAAAAGCTTGAGATTATCATAGACATTCGGACGATTGATGCCGGTTTTCCGCGCCAAAAAACTCGCTAAAACCGGCCCAGCCTTGAGTCCGGCCAGATATATCTTTACTTCCTTGGGCGAAAGACCCGCTTTTTCCAAATTTTTCTCGAGCATAAAAAAATTTAATGTTGTCGATATTACTTCGACTTTCTATATTCTATTGATAATTATTGCTTTTGTCAATAGGTTTTTTATATGTCGATTTACCATTGACTTTTGGCTAATCTTGGAGTATTATTAGCTATTTCCATCATTGATGGAATGATCTTTAAAAAATGAAAGGAATAAATAATCGTGACAAACACCAACCTCATAATTACAATCATCGCTACAATTTCGTATTTACTCAGTTATTCATGGCTAATCCTTAAGAAATCAGGGAGTAAAATTGACAAAGAGTTAGTCAGAGGAATTAACGATACATTTTTCACCGAAAGCACCCTTTTAAGATGCCTGAGACTGGATTATTTAGTCTCGTCGCGCATACTGCCAATTTTTTTCTGGATCGGAGTATGGTTAATTGTCAAAAGCAGTGTTTTTTTGGCAGAAACTACGCCATGGACACTACAAATTTCAAAGTTTGTAATCATGATTGCCTCTATATTTTGCATTTTGTTTTTCAGAATCATCTGCGAAATATTAAAAATTGCATTTGCGAAACATAGAAAAGGACTTGAACTTTATGATAGCCCGAATCCCTTTACAACCACAGAGCGCAACGAATGGTACAAGGAATGGATAAAATAAAAAAATTCAAAAGAGCAGAACGAACAACCGCGTTCTGCCTCTCTTCTTAAAATCATAAAGTTAATTTGTGGTTTTAAAAGGAGAAAAAACTATTAAAAATAAAAATGATTTTTAAAAAATTAAAGGAGGAACTTATGAGAATGTTTCTTGTGTTCATATTATTTGTCAGTTTGTATGGTCTCCTGGGATTTATATTAACAGGCGAACTTTTGCCTTTCATTCTAGCTGGCATAGCATTTGGACTTTATTTTTATGTTCTTCATAGGGCCATGATGATGCCTTAGTTGCTACTAACACCACAAAAGGCAGTTCGCACAACCGCGTTCTGCCTTTTTTATTTTGCCTTAAATTAGATCCCTCGACTTCGCTCGGGATGACGCTTCGCGTCACTGAACCCAATGCTTCTCTTTAATTTCCTTATCCTCCTCTTCCTTCTTTTCTTCAATTTTCACTTTTGCCATTTGGCGGAGCTTTTCCAGATCTTCTTTGTCTAGTTCTTTGGCGCGAGACAAAAGATGCTCCCGGTTATTTTTCGAAGCGTCTTCGATGACTTCGGCAAGAAGCACGTCCAAAATCGCGCCGATTTTGGGACCGGGCTTTAAATTCAAATCTTTCATCAAATCATTGCCATTGATTTTAAGCATCTTGACTGAAACAGCGTCGTGCGAAAGTTTGTCGATCATATATTCCAAGTGGCGAAGCTTATATGGCTTGGCCTTGGGCGTGCCGGAACCCAGACGATCGGCGATGCGCACATCAATCAAATCTTTCATATTTTCCAGCCCTACTTTCTGGATGAGTCGTCGCACCGAACTTTCCCCGACCTCTTCCGGATTGTAATAAAACATATGATTATCCACCAGCAGTTTCACTTTCTGAATTACTTCATTGGAAAAGTGCAGCCGCGCTAATATTTTTTCCGCCACTCGCGCGCCGACATGATCATGATTATAGAAAGTCGCAAATTCGCCTTCGCCTCTTTTTGTTTGCGGCTTGGCGATATCATGCAGCAGCGCCGCTAACCTAACTTCCAATTTTTTGGACGGGCAGTGCTTCAAAGACAAGATACTATGTTTATAGATCGTATAAATATGATGCCGGTTTTGCGCGACGCCCACGCCCTTTTCTAATTCCGGAACAATGTATTCCAAAAGACCAGTCTGGTGTAACATATCCACGCCTTCGCTTGCATTGTCTGAAGTAATAATTTTAGCCAGTTCATCTTTAATTCTTTCCAGGGCGATATGTTTTAGATCTCCGCTGTATTTTTTTATCGCTTCAAAAGTTTTTTTCTCTATTTCATATCCCAATTCCGCATGAAACCGGACTGCCCTCATCATGCGCAAGGCATCTTCGTCAAACCGTTCATGCGCGTCGCCCACCGCGCGGATTAATTTATTTTTTATATCCTCTTGTCCGCCAAACAAATCCACAATTTCATAATCGCTATTTTTCAGTTTTAAAGCTATGGCATTAATCGTAAAATCTCTTCGGCTCAAATCTTCTTCCAAAGTTTTGGCAAATTCCACTTTGTCCGGCCGGCGCTTGTCGGAATATTTTGATTCTATTCGATAAGTAGTTACTTCTACCACATCATATTCACGCTCCGGTCCATTGGGAGTAAATTTTGGGACTTTAATTCCTACTGTTCCAAAATCGTTTTCATAAAAAGTAGCCGGTTTGTTCGCCGTAGCTCCGGCGAAGGTGGAAAATATTTTTTGCACCTCATCCGGCTTGGCATTAGTCGCCACATCCCAATCTTTTGGCATGCGATCCGCGATTAGATCCCGCACGCATCCGCCCACGATAAAAGCCTCGAAGTCCGCGTCTTCAAGTTTTTGCAAAACTTCAATAACTTGATTTGGAATTTTTTTTATCATTTTATTTGCTTGCACTAAGCAAGCGAAGTGAGTCGAAGTGTGCCCCCAGCACGAATCGGACGCACATCTATCCCTTAGGACGGGACTGTTCTATCCATTGAACTATGGGGGCGGATTTATTTATTTATGTTGGTGGGCAATACTGGAATTGAACCAGTGACCCCCTCGATGTCAACGAGGTACTCTAACCACTGAGCTAATTGCCCTTAACTATTAAATAACCCCCGCCATAGGCGGGTCCGCCTTTGGCGGAAACTGAGCTATACACCCGAATTATAACTATAGAGTCTCGCTTGTTTTTACCGGATCGGGAGATGGAGCGACTTTTATTTCCTCGACTTCTTCGGCCACAACTTCTTCAACTTTAGGTTTGGCGATTTCGTGAAAAAACAGAATCCAGACAGTTTGCGCGAATGTTTCATAAATGGAACGGACAAAAAGCGTAACCGCAAGAATAATAATGACTCCGATTCCAATGGCGATAGCTACGCCGATTCCTTTGAGCGCTAGATAAAGAACCGAGCCTAGCGCAACCAGCACTGCCACAAAGGGAACCAGAAGAATGATCAGCGACAAACCCAAAATCATACCCAATAAGATAAAAATAAGCCCCATAATAATACTCACGCCCAAATTTTTACGCAAAAGCGCGTAGGCATTTTCAATCGAAGCCCAAACTTTCAGTTCCCCCAGCACCGCGTAAATTATTCCGTAGATTCGAATATAGACGCTCAATATCGCCAGCGGGATTAAAATAGCCAAGGCCAAAAACGCAAGTAGTATTGCAAAAATATATGATTTGTTAAAAATCAAGAAAACAATCGGCGTGATTAGGATAATTACCGCTAAAAAAATAAACATCGCGCTTAAAAATCCAATACCCAGAATTTTCCAAAAATATTTTTTTCCTTCGCGCATCCCGGACTTGAAATCAACCGGCTCGTTTTTGAGAGTTTTGCTAAGCGCGCTGATCAGCGCGCCCCGCCCGATAATTCCCAGCACCAGGAATAAAACGAAAAGTATGAACAAAATTATCCCCGCACTAACCACGAGCGCTATATGGTCAGCCACAAAATTCATTGCTTGTTCTTCAGTTATTTTGCCGCCAGCAAAATCTTTCCCGTTTCCGGGAGAATAATTCAAGGAGCTTCCAGCGCTGGCAAGCGAGGCGAAAAAACCAAACCACCAAAGATTTTTGTTTTTCCAGGTAACCTCGGCGGCCTTTTTAATAATATCCAGATAATTAATTTTGGACATTTTTTTGAATTTTACACAGTTTTGTATTCCCGCTTTTTAATTCCGACTATTTCGTTAAACTCGTCCTGCTCAATAACTTCCTTTTCCATCAAAACGCTCACGATTTTTTCCAAAATTTCTTTTTTCTCCTGAATAATTTTTTCGGCGGTGTCGTGCGCTTCAGCAATAAATTTGGTCACTTGCTTATCAATATCTTCAGCAGTTTTTTCAGAATAATTTTTTTCTTCAGAAATTTCCCGTCCCAAGAATACCAGCTCTTCTTTGTGCCCAAAAGTCCGCGGCCCGAGTTCGCTCATTCCAAAACGGGTGACGAGGTTGCGCGCCATCGCAGTCGCCCGTTCCAAATCATTGGAAGCGCCAGTGGTAACATCGCCGAAAATTATTTCCTCGCTCGCATAACCGCCCAAAAGAACAGCCAATTCCGACAAAAAATACTTCTTGGAATGCAGCCTTCGGTCTTTTTCCGGAGCGGATAATGTGTAGCCGCCGGCTTGGCCGCGTGAAATTATGGAAACTTTTTGCACTGGGTCAGCATGCTCTAGGCTTGCTCCCAAAAGAGAGTGTCCGGCTTCATGATAGGCGATAATTTTCTTTTCCTGCTCATCAATTATCCGGCTTTTTCTTTCCGGCCCCAAAATAACTTTTTCAATTGATTCTGTGAGCTCTGCCATTCCAAGTTGTTTTTTCCCTCTGCGCGCGGCTAAAATCGCCGTCTCATTCACTAGATTGGAAAGATCAGCGCCGGAAAATCCGGAGGTCCGCTCCGCAATTACGCGCAAATTCACTTTTTCTTCAAAGGGTTTGTTTTTGGAATGAATCTGGAGAATCGCCAGCCGTTCTTCAATGTCCGGCAAATCCATCACCACGCGCCGGTCAAAACGCCCGGGCCGCAAAAGCGCCGGATCCAAAACATCCGGGCGATTGGTCGCCGCCACGACAATTACATTAGTATTCGTATCAAAGCCGTCCATTTCCACTAGAATTTGATTGAGCGTCTGTTCCCGTTCATCATGCCCGCCACCCAGTCCCGCTCCGCGATGGCGCCCAACTGCGTCAATTTCGTCAATAAACACAATAGCTGGGGCGTTTTTCTTGGCCTGTTTGAAAAGATCACGCACGCGCGAAGCGCCGACACCCACAAACATTTCCACAAATTCCGATCCGCTAATATTAAAAAATGGCACATTAGCTTCTCCAGCCACCGCTTTAGCAATCAAAGTTTTTCCCGTTCCTGGAGGACCCAAAAGCAAAACGCCCTTGGGAATTTTCGCTCCCAATTTCAAAAACTTGCCCGGGCTTTTCAAAAATTCCACAATTTCCTTGAGTTCTTCCTTAGCTTCCTTGGCTCCGGCCACATCGGCAAAAGTTACCCGATTTTTTTTATCTTTTGGATCGGTCATGCGGGCGCGGGACATTCCAAACGACAATGCCTGCGAATTTCCTCTTTGCGCTTGGCGCAGCATAAACCAAATGAAAGCCGCGATCAAAACAAAGGGCAAGAGAAACGGCAAAATAGTGCCCAGCCACATCGAAGTTGACGATGGACCTTTAATTTCAATGTTCACCGCGTTTAGTTTTCCCTGATCTACTCCATAGTTTTTGAGCGATTCCGTGAGTCCGGTTTCCTGCTCTTTGGTTGATTTTTCTTCCGTCCCGTCCGTGAGAATGACCGCTAAATCATTGTTATCCACGGAAATTTGCTTTACCTTGCCATCATTAATCTGAGCCACCAGCGCGCTTAGGGCTACTTCAGCCGGCTTTTTGGCCGGACCGGAATACAGCACAAACAGCCCGGAAATCAAGAGAAATAGAAACAGCATGAGTAGGATATTTTTAGCTAAATTTTTCATTTTTATTGTAATTATTAGTTACGAGTTTCAAGTTACGAGTTACGAGCTAGTATAACCTTATCACCAATCCTTGTCAATTTCAACCCTTTAAATACCACTATTTGGCGCTTGCCCTTGGTGCTTTTAAGCGCTTTTAAAATCTCTTCCACATGCGCCGCCTCGATGTCTTTCAGATCTTTTTTTACTTTTCCAATGGCTTTCAAGATTATTCTTCTTTGCAGCGCCGGATGCAGCGCCAGAATTTCACTCGCGCGCAGGTCCTTTTTCTTCGCGCAATATTCTTCCGCGATTTTTTCCAAAAGATCCGCGTCCTCGGCAATCGATCCCACTGCGCTGGAAATTGTTTTTCTAATCTGCGGATTAAATTTTTTTTCCAAATACGGAATCAGCTGGTTCCTGATTTTGTTGCGCAAAAATAAATTTTCTTTATTTGTCTTATCCGTCCTATAAGTCCTACCTGTCTTATCCAAATGTTCCAAAATTTCTTTTCTCGAAATTCCGAGCAACGGTCGAATAATTTTTCCCGATTTATATTTCATCGCCGACAAACCTTGCAAACCGGCTCCACGGATTACGCGCATCAAGAATGTTTCCACCTGGTCATCGGCATTATGCGCGACCGCAATCAAATCAAATTTATTTTCTTGGCGGACTTTTTCAAAAAAGCTATATCTGATTTCACGCAGTTCATTTTCAGAGTGATGGAGGTCCGACCTCCGATTCGCCTCTTGAATTTTCGAGGTCGTACCTCTTTGAAGAGCCAGAGCTGCAATTTTCAAACCATACTCCTCCGCCAGTCCCCTCACAAGTTCTTCATCCTTATCCGAATCTTTCCCGCGCAATCCATAATTAACATGCGCGATAAGAAGCTCTAAATCGTACTTTTTTTGCAGTTTGGCAAAAATATCCAAAAGACACGCCGAATCCGACCCACCAGAACAAGCAACCACAATTTTATCTCCCTTTTTCCACAAATCATACTGATGGGAGATGTTTTGAAATTTTTTGATTAAACTGCTTCTTTTTGACATATCACACTATGCTACCTTAACGATTAATAAAAGTCTATATTTCTTTTTCAGATATATTTTTTGCGCCCATCCAGGCTAATTCAAAGATAGCTTTTTGCGAGCGCGCGATTTCTTCCGATTCGATAATCATGCCAAACATTTCCGTGCCGAAGCTGGCGATGGCCACTTTATTTTTATAAATATTGGTTTCATTGGAAACAGGAAAGTCTTTTTCTTCCAAAATTTTCACTGTGCGCAACTGCTCCTGATTTTTCTGCATATATTTCGTTATTTCTAGCGTATTTTTATAAATTCCGCGCAACCGGATATTTTTTTCCACTCGCCGATTAATGTAGTCATCTGCGTATTCCGGCATATTTTGCAAAGTATCCTCGCCGACATAAGCCAAAATTTCTTCGCCTTTTTTGAGAGAGCGCAAGCTGTCCTCATACATTTCCTTGATTCCTTCCTTGCCTTCAAAATATCTGATGAATGGTTTGGCTTGGGGTGAGTTATATAAATTTTGCAGTTGCGGCATAATTTCCTTGGTCAGCGCTTCTTTTTCTTTGAGTTTTTTGACCAAAACTTCCGGATCAGCGGGAGAAAAATATTTTATCTTGCCCTTGATGGATTTATAAACTAAGCCATCTTTCATTAGTTGGCTCATGATGTCATACACTGTTGGCCGTTTGAGTCCTGTTTTTTTAGCGATTAAATAGGCAGTAGCTCCGCCCATTTCCAAACAGGCGAGATAAACATCCGCCTTTTTGTCCTCCAGGCCAAGTTGTTCCAAAATCTGTTTTATTTCCATATATTCGTAATTTTCCGACTACTAAAAATAGTATAGCATATTGGCTAAAATAAAGCAAGTATTGATGAGGATATTAATATTTTGACGACTTATATTGACTATAAACTAAATTCGCTGTATAATTACCTGTTTAGAACATTAACAATTTTAACGATAAAAAAGGGGGGGTGTAAAATGAATTCTCAAGATGTTTTTCGTCTAGTTTACAGTATTCTTCAGGTGGGTTCTTTTCTTAATGAAGAAAAATACGCATGCAAGAAAGTAAATAATCGACATCGGAAAAAGACTATTTCAAAATCACAGCGCACGGTTAAAGCCCATAAAAAGGCAAAAAAATGAAATGTTGGGCAGAAAAACTAGCCTGTCTCAAAAAGAAAGGAGGGGAAAATGGTCAAAGTAAAAATATCTCTTATTGCTTTTGTGTCTGGTACAATTATTTGGGCATTGTCAGTTTTGTTTATGACAATGCTTTCCCGCTATGAGCTAAAAACCGAGGCTCTTGTTTTTTATTCAACACTCAGTCTTGTATTGGGAGTAGCTACGGCATGGTTTGTATACACAGAAGTTAAGGATGAAAAAACAATCACACTTGAAAAAGGTGACTGTCTTGTAGAAAATGACAAGCTAACGGATGTGGCTGAGGAAGTTACTTTGTGGAAAAGTGACCCATATCTGAAAGGGAAGCGTATAATCGAAGGTAAAGCTTTTAGATTCTTTGAAGTACATATGAGGCTATCTCCTATTACAGATAATCCAAAGGTTAGAAATTTGATCTATTGGGCGACCGTAAGCGTGGATGATCGGCAGAAATTTTATGACTTTTTTTTGAAAGATTCAGAATGTATTAAGCCAGAGAATTTAATTAGAAAAAGCTGCTATGAGTTTAATGAAAAATTTTCGACTGAACTGGCTAAACTCTATAATCCGCTCGATGAAATTCAGCAGGAAAGATTTTCAGAGATGCTTCTTGGGTTTCTGCTACCAATCATTGAAAAGGTGGATACGGGGCTAAAGATAGTGAGAGTGGAGTTTAGTCTTTAGTGAAGAAAAACAGACTGAGGCAGGCGTCAAACGACCCTGCCTTTTCCTTTTTTTGCCTATTTCTAAATTTGTCTCAATTTTTGGCAATTACCATATCTTGAGAAAAATTATTTTTCCAGCCGTGCGATTTCGTCGCGCAGAAACATTAGTGTTTCGCGTTTGAGAATTTTGCGGATTTTTTGGAACTTGTCGGGAGCGAGCAAAACATTCAAATCCTGGTTGATAATAGTTTCAGTTATATTTTTTTCAACAAAATTTAGAAGTTCTTGAAAAAAAGCGAGCACCGGCTTTTTTCTGCGCTCTTCAATGACCGCTGTGTTATAACGATAACTATTCAGAAAAAAATGGTGAATGTCATACAAATCCCGTCCGGCGATGGATTCATTTTTTTCATAACGGTCGATAAGCGCCACTAACTTATTAGCAAACATCGTTTCGATTGTCTGGCAGTTGATGATGCGGTCAATATCAATAAACTCTTTCGGCTCATATTCATTAGCTTCGGGCGGTGGAAAAGTGACATCCAATTTCAAAGTGTTTCTTTCGTCGGTTTTGACAGGATATTTCAAAAAATATTGCGGAACATTCCGGCTCCGGTCTTTAATTTCCAGCCCGAGACTCGCAAAAACACTTTCCAATTTTTTTTGAATCTCCGTAATGTTAGTCGAATCTCCCATAAAATCAAAATCCAGATCGACTGAAAAGCGATCGAGATATCCAAGCATTGCCGCGCAAGTTCCACCTTTGAAATAAAGCGCACCGGCGAGTTTCGCATCGTCATAAATTTCTGCCAGCAATCGATACAGCCAGGCCTTGTGAATTGCGTCTCTTTGGTTGGGCAAAATCATAAAATTAGTAGCGATTAAAAGTTAACGGATAGCCAATAGCTTTTTGAACGATTTTAACTTTTTTCCAATCGATTAATTTTTCCGCGTCAAAATAAGCGCTTGGATTAAAATATAGCAGATCGGCTACTGCTCGCTCGGCAGACGCTTTCTTCGCGCCATTCTCGTTTATTATGCCAATTTCATTATAGAGAAATTTATCCGCAAGTTGGCGTGAGTGAAAATTAAAGGATCCAACAAAAAACTTCTTTGAGATAGAACTCACCAAGGTTACTTGGTCGATCTTTTGTTGGATTATGCCGGCTTGAGCCAAAACTGTCTCGGTGCTGACATAGGCATATCTATGCAGGGCTTTCATTCCAACCAATGCCGAATCCAATTGCTCAACAGGCTTTAAGGAATATAATCCCCGATAAATTCTGATCAATAGCCCCTTTTGCACATATCTTTTCAGGGTTGTATGCAGATTATTTGGGTCTTTTATTTGCCAAAGATTAGCCAAATCATTGACATGAAAAACCGTGATACCCAACTTGGCTATTTGATAAAATCTGCTTAAATACAAGCCTTTATTTGATTTGTTGTTATATTTTGCTGTACTCATATGTACAGTATAGCATAACATAAAATAACTGTCAATATCCCGCCTATTCCAAATACTTCTGAATTATCTCCGCGGTTTTGGCAATGGCTTCGGAGAGTTTTCCTTCTTCATTAAATACCGTGTAGTCATAAATGTCCTTGTGCTCCATCCACTCCCTAGTATATTCCATTCTTTCTCGGACATATTCTTCGGAAATATTATCACGGCGGCGGATGCGGTCTTCCAAGATTTTCAAATCTGAAACCGTGATAAAAATCGCCGGAATTTCGGGATAAACTTTTTTGGCCGTGATTACACCTTTCCATTCGATCTTCCATACTCCAACATGACCAGAATTTTTCACACGCTCAATTTCATCTTTAGTCACGCCATAAAAATTTCCGTTGTATTGCTCCGCCCATTCCACAAATTCGCCACTGTTGCGGCGATTAACAAACTCTTCTTTGCTGGTAAAATAATAAGGCTTGCCTTGCGATTCGCCCGAACGCATTTCGCGGGTAGTGGTTGTAACAACCCGCTCAATTTCAAAATACTTCCGCAGTCCTTCAATAATCGAATCCTCGCCGGCACCGGACGGTCCAGAGATGATAAAAACATTTGGTTTCATATATTTAATAATACCACAAATATAAGAAGCGCCGTAAAGCGCTTCTTGAAAACTGTTTTTGATACTAGTTATTTTCACGCATTTCCTGCTTCTTTTTTATTTCATCCTCAAGGCTGTCCACCATACCCATTGTTCCATCCGACATTTCCACTAATCTCTTTTTTTCTTTGTTCTCGCTAAATTTACGCTGCTCAGGATTTACCGGAGGCATTCCTTGCTCCGAAAACTGCATTTTCTCTGTTTCTGGCATATTTTTATTTAAAGTTAATAATTACTCCTCCCTTGCCAATATTATAACCAAATAAATAATTTAGCGCAAATTGGCAAAAGTCTTATTTTTTCTCCCCGCCTGCATCGCTATGCTCGCCCGAAGTCGCTACATCGTTGCGAGCGGGCGAAGCATTGCGGGCAGGTTTTTTCACCTTAGCTTTCTTTTCTTTTGGTTCTTTTTTAGCTTTTTTTTCTTTGACTGGCTTTTCTGCTTTTTCCTTAGCTGGTTTTTTGACTTTCTTTTCAGTTTTCACTTCTTTAACTTCTTCTTTGACTTCCTCTTCAATTTCTTCAGCTTTTTTAGAAGCCGCTTTGCCAGTTACCAGCACCAAACCCATACGATGCTCTTTCGGCTCAATAGACAGAATCTTCCAGGAATATTCACCGCCGGCCTTGATCAGGTCATTGATATTTTTGCCCGGAAACATCTCGCCCATTTCGCTCACATGCGCCAAGCCGTGTATATCCTTGTTGAGATAGACAAATGCGCCGAAATGATTAATGCGATGCACGGTGCCCTTCGCGACATCCCCAACTTTATATTCCAGCTTGCTCCATGGATCTTTTTCCAATGCCCGCATGGAAAGGGAAATCTTTTCATTTTCCAGGCCAATTATCTGCGCGCAGACTTTCTGCCCGACTTTTACGATATCGCGCGGATTTTCAATCAACTGCCAGGCCAGTTCAGAAATATGCACCAGGCCTTCCAGTTTATTTTCTTCAGTGAGATTGGTTGTATCAATATTAGGCGCGAAAAATTTCACAAAAGCTCCGAAGTCAACTACTCCACTCACTTCGCCCTCGACTACATCGCCGATTTGCAGGCCAGAAATAACTTCGCGGTCTTTTTCTTTTTGCGCGGCCTTTTCGCTCACGATCAATTTTTCCGTTTCGCGGTCGGCGTCCAGAATACGTACTTCCAATTCCTGGGCAACTAATTTTTTGAGCAAAGTCAGAATTTTATTCTTGTCACCGTCCTCCACGCGCGGATAATTTTTGCTGGAAAGCTGGGACACCGGTAAAAATCCGGAGATGCCGTTGATTTCCACCAGAAGTCCTCCTTTGTTGGCGCTCAAAACTTTGGTCGCCACCTTTTCCTGCGTGTCCTTTTTGCTTTCCAAATCTTCCCAGGCCTTTTCATATGACGCTTCGCGGATAGAAAGCTCAATATACCCGTCTTCGTTTTCGAGATCGGTAATGGTTGCTGTCACTTTGTGCCCGATTTTTAATTTGCCCGTGCCCATGCCGTCTTTCATTTCGCGGCCCAAAACGATGCCCGTTCCAAACGGTTCGATGTCCAAATAGACGGCATTGGTTCCCACTTCAATCACTTTTCCTTCAATCACATCGCCGACATTAGGAAACCGCACATCCGAACTTTCCAAAAGTTCCGCCATCGGCGAAAGCTCTTCCGATGTTTCATCTTTCGTTTTTTTAGCAGTTGAAGATTTTTTGGAAGCCCTTGGCTTCTCTTCCGTCAGCTTGTCCACTTCCTCCGCCAGTTTGTCTAAAATGTTTGCCATAATTTATATTTACTAACTTACGAATTAAGCTAAATTACGAATACTAATTAATTTGAATTAACTACTCTCTTATATTTTACGCCATCGGGCGTGAATGTGATTATAATCCCCAGTTTTAAATTTGTTGCTCTTAAGTATCTATATAGTTGTTTTATATCTCGCCCTGAAATGTAGCTCTTCTGTTTTAGTTCTAGTACTATTTTATCCAAAACAAGGAAATCTAAAATATAAATGCCTAAATCTGTTTCTTTGTATTTTACCTTGCATCTCAGTTGCTCTTTAAATTCTATTTTGTTTTTGGTAAAATCTTCTGCTATCGCCTTTTGATAGAAATTTTCTTTATGCCCATAACCTAGGCGATTATAAACATCAAAAATTATTCCCATTATTTCGTAGCATTCATCCGCATATATTAAATTCTCTTTATTTTTTATTTTTGTCATTCGTAATTTCGCCCGATTCGTATATTCGTAATATTAAAAAAACTTCCTGTTTAAAGGAAATTATTAAGAATATCGCACAAGCATTAAATCATGCTTATATTAAATTTTCTTAATAATTAACCCGCACACCAACTTTTGGATATTGCCCATAGGGCAAATACTGAACATAAATTGATGTTTATAATTTTCCCAGCACACTTGATTTTTATAAACTCCTAGAAAATATAGTAATCCAGAAGTTGGTGTGTGGGTAAATCGTAAAATCAGTATATATTTGTTCATAAATTGTGTCAAGCGGGATAAAAAGCTCGGCTTTAAAGATCTAGAAAAGCCGAGCTTTGGAAAAAACCAAATAAAAAAGGACTGTGGAATTCTCACACAGTCCTTTTCGGCCCAGGGTTAGCCGTTTCGTCGATTGTCTTTCAGACTATCTTCGTTTTCTCATAATATCGCGGTCCTCCTTGCTATCATTCCGCCGAACTTTTTCAACGGAACTTAATTTTTTACTTAGACAGCTCTATTTCAAAGCCAATACCTTTTACATCCTGATCTTCTCCGGTAAATCTTACATCTGTTATTTTAAGACGAACAGTTTTGAAACCATTGTTTTGTCCTTTAGATGCCTCGAATAATCTCTTGAGCACGGCATTATCAATCCCTTCCTTATCCAAAACAACAATCCTTACTGTGTCTTCGTCTTTTAAATAGAAATCTTTAATTTCCATCCCGACCTCCCATTTTTTAAATACATTTTTTCCAAAGGACACAATAGCAATTGCTTAGATAACCAAACAATCGCTATTTTGCCCTCTGAAACCTTTTTAATGTACGAACTCTATATCTTAGCAGGTTTGGCAGAAAAAGTCAAGACCTTGGCATATAAATGGCTTACTTAAGCCTCTTAAAATCCTTCAAGTTTTTGGAATTGCTTTAAATAAGCCTTCCAACCAAAACATAGCGACTTAGACATCCGATGTCTAAGTTTTTATCGCAAGCCCCTCGACAAACTTCTTTCCAGATGCTATAATTATTTATGTAATAGAAACCATTCGTATATTCGTATAAATTCGTAATTCGTAGAGAATCCCATGATTATCCAATATTACGGCCATTCTTGCTTTAAAATAACCACCAAACCGGCCGGCAGAGGCCGGGAAGATGTGGCGATTTTTTTGGATCCTTTTGATAAAACCGTGGGCTTGCGGCCACCGCAGGGACAAGCTGATTTAGTGGTGGTCAGTCACGAACACGCTGACCATAATAATGTTTCGGCACTGAAAGGCGAGCCAGCCGTCATCAATATTCCCGGCGAATATTCAGTGAAGGGCATTAATATAGTCGGACTGGCCTCTAAACACGGACCAACTAAGGATCCGGTCGCGAATACTATTTTTATTCTGGAATCGGAAGATTTGCGCGTTTGCCATCTCGGAGATTTGGGAACCGATCTTGAAAGCAAACAACTGGAAGAAATTGACGGCGTGGATATTCTGATGATTCCGATCGGCGGAAAATATACGCTGGACGGCAAAGAAGCGGTAGACTTGATCAGAAAAATTGAACCGGCCATTGTCATTCCGATGCATTACAAAATTAACGGCTCAACTATCGATATCGCGGATGAAAAGAAATTCTGCGCTGAAATCGGCAGCTGCCCGAAAGAAAGAGTTTCTAAATTAAATATCAAGAAAAAAGATTTGGAAGGAAAAAGCATGGATGTCGTGGTTATGGGAGTAGAGTAAAAATATGTCTTTGCAAAATAAAATTGAAGAAATTAGAAGAAAGCCGGAGCATATCCGCTTGCGCTATGTTTGGGCAATGGTGGCGATTTCCATGTTTTTTATAATCATCATCTGGTTTTTTTCGCTGAAAAACAGCCAAACCCAAACCGCTTCGCCGCTGAATAGCGTTGACACTTCCGCGATTACTGAGCAGTTTAATACCGGCAAGCAATCGCTGGAAAACGCCAGCGAGGGATTTAAAAACACGCTTAACCAGCCAGCGCCAGATAATTCCGCAAATAATACGCAATAATTTTAAAATTAGAAATTTTATTTTATGGATATCGGAAATATTAATAAAAGAGAGGTCGTCGAAGAAGTCCAGCAATCATATCTGGATTACGCGATGAGCGTGATCGTAGCTAGAGCCCTCCCTGATGTGCGCGACGGCTTGAAACCGGTCCACCGCCGGATTTTGTATTCTATGTGGAGCTCGGGCTTGCGCGCCAGTTCTAAATTCAGAAAATCAGCCACTGTTGTGGGAGAGGTGCTGGGCAAATATCATCCGCATGGCGACGCGGCCGTGTATGAATCAATGGTGCGCATGGCGCAGGATTTTTCATTGCGCTATCCGCTGGTGCGCGGACAAGGAAACTTCGGCTCGATGGATGGCGACAGTGCCGCGGCTTATCGTTATACTGAAGCCAAGCTTTCCGCTATTGCCGAAGAAATGCTCATTGACATCGAAAAAGATACGGTGGATTTTGTGCCTAATTTCGACGGGCAGCATCAAGAACCAACCGTTTTGCCGGCTAATCTCCCGCAATTGCTTTTGAACGGCAGTATGGGCATCGCGGTCGGCATGGCGACGAATATTCCGCCGCATAATTTGAGCGAACTGATCGACGGCGTAGCTCTGCTGATTGATAATCCCGAAGCGACCATTGAAGAACTGGTGGAATTTATTCAGGGACCAGACTTTCCAACGGGCGGAATTATTTATAATAAAAAAGATATTTTGGAAGCTTACCGCACCGGGCGCGGAAAGATTTTGACGCGCGCCAAAGCGGACATCGTGGAACCGAAAACCGGCGCTTTCCAAATCGTAATTACGGAAATGACTTATGCCACTAATAAAGCGGCTATGATTGAAAAAATGGCGGATTTAGTGCATGAAGGAAAACTGCTGGGCATCCGCGACATTCGCGATGAATCAGACAAAGATGGCGTGCGATTAGTAATTGAACTCAAAAAGGACGCCTATCCGCAAAAAGTTCTCAACAAGCTTTATGCCATGACGGATCTCCAGAAAAATTTTAATGTCAATATGCTGGCGCTGGTGGACGGCATTGAACCAACTGTTTTGAATTTGAAAGATATTTTGGAATATTACATCGCGCACCGCAAAATCGTGGTGACGCGAAGAACGCAATTCGATTTGGACAAAGCCCGCGACCGCGCGCATATTTTGGAAGGCTTGAAAAAGGCGCTCGACCACATTGACGCGATTATTTCGACCATCAAAAAATCCGAGACTAAGGAAATCGCGCACAAGAACTTGATGAAAAATTTCAAGCTGTCGGAAAAACAAGCAACCGCGATTTTGGAAATGAAACTGCAGACGCTAGCCGGCTTGGAAAGAAAGAAAATTGAAGACGAGCTGCTGGAAAAACTGGCGCTCATCAAAGAATTGGAAATGATTTTAAAAAGCGAAAAGAAAATTTTAGGAATCGTAAAAGACGAACTGTTGCGCGTGAAAGAAAAATTCGGCGATGAGAGAAAGACCAAGATTGTGAAATCAGGAGTGGGTGAATTCAAGCAGGAAGATTTAATTCCCAATGAAGAAGCGATCATTACTATCACCAAACAAGGATATATTAAAAGAATGGATCCATCGGTGTATAAAGTCCAGCACCGCGGAGGCAAAGGCGTCATCGGCGCGGTTACTAAGGAGGAAGATTCTATCAAGAAAGTTTTAGGCGTCATGGCGCATGACAATCTTTTGTTTTTCACCAACTCGGGAAAAGTTTTCCAAACTAAAGCTTATGAAATTCCCGCCTCATCGCGCGTCGCCAAGGGACAGTCAATTGTGAACTTTTTGGAACTCAAACAGGAAGAATCGGTAACCGCAATCGTAGCCTTTGGCAAGGACGACGCTTACAAATATATGCTGATGACCACGGAAATGGGCACCATTAAAAAAACCGCCATGGATGAATTTGAAAATGTCAGGCGCTCGGGGCTTCTCGCTATCAAATTACAGCCGGGCGATGCTCTGCGCTGGGTAGAAGCCACCAGTGGCGAAGATGAAGCTGTGATCACAACTTCCAAAGGCCAAGCCATTCATTTCAAAGAAAAGGATGTGCGCGCGATGGGACGGACCGCCGGCGGCGTGCGCGGGATCAAACTCAAAAAAGAAGACAAGGTTGTCGGGATGGATGTCGTCCTCAAAAACCAGAAAGGCAACCAGCTTTTGGTTATCGCGGAAAACGGCTATGGGAAAAGGACCGACCTCAAGCAATATAAAATTCAAAATCGCGGCGGCTCCGGCATCAAAACCGCCAGCGTTACCGCCAAAACCGGCAAACTGATCGGCGCCAGCATCATTAATGTCGATGATATTGAAACCGATGTGATTATAACTTCGGAAAAGGGCCAGATCATCCGCATCCCACTCAAAGACATCTCCGTCCTCGGCAGAGCCACCCAAGGCGTGCGGGTAATGCGCCCGCAGACTGGCGATAAGGTTTCAGCGATTACGGTTTTATAAATTTCTTCACATATAAAAAAGGCAGGGCGTTGTTCCGTTCTGTTTTTTACTTTACTATCTTGTTAGCTGACCTTTATATGATACAATTATATTAACAAGAGTGTTAATAATTATGTAACATAATATTATGAGCAAATTGCTGCAAAAAATAAATAAAATTCCCAAGAGCTGGTTCACTTTTGCTGACATCAGAAAAATAACCGGGCTTGATGACGGAAGTCTTGCCGTAACCTTAAGCCGCATGGTTAAGAGAGGCGAACTGGTAAAGGTGGCCAAAGGGATTTATGCGACAGACATTTCCAAAATTGATTGGGAGCAATTTGCGGTGGAAAAATATCCACCGAACTATACTTCCTTTGAATCGGCTTTGGCCAGGCACAATATCTTGAGCCAACAGCCGGCCAGTTTGACCATGGCCACCACTAATCGTAGCAAAAAAACAAAAATGCTGGAAAATATGATAATCTATCGCCACATCCAGCCAAAACTTTTTTGGGGATATTCAAAAGAGGGCAACATTCTAATTGCCGACCCAGAAAAAGCCTTCCTGGATCTGGCGTATTTGTCACTCAATGGTTATGCTAAATTCGATCCGGAGGAAATAAATCTCGACTTACTAAACAAACAGAAAATAAAAACTTATCTCAAAAAATTCAATTCGCCGCGCCTAAATAAATTGATTAAAAATATTTTAGTTGAATAATCTAGCGATAGCTAAGATATTAAACTAAATAAAATAAATAAAAAATCCTGCGTGAATATCCGACGCAGGTTTTTTATTTTTCTCCTTCCTTTTTTTCTGTGACTTTTTTCAAAAGCGTGACAGTTCCAACTCCAATTCCAACTCCGACAGAAACCACTACCACCGCTTCAACCAGCATTCTCTTCCAGCTTTTGCCGTTTGCCTTTTTTTCTTTCTCTTTCTCTTCGGCATGCTTTAATTTCCATTCATACCGTTTAGCAGCTTTTTGAAAATGTTTTTTGTTCTGCCAGCCGATTCTTAAAAACTTTTCAAAACGATCGACTTTTTTCTCAAGAATGAATCGCGCCAGAATATGCGCCGGCGATTTCTTTTTAGTCGCGTCCAGCTTGAGATTGATCTCATCCAGCTTGAGAATGTAAATTAACTTCTTAAATTCTCTTGCATCGCTCTTAAGAATCTTTTCAAAAAGCTTATTTTGAAAATCATCTTCCTGAAACCTGTCCCGCTCATACTTTCTTCGCCCCAAGTAAAACAGCACTATCGATTTTCGCATTGAACGAAAAAGCCGCTTTTGCTCAACTCGGGAAAGATTGCTTTTTTTCAATAATTCAAAGAACTCTGTCCTTGTCACATCTACCTCCTTTCCAATTTAGTTAGCTCATTATATTACGCCCAAAAATAAAAGCAACTGCAATAAAAAAAGGCGGATCCAGTGTTTTCTGGTCCCGCCTCGGATTTGTTTATTGTATTTCTCCTGAAAACCATTTTTCAATTATCTCTGGTTGTTCAGGCAGTCTTGCGCCAGGAAGAATCTGTAAGAAGTTAATATTTGCTTTTAATTGTTCTTCAAGCTTTGAGATATTATCTTCCCTTAAAAACTTGGCTTCAAGGGGATAATCTGGTTTTTTTCTGAGAATTTTTTGCACCAATGGAAGATCGACTAAGTCAATTGCTTCACCGTTTACATAAAAAATTGGTTCGCGTGTTTCCTCATAGCGCTCGTAGGCACGACCGAGCTCGTTTTCATATAGAGTAATTTCAGCTCTGATTTTATCGGAGTAGGCATCGATAGTATGCACATTGGCAAGTTTGGAAAACCAAGGAGTTTCCGGCTCTTTTCTTATATGCACAAGCCCATGTTCCACCAATACATCAAAAGCAGATTGGTTATATTCTCGAATACGCTTTCCCAAGTGTTGTATCGGTTTCGTGCCAACAAGATCATTCATGACATTCAAAAGAGAAAGCGCACGATTCTTCTTTTCCTCATCTTTATTACCTAAGCATTTTGCCATGTCAATAATGAAGTCCTCATGTGATCTGCTTCCTACTGCACTATAAAAGTCATTCATCAGCCATTGTGCTCTTCTTTTCAGACTTGCTTGAGTTATTTTTCTCATTTTAATCCTCCTTGTCGGTATAATCGGAATGCTTTTTTGTATAAAAGGCGGTATTACCCTATTTAATGCCTTTTCATAAGCTTCGCAGCTGCCATGTCCACGGATCCGCATCCAGTAGTAGGGTGCATTTTTGAAATATCCAAGATTATGCACCTTCAAACTGCGTTGTTTGATTTCGAATTCATGCGAACTTCCAGAAAGAACTTCCAGCATGTACTTAATATCAAAACGGTCGCCCCGCATGTGAAGAATGATACGTTACGCCTCTTTCTTGAAGCCGACAAAATTTTCGCGAATCCCGCCAGCCTTGAAAAGCCACTTTATATACGGCTGTATTGATCCCTTGCCCCTTTCATCAATGCCGGAAAGCTTCCTGTCCTCAATAATAAGTATATTAATTTTATTCCTGCGATTGTCGGGATAATTCACGTAAAATATCCACATTATTTCTTCCTCCTTTTTTTATTTTTAACTCCTGACGAAACACAAGAATTTAAAAATTAAATTCTCATGCTTCGCCAAGAGCATCAAGTTTTATCGCAACTGTTCCCACATAAAATCCAAATACATTTTGATCGCTTGCGCGATGGATTCATCCTCGATTAGAGTAGCGGATTTTTTGTCGTAAGATATCAGTGCTACCAGTGGTCCAGCTACAACAATGTCAGCGGAAATTTTAGTTTCCGGCGCGAGATATTTTGTATGTGCGATGCCTTTTGCCATTTCACCAAACTTACGATTGAGCGGCGTGTCTTCCAGGATCATGCGATAAAATATTTTTCGCTCTTTCACTTCGTGGATATATTTTTCTTCATCTTTAAATGTAATGACTTTTGTCGCAGTTTCGTATGATCCACAGTTGATGCAATCCTTTTCTTTAAGAATATATTCGTCATAGACTCGATTGATTCCATCCGCGCCTTCAAAAAATTTAATCTGCGGTTTATTTTCCTGATTGACATTAATAGCTTTCAGCGCCGGCAGAATTATATTTTCCAGTGATGCTTTTTCTTTTTTCAGCTGTTCAGTTTTCTCATTGAGTAAATTTTCAAGAGTTTCCGGATTTTCGGCGACAAAAAGTTTTCGTTTGCCTTTGCGGCTTTCAGCTACGAGTCCCTTCAATTTCAATTCATCGATGGCCGAATAAATTGTAACTCGGTTTATACCGGTTTTTCGCGCGATATCTTGGATAGTTAATGTGCCATTTTCTAGCAAAACTAGATAGGTCGCGATTTCCTTTTCGCTTATATTCAATTTTAAAAGGGCTTTGGCTAGATTTTCGGGTATTGATTTCTTTTTCATAATCTAACGAGTCATTGTATACCAGTTTTCGAAAAGTGTCAAAGCCGAGTATACAAATTAAATAATTATTAAAATTATATTGCCGTATTATAGCTTTTTTAAAGCAATTTTAGACAAATAAAAAATTGTAAACCTGTTGTTTACAATTGTAGCAAATGTCTGTTTTTTGTCAATTATTTCTCACCATTTTTCATGCCGACAACCAAGCCTAGCATCATCCAGAATATAATTTGCCCTTGCTGGATATCCCAGAAATAGTGATCAAAAAGCATGATGATTATAAAGCCAAGGAGAATACCTTTAAAGACATATATTCCACCTGCCTCATCGGCAGGCAGGCGTGGAATAATGATACTAGAACGGAACACTTTCCACAGGAATAATATAAACAATACCAATCCGATTATGCCTAATTCGCTCCAGATCAGCAGAAAAACATTGTGAACCGGCTGATATTGCCAATCAGCCAGGAACACTGAACTATATTTCTGCATTTCGGACACGAATTGGCCCATGCCCAGCCCAACTATTGGATTGGACACAATTGTTTCACGTGAAACATTTAGGAATAAAAGCCTTTCGTTGAAGGATTTCAATAATGAAGAATCGATATTAAAACCCAGTATTGTAATAAGCAATCCAAATACTATTATAAAAGTGCCTATATATTTATAAAAGCTTTTCACTCGCATCAAATCATGGATAATCGTTGGGATTGGTGAGATGCGGGCACGGAACAATTCAGTAAAACTGGAAAATGTTCCACGTGAAACAACTCTGTATCCCCCATAACAAATAATGAAAAATAGCCCCAAAATAGCTGATTTTGAAAAAGTACAAAGAAGTGCGACAACCTGGACAGCCAAAATAATATACATTATTGTTCCACCCCATGAAACGTTCTTACTGGCGCGAAACATCATTCTATAAGCAAACGTGAAAACTATAGACACCAGCAAAAATCCGCCCAAGATGTTAGGGTGTGGAAATAAGCCATAAGCGCGGATAAATTTGTGCCCGAAGAGCACAATCTTGGCTACGCCGTCAACATTCACCGAGATTAAGCTTTCTTTAAGCCAAAATAGGCCAACAGAGTGCTGTAAAACAGCCTGCGCTATGCCAATTGTGGCTTGTATAAAGCCTAAAGCGACAATAAAGCCTACTGTATTGCGTAATAATGGCTTATTTAAAGCATTATGTGCAACATAGAAAAAAAGCAGGCTAAATTCGGCTAATTTAAGCGCTTTAAAAAGCGCCAGGTTTGTATTGCCAGGCCACGAGATGCTCATAAACGCCCAAGCTACTAATACCAGCACTAAGATATAGGCCTCTTGTCGATTGAAAAACT
This sequence comes from Parcubacteria group bacterium, assembly GCA_041645535.1. Classification (GTDB taxonomy): domain Bacteria; phylum Patescibacteriota; class Minisyncoccia; order Moranbacterales; family UBA2206; genus JBAZPT01. Next base: position 78,075 of record JBAZPT010000002.1, read on the forward strand.
TGATACAACTTGACAATTTAAGCTTTTTGTTTCGTAATATAGAAATTATCCAGGCTATAATAGTCAGAATCAATAAAATATCGCTTAAATAAAGGTAGATTCCGGTATATTCGTTAAAGCCACCCGCAATAGGATAGAAAAAAAAGACTTTCCGGATTGAAAGCGTGAAGGTCAAAAGGAAGCCGTAGAAAAACCAGCCGTCCGGCCGAGCTTTGAAATTGTTCCACGCTTTGGTGAAGATTGCCATAACACTTTAATTATACTACAGATTAGACTTTTTGACGCAAAAACGATATGATAAAAATATTGCTATAAAATAGTAACACAGAGGGGAAGTTTTTTAAAAATCAAATTAACTTAAGAGGAGGTGAATTATGTCATCGATTTTAGATCATTCGCTCATAATTGGTGATATAGTCGCCAAATTGCCATTCATTCAGGGCGGGATGAGCGTAGGAATTTCTCTGCATTGTCTGGCGGCTGCCGTAGCGAATGAAGGCGGCATTGGAGTTATTGGGACTGCTGATATCGGTATGAACGAGCCAGACTTCCGCGATAATTTTCTTGAAGCAAATATTTGGGCGTTAAGACAAGAAATCGCAAAGGCAAGGAAATTAACCAAAGGAATCCTCGGCGTCAATATCATGGTAGCATTGACAAACTTTGCAGATCTTGTGCAGACAGCAATTGAAGAAAAGATTGACATTATTTTTTCCGGCGCCGGATTGCCGCTTAATCTTCCTGGATTTTTAAATGGCGCAAAAACAAAATTAGTGCCTATTATTTCTTCCGGAAGAGCCGCTGTGATTATCGCGAAGAAGTGGACGGAGAAATACAATTATCTCCCAGACGCATTTGTAGTCGAGGGACCAAGGGCGGGAGGACACTTGGGATTTTCCGAAGAACATATTGGCGATCCGGAGTATGCCTTGGAAAAACTTATTCCCGCAGTGATTGAAACACTAAAGCCATATGCAGAAAAATATGGCAGGCCGGTTCCGGTGATTGCAGCCGGTGGAATTTATACCGGCGCGGATATTTTCAAATTTTTGCAGTTGGGAGCGGCGGGCGTGCAGATGGCAACGCGTTTTGTCACGACGCACGAATGCGACGCCAACATTAAATTCAAAGAAGCATATCTAAATGCCAAGGAATCTGATATAACAATTATCAAGAGCCCTGTTGGATTGCCAGGAAGAGCAATTCGCAATGCTTTTCTTGATAAGGTCAGCCAAGGCAAAATGAAACCCTTTAAGTGCCCATATCACTGCCTAAAAACATGTGAATTGGAAAAAAGTCCGTATTGCATTTCTTTCGCATTAATCAACGCGCAGCGAGGAAATCTTGATCGCGGTTTCGCTTTTTGCGGAGAAAATGCTTACCGGGCAGACAAAATCGTTCATGTAAAAGAAGTGATGGAAGCTCTCAAAGAAGAGTATCGAGAAGCCTCCGGAGGAGAAGAGTTGTAAACATTATTTCCGGGCGTGCTGTGAACTTAACAGTGCGACCCGGATTTATTTTTTCATTGACCCTATTAGAAATTTTGGAAAATACTCAATAATACCAGGATGTTAAGGCGAAGCCGCTTCGCTCTCGTATCAAATTGAAAAAAAAGCTGTCCATGAATTTCTAACAGGGTTGACTAACAATTTTTTTCTGATATGATATTATGGATTTAGATATTGCCTAAACGGGCTCATAGTAAATCGGTATTACGGGACCATGGCATGGTTCAGTGCAGGGTTCGACTCCCTGTGAGTCCACACTTCGACTTCGCCCAGTGTAAACAATCTTATGTTAAAGAAAATTTTATTAATTCCAGGATGGATGAGAAGCGTTGCTTATTATAAGAAGTATGAAGGTATTGATATTTGGAAAGAAAATATCCCCAATGATCTGAATATTGAAGCCGATTATATTGTCGCGCACAGCCTCGGATCCGTAGTCGCTTTGCAAAATTGGCAAAAATTTCCAAACACAAAATTAATTTTAGTTAATCCCTTAGTGTTAAAAAGAAGTTTTTGGGAATGGCTGTGGCGCTGGTTCAAGTTTGCTTTTGATGAAGGGCCGCGCATAGATAAAAATGTCGGCATTCTCAAGATATTTTCCGGATTGAAAAAACTTTATCAGCTTAGCCAAGTTGACACGACCGGAATATTAAAAAATATTTCCGCAAATGATTTGGTAATCATCCGCGGATGCAAAGATAAGTTTTTTTGCGATAATGAAGCCAGTGGATATTTGAAGAAAAATGGATTAAATTTAATAGAAATAGTAGAAGCCGCGCATCATTGGAATGAAAAATTTGACATGGAAATAAATAGAATAATCTCGGGCCCGTAGCTCAGTGGTAGAGCGCGCGACTCATAATCGCTTGGTCGCAGGTTCGATCCCTGCCGGGCCCACAATTTATAAAGTCGAGGCGAAGCCTCGATTTTAAGTTTTCACAGAAATAATCCCGCAAACACTTGACAGAAAGTGATGGCTATGCTAAACTACTTTGAAGTTCTTAAGAGGCATTCACTGAAAAGTGAAGAATATAAATTATACACCAAAAAGGGAGGAGAACATGAGAAAATTTTTTTATGTCGTAATATCTGTTTTTGTTCTTTTATTTTTCACAGGTTGCAGTAAGGATTATAAGATTGATACTCCGGTTACGGTAGAAAATGTTGAGATTACCAAACAGCCATTAACCGGTAAAACCACAATCATCCTGAAAATGGTTGATGGAGCTGGAAACCATATGACCCTAGTAAGCCTTGGGGCAAGCGAAAACGAACAACGCATAATAAAATGTGCGAAAAAAGGAGACCACATAACGGTCAGCTTCTGCTCCAGTGGTACAAATAATATTTTTCTCAAAGCAATCAAGAACAATGATTTGGGTATTGAGTGTCAATAACCCACTACTATGTCCGGAAGCCAGCGCAAAACAGCGCGTTTGGCTTCTTTTATTTTTTTCTCCTTCTCGCGTGGAACGCTTTGTGGACTTCTTTGAGCTGTTGGTTGGTGATGTGGGTGTAAATTTGGGTGGTAGTGATAGAAGAATGGCCAAGCATAGCCTGGACACTGCGGATATCGGCGCCATTGATTAATAAATCCGTAGCAAATGAATGGCGCAAAGTATGCGGATGGACATCTTTAATGATTCCGGCCTTGGCGGCATAAAATTTTACCATTCTTTGGACACTGCGGGGAGTTAATCTTAGAGTTTTATCCTGGTTTTTTTCTAAAGCCGAGCTTTCCCCGATCTTAAAGCTCGGTTTTTTAGTTTCAAATTTCTTTAGCGCCTTCACATCCCGCACAAATAAGGCAGGGTCAATGTCGGCGCGCTTGTCGAGATAGCGCTCAAGCGCTTGCTTGGCGCTATCAGAAACAAAAACCAGCCTGATTTTGTCGCCCTTGCCCCGCACAGTGAATTCCTGATTTTTGAGATCCAGCTTATCGCGGTTGATATTGATAAGCTCGGAAACACGCAGGCCCGAAGAGAAAAGCAGTTCCAGCATTGCCCGATCCCGGAGGATCTTGAAGCTATTGCCGCTAGCCGCCTCCAAAATACGCTCGACTTCCTCCGCCTCCAAAAATTCCACTTCCTTGCGGGACACCTTGCCCGCTTCCACTTTCTCCGCCGACAAAGTTTTGATATCTTTCTTGGCCAGATATTTCAGGAAGCTGCGGAGTGCGATAATATAATAATTTTGCGTTATTTTCTTGAGTTTTTGCCCTTTTTTGTCCTCATAGCGGTTGAGATAAACCCGAAAACCGCGCACCGTTTCCTCCGTGATGTTTTTAGGATCGGTTACTCTAGACCATTCTAAAAACCGATCCAGATAGTGGCCGTAGTTTTCAATCGTCTTCCCGGCTTTGCCCTTTTCAATTTCCAAATATTCCAGAAATTGGTTTTTAAAATCCTTTAGTTGCATAAAAATTGATTGTGCGACACTTATGCTCTTATCATACACCAAGCCGCCAGACTTGGGAATAGCCGGCGACCCAAAAAATTTTAACCGGCCATTTTGGCTTGAATTGGGCAAAATATGCCTTGTTGACAATGCTCTTGACTGGCGAAGTTCCATTTGCTATAGTAGAAGTTGTTAAAAATTAAGGTTCAACATCATTAGTAAACTAGCTATTTCTATTACTCAAGGTTTATTAGGGAGGGCAAACCTGAATAATCTGCGCCAGCAGATCCATATCCAGCAAAAAAACATTGCCTTGTTCATCAAGGAACACCGGACAGTGAAGGCTCTTCATATCTTCCGCCGCTACTCCGCTCTGATAGTGGTCATCTCCAGCGCGCTTCTAGTTTCGGCAACCAATTTGGCCGCGGGAAAAGAATCCAGTGGTTTTTTATTTGGCTCGCTTGGCAGTGATGACAACTTTGAAAACCCCCTGGCCAATAAAATGTCCGTAGAAGCTAACAAAAAGCATGATTTAGCCCTAGTTACTCTGTCTCAATCCAGCACCGCTCCCGACCCGGACGCCAAGCTTGAAGATGAAAATGAAACCTTTATTCTTCAGGGACAGGCTATTGTAGCCGGCACCAGCCCGGTAAAAAGGGATCCGGAAGAAGACGGGGGCGTTAAAATTTATGAAGTCCGCCAAGGCGATACGGTCGGCGGCATTGCCTCAAAATTTGGCATAACTGTAAATACTATCCTTTGGTCCAATGAGTTGGACAATGTTGATTCTATTATGCCCGGGGATAAAATATTCATTCTGCCGGTGGCCGGCCTGAATTACACCGTGAAATCTGGAGACAGTCTGGATGCCATTGCCAATAAATATAAAGCCGACAAGGGCAAAATTATTTCTTTTAACGACCTGCCAGCCGACGGAGAATTGAAAGTTGGAGAGGAAATTATTATTCCGGACGGACAGAAAGAAGTTGCGGCTCCGGCAGTTCCAAGGACGCCCATTGCTACCCGCCCTTATGAATCCTTTGCTCCATCAGGCACAATCCTTTCTGGAAGAGCCGGCACCGGACACAAATTCCCTTACGGATATTGCACCTGGTATGTGGCGCAGAGAAGATTCGTTCCCTGGGGCGGAAACGCCGGAACTTGGCTCTACCACGCCAAGGCTATGGGCTATTCCACTGGCAGAACTCCGCGCCCGGGATCCATTATTGTGACGTCCGAATCCTGGTGGGGACATGTCGGCATCGTGGAAAAAGTCAGCGGCGGATCAGTCACTATTTCCGAAATGAACTACCGGGGCTGGGCCAAAAAAAGCTCGCGCGTACTGTCAGCTTCCAGCCGGGTCATTAAAGGCTATATTTACTAAGTTTATAATTTCTTGAGCGGGGCGACTGAAGCGGAGAGTTTTTTGAGGCCGGATTTGGAAAAAGCCACCGTGAGCGTATCGCCCTGCGAACCAACAATGAGTCCGTCGCCGAAAATTTCGTGGCGAACCCGGTCGCCATCTTTAAAAGTGTTTTTCTTCCGTATTTCCCTCTCCCCTTGGGAGAGGGTGTCCCGATGTGCATCGGGACGGGTGAGGGTTTTGAACTTTGTGATTTGTGATTTCCCATCTTTTGCATCCTGCAAAAGATGGACTGGTATATCATCCAAAAACCGCGACGGCGGATTGACCTGTGTCGAACCAAAAATATTCCGCTGGCTGGTGAACAAAAGATAAACTTTTTCTTTGGCGCGCGTGATGCCGACATACATCAGGCGCCTTTCTTCCTCCATTTCGCCTTGATCGAGCATACTTCTAGAATGCGGCAGGATTCCTTCTTCCAGTCCCGCGATAAAAACTACTTTAAATTCCAAACCTTTGGCGCTGTGGAGCGTCATTAAATGCACGGCATCTAAATTTTGATTCACATTGTCCGTGTCGGACGCCAACGCGACTTCTTCTAAAAACATCCGCAAGGCCTCCCCGCCCTCATATTCGCTGTATTTTTTGGCAACAGTCAGCAATTCGCGGATATTTTCCCGCCGCATTTCGCCTTCTTCCGTGCCGTCCAGCAGAAATTTTTCATAGCCGGATTCAGCAAAAACTTTTTCCATAAAATCCGTCAGCGGCAATTTGCGGATCGCCTCGTTCATCCTTTTGATAAAATCACAAAACTTGGCGATCGCCTCATATTTTGCATTCTGTATTTTATATCCAGCATCTTGGTTGTTTTTAAATCGCAGGCCTCCATCGATTAAATCAACTTTATTTTCTTTGGCAAATTTCAGCCAATATTTTACCGTAACTTCTCCGATACCCCTCTTGGGTTCATTAATTATTCGCTCCAGCGAAACCGCGTCAGTGAAATTTTGGATCAGGCGCAGATACGCGACGACATCTTTTATTTCTTTGCGCAAATAAAATTTTATGCCGCCGATAATTCTATATGGAATGGAATTGGAAAGCATTACTTCTTCCATAATGCGGGACTGCGCGTTGGTGCGGTAGAGAACTACGAAATCAGAGAACTTATGCTTTTCTTTTTCCTGTTTTTGGTTGCGTAAAACTTCCGCGACCACGAATTCCGCCTCGTCTTTTTCGTCTCTGGCCTCATAGCAAGTTATGAGATGCCCGCCGGCGCTTTCCGTCCAGATTTTTTTGTCTTTGCGATTGATATTTTTAGAAATCACGCCGTAAGCCGCGTCCAAAATGTTCTGCGTGGAACGATAATTTTGCTCGAGTTTTATGACCTTGGCGCTAGGATAGTCCTTTTCAAAATCCAGGATGTTTTGGATATCCGCGCCTCTCCAAGAGTACACTCCTTGCCAGTCATCGCCCACGACGCAGATGTTGCCATTCTTTTTGGCCAGCATATTAATCAACGAATACTGCGCGTGATTAGTGTCCTGATATTCGTCCACCATAATATAACGGAAAAAATTCTGGTATTTTTCCAAAACTTCCGGAAACTTTTGGAATAAATGAACCATCAGCATAATAATATCATCGAAATCAAGCGCGTTTTGCTCCTTGAGTTTTTTTTGGTAGGCACTATAGGTCTTGGAAACTGTTTCTTCATAATAACTGCCGATTGTTTCATGATAATGCACCGCGTCAATCAGTTCGTTCTTGGCCTTTGAAATCGCGTTGAGCATCGCCTGCGGTTTGAATTGTTCCATATCCAGCTCATTTTCCTTCATGGCTTTTTTCATCGTCGCCAACTGGTCCTGATCATCAAAAATATTAAACGATTTTTTATAGCCCAGTTTTTCGATCTCATGGCGCAAAATCCGCGCGCAGATGGAATGGAAAGTGCCCATAACTGGAAGTTCATAGTTCTTAGTTTTTAGTTCTTGGTTATTAACATTTAATAAAACTCTTACCCGTTCCTTCATTTCCTGCGCGGCTTTATTAGTAAAAGTCACCGCCAGAATATTTCTCGGCGGAATCTTTTTTTCCTTGATGAGATAGGCTACGCGGTGCGTAAGCGCCCGGGTTTTGCCCGATCCCGCTCCGGCAATGATCAAAACCGCCCCTTCGGTGGTTTCGACCGCTTCCCTCTGCGCGGGATTCAAGTTTTTTAGGATTTCATCCACCCCGTTAGAGTTTTGCCGAATTAAATTTATTCAATAAGGCAAACTTAGTAAAAAATTATTGATTTATCCCCGCATCATTTATGTTAAAACTCTAGCGGGGTAAATAACCTTTCTATTTTACACTCTTCCCGACTGCGAAGCAAAGGTAGCCAAATCAAAAATCTGCTTTAAACTTTGAGCGATCTGCTTGCTTTCCATGACTACGCCCACCAGTTCTTCACCAAACGACAAAATCGCAATCTTGTCTCCAAAAATATCGATCTCTACCGGCGCGGTATACCTATTTTTGTCCACATTAAATCTTTGCATCAACCATCTGGCATCTTTGGCCGGATCATGGACATCCGACGGAATAATCGCCGTGACTTTAATCTTTTTTTCCACTCTCTCCCGAATAAAATCTTCAACGATAGGGGCGATTTTGTTGTTATAGGTCGGCTCATAGGCGGTGCGGATCAAATGAAAGTCTTGGCCATCGTTTAAAATTTCCTCGTAGATTTCTTTTAGCCCGCTTACTCCTTCATAAAACTTGATTCCGGGCCGGCTATTGATCAGATTAAAACTGGAAAGTATATCCGGAAGATAATTATTCAGCATTTCCTTATCCTTTTTAATTTGCGCTTCTTTTTTGGCTATTAATTTCTTGAGCAGCGATGGATGGCCGGCCGAAAAAACCGCCACCTGGTTAGGCCGTTCCCTTTTTTCAACCAGTCCCAGGCTTTCCAGTTCTTCGGCTTCTTTATAGACAATCGCCCGAGATCTTTTAATTTTTTTGGCTATTTGGGAAGCCCTGGCTTCTTTGTTTTGGTATAAATAATCCAAAATCTCCGCCTGGGAGGGAGTGAGATCGGCTTGAAGTAAAACTTCTTTAAACATAAGTATTAATTTAACCAAAAAATTTCTTGCTTAGATTATTTCATTATTTATCCTTTGTGTCAAATAATCTTTTGACAATATATCCTTAAATTTTATGTCAATATTGACCTATAGTAAAGCGATTGACTTACATTTATACTTTTTTGTTTATTTTGTATTTGACAAATAACAATAAATGGCATACACTATCTTGTTGCACATTAAAAACTAAAAAGGAGGAGGCACTATGGACTGGGACGAGTTTGATAAGCTTTTAGAGAAGATAGTGGCCGGAGAAATTACTGACATGCACACGACAAAACTTGAGTCGTTACACTTTCTTCAAGTTCGTGACATAGCTACCAAGGCGCCTAAAGGATCGCCTATTCAGGAAAAAGCTCACATATTGATTTTGCAGTGGGCTCTGGAGTGCGACAGATTGGGACCACTTTAAAAGAAAGGAGGAGTGTATGAGTAATTTATTTTTAGGGATTTTAACTTGTGCCTTTATTGTTTACTTTTACATTGGAACAGATTACGCACAAATTCTCATGAAACGGGCTCCGAAAGAGTGGGGTGTCAATAAGCCAGTTAATCACGCTTTAATCCTAACGCTTTTTTGGCCAATACTTTGGCCCTATTGGAAAAAAAGAATTAGGATGTGGACAGAACAAGAAGAGCAACTGGATAGAAATAATCCACCAAGGCATCCAATGGAGTGAATTAAGCTAATGAGGGGCGAAGAAATTTCGTCCCTTTATTTTTATTCAAACTATAGACAAAATCCTTTTCTTTTGTTATGGTTATAATGCATTAAGATAAACTTATGTTTGAAGAAACCCCAGAGCTAACTTACGAACAAGCAATTGAGGCGAAGAGAACTGTTTTAATCAGAGGCATAGCTGAGGATGTAATTGAACTATTGGCTAAAAATACTAGCGGTGAAGATATTGGAATATTGATCGGTAGGAAATTTACTGAGAACTTTGGAGAGGGACAAAATATTCAAACCTTAATCGCGGAGGCCTTCAAAGACAGCGCTGTTTCCGAATTGGAAGCATTGACTATGAAAATTGACACTTACAAAAAATTCTTGGAAAAATAATTTATTTTAATTTAGCGGACATTGGTTTGCGTCCGCCGCGGCGGATCGGAACGAATGTTTTGCCCAAAAACATATGGCCCTCACAGGCAAGCAAAAAGAAAAGGTAACCAAGGAAGTGAAAAGGCACGAGAAAGATTCCGGTTCTCCGGAATATCAGATTGCCCTTTTTAGCGAGCAGATCAAGAAGCTAACCTCACATCTCAAAAAAAATCCGAAAGATTTCCATTCCCGCCGAGGTTTGCTCAAAATGGTATCCAAGCGAAAAAAACTGATGAGCTATCTGGAAGGCAAGGACGAAAAAGCTTACAAAAAATTAGTGAAACAACTAGACTTGAAATAATTTCTTTAGCTTCCAAGGCTTAACCTTGGAAGTTTTAACTAAAAAGCGGTGGCTATCCCAGCACCAATTCCGAATTCAGATTTTTATTAATATTCAATGGGTTCCACGGATACGCCTTCGGCTTAATTTTAACTAACAGATAATTTAATAAATGAATTGGTGCGGGATGCTCATTTTTGTAGCTTTTCGCTCCGCTCAAAGACAAAAATGGCAAAGTTCAAAGAACAAAGAGTCGGCGTATTGGTCGACATTCAAAATCTCTATTATTCCGCACGGGTATTGCACAGCAAAAAGGTTAATTTCAAAAATGTCCTTCTGGACGCGGTTTCGGGAAGAAAACTGATTCGCGCTATTGCCTACGGCATCAAAACCGTGGAAGGCCAGGAGGAAAAATTTTTCGAGGCTCTCGAAAAACAGGGGTTTGAAGTAAAAACCAAAGATCTGCAGATCTTTCCCGGCGGAGCCAAGAAGGGCGACTGGGATGTCGGCATCGCGGTGGATGCAATTAAAATGAGCAAGAGCCTCGACGCTTTAGTATTAATTTCCGGCGACGGCGATTATATTCCGGTTGTGGAATATATCCAAAACACCACCGGCTGTATTGTGGAAGTCATGGCTTTCAAAGAATCGACCAGCTCCAAACTAATCGAATCCGCCGACGGATTTACCAATTTGAGTGAGAATAAGAAGAAGTTTTTGATATAAAATCTAGCAACAATCCAAAAATAGCATGCTTGACATTTTCATCATAGGTATGCTATTTTTTATTACTGATCTTTGACAGTAAAAAATAACGAAAGAGGAGGTGCGCTATGCCCCTTAAAGATTGGTTGGATGGAGCATTATTACCCGTTATAGCAAAAGAAGAAGAATGGTCACTGGATGAGTTGGAAAAAATATTGAGCGATGCGATATCTGATTGCTTCACAAAATGCTTTGTTGCTCATGCGGGAAAAATTGCCACTACGCTTTCCGGCGGAGTTGACTCTTCGTTTTGTCTTTCTAAGCTGAGGCGCGAAGGAAACCTGACTGGAATTTACACTTTCACCGTCGGCGGAGATAGAAACCATCAGGACATAGTTTATGCAAAAATGATGGCTGAGCAGTTCTCCACAAACCACCATGAAATCATTCCCAAACAAAAAGAAATTTTGTGGGCAAAAAGAAAATTGGCCAAGATTCGTTTTGCATCTGCGAAAGAAATAACAGATGGAAGCGTAGCCGTGTTTTTGGCTTATCGGTCAATATCGGATTGTGGTTTTCAAATCAGCATCGCCCACGATGGGATTGACGAGCTTTTAGGAGGCTATCCGGAACACCGATTTTCTCCACGAACAACGGCGGAAAAGAAAATGTATTTCCGGAAAATGTGGAATGAGCTTATCCCGAATCATCTGCTGCTTTTGGAAAAAAGTGCTAGATTCTTCGGCATCAAAGTTCTTTTCCCTTATCTCTAGCCTGAAGTCGTGGAATATATTTCTCATATTCCCGTCGATCAACGAACGGGAAGACAAGAAAGTAAGATTCCTCTGCGGAGAATTGCAGCAAAGTATCTTCCCCGAGAAATCATCGAGAGGCCAAAAAAAGGTTTCTGCGATGCCCTGAAGAAAGACTTCGCATAATAATCGCCCCCGGAAACTCACCGGGGGCATTTTTCTTAAAAAAGTTTTACTGTTATAATTAGCTCAAATTTATGAATGACATTATTTCACTTTTTCATCACATTCATCACATCGGCAAAAAGCATGAGGTTCATCATTGTGGCGGTAAACATTGCAAAATTGATCCTGCGTTTAATTATACGATTCAGCACTGCAAGTGCGGAAAACATTCCGTTAATAAAAAAACAGCCATTGGGCATGCGGTCGACAGCAGATTAAATAAAAAAGAAGTTAAAATAAAATTTACAGAAAAATGTCCCGGTGGAGGCTGGCATATAGAAAGTGGAGTAAAAACATAAACCCTTGAAAAATTCCTTGTTTTACAATATACTTAAACTATGAAAAGCGCTGACATCAAAAAGCTGGTAAATTACAAAGAATTATGTCAAAAGCTGAAGCCAAAAAAGTAGTTAAAAAATACGCCGAACAATTAAAGAAAAAGGGCTATCCTTTTACCGCGATTTATTTGTTTGGATCATACGCCAAGGGAAAACCAAAAAAATGGAGCGATATTGATGTGGCGGTTGTTTCCAGGGAAATGGAGAAAAATTGGGATAAAGCTCGTTTCAGGTTGTGGAACTTAAGAATGGATGTGGATACCAGAATTGAACCTCACGGGTTTTCGCCCGAAGATTTCAAGGATTATTGGAACCCAATGGCGCATGAAGTTAAAAAAACCGGCATCAAAATCGCTTGACAAAATACCACAAGTAACATAAACTTTCATTACTTAATAATTTAATAAAAAGCCTCGTTTAATGCGTAAATAGGCACAGTATTGAGCTTAATAGAATTTGAGCTTGGCACCGTGTTTACAGCGTCATTAGCGTAAGGCTAAACGTTTCTTATGGAACATAAAAAATGGTCTCTCCAGATTGGAGGGAGAATTCTTGAGGTCGAAACCGGGCTTTTAGCCGGCCAGGCCAACGGATCAGTAACTGTGCGCTATGGCGACACGGTAGTTTTGGCTGCCGCCACAATGAGCGCCGACGCGTCCAGAATCAGCGGTTATTTCCCGTTGATGGTGGACTTTGAAGAGAGATATTACGCCGCCGGGAAAATCAAGGGCTCAAGGTTTATTAAGAGAGAGGGCCGCCCATCCGATGACGCTGTTCTTTCGGGACGGGTAATCGATCGCACAATCCGTCCGCTTTTCAACAGCCGGATGCGAAATGACGTTCAAGTTATCGTCACCGTGCTTTCTTATGACGGAGAAAATGACCCGGATATTTTGGGAATCATTGCGGCTTCCGCCGCCCTTTCTATTTCCAACATTCCCTGGAACGGTCCGGTTGGCGCCGTTAGAATTGGCAAAGTGAACGAAAATTTAATTTTAAACCCGGTTAACGGCGAAACTACCGATGGAGATTTTGATATTGTCCTTTCCGGAACCAAAGATAAAATCAATATGATTGAAACAGCCGCCAAAGAAGTTCCGGAAACGGAAATTCTCAAGGCTTTTGAATTCGGCCACGAGGCTCTTCAGAAAATCGCCACTTTCATTGAAGATATTCAGAAGGAAGTGGGAAAAACTAAAGCAGGACCGGCATTGCTCCAAGGCACACCTGAATTTGAAGCTAAGATAAAGGAAATTTTGCTGGGCGAAAATTTGGCTGAAGCTTTGTATGACCCAGATAAGCAAACAATTGAAGGAAAACTCAAGGCTATCAAGGAAAAAACCACGGCTTATATCAAAGAAACTTTTTCAGAAGCTTCCGAACGCGAAAAGGACAACTATAAAGAAATCGCCGAGCAAGTTTTTGAAGAAACCTCGGATGAAATCGTGCATCAGAATATTTTGGGGAAAGAACAACGACCCGATGGCCGCAAATTAAATGAAATTAGAAAAATCGAGTGCCAGGTTGGGATTTTGCCTAGAACTCACGGCACCGGTCTTTTCACCCGCGGAGAAACACAGGCGCTGACTGTCACGACTTTAGGATCCCCTGGCGATGAACAAGTCATTGACACAATGGAAGTGGATATGAAGAAAAGATATATCCATCATTACAATTTCCCGCCATATTCGGTGGGAGAAGTGAAGCCAATGCGCGGTCCCGGACGGCGCGAAGTCGGCCACGGGGCTCTGGCTGAAAAAGCCTTGATCCCAGTTTTACCTCCAAAAGATGAATTTCCTTATACTATCCTTTTGGTTTCCGAAGTCCTTTCTTCCAATGGTTCATCTTCGATGGCTTCTACTTGTGGTTCTACCCTTTCTCTTATGGATGCCGGTGTGCCAATCAAGCGCCCGGTCAGCGGAATCGCCATGGGAATAATCGTTGATCAGCAAGATCATTCTAAATTTAAAGTATTAACTGACATTCAAGGACTGGAAGATCATTACGGCGATATGGATTTCAAAGCCGCCGGCACTGAAATCGGCATTACAGCCCTTCAAATGGATGTAAAATTGGACGGCGTAACCCTGGAAATGTTGAAGGCTGTTTTGGAACAATCCCGGGAAAATCGCATGGAAATCATGAAAAAGATTACCGATGCAATCCCGGCTCCAAGAGCCGAAATGTCGCAATATGCCCCAAGAATCATTATAATGAAGATTAATCCGGAGAAAATCCGCAATGTTATCGGCACGGGTGGCAAAATCATCAACGCTATTATCGATGAAACTGGCGTGCAAATTGACATTGAAGACGACGGCTCGGTTTTCATCACCTCTCCGGACGCCGTTGCTGCCAAAAAAGCCCAGGAATGGATTGACAACCTCACGCACGAAGTGAAGGCTGGCGAAATCTTTAACGCCAAGGTAACCCGCATTATGAACTTCGGCGCGTTTGCTGAAATTCTGCCCGGACAGGAAGGGTTGATTCATATTTCAGAACTGGCTGACCACCGCGTGGAAAAAGTTGAAGATATTGTCCAGATTGGCGATATCATCCCGGTCAAGGTCAAAGAGATTGACAGCCAAGGCCGAATAAATTTGTCAGCCAGAGCTGCAGCAAAAGTTGCCAAGTAGATCCCGTTAGAAATCATGCAGTTACTGCCGCAAAAAATATATATCCTGGGGATTTTTAATACTAACTTTCTAACGGGATAGACAAAATTTCAAAATGTTGTAGAATAAAGATGCAAGTTGCATCTTTATTTTATTGTCGAAAATTCATCCCCACACCAATCGAGGATTAAAAAAATATTTATTTGTTTGATTCCGGTTATTGTGTGATTGAATATATAAAAGTAAAAATTAAAAACACGCCTTTTGAAAATTATCCTCAATTGGTGTGGGGACAAGCAAAATGTTTCAAAACAAAAACAACCAAACAACTGACGGCGGACAAACTAACTTGAGCCAGGCTGATGATCTGCCGATTGAAGATCTGCCGGTTCATACAATGAAAAAAGATCTGGAAGCGATTAAGCATCCAGAACTGGCTCTGGAAATCGAAGCTCAGGAAGCGGCTTCTCAATCTATGCCGATAAATCGGGAAAAGCTTACAGAAACCCAGAAAAGCAGCCCTTTTTTGGATTTTTCTGCTCCTAAAAAAAGCGCCCCCGAAGAAATGAACTCCCGGCCAGAATCAGCAAAATCTGATGTTTTAGATTCGCGTATTAAATTCACTGAACCCGAGTCCATGCCAGAAAGAATTCTTCCCGCAACTGATGTAAGAGTGATCACGCCCGCGCCTCAACCGGAAAAAGTTGCTGCTCCACAGAATCTTCCCATCTCAAACAATGAAAAGCCTATTTTTGATTCTGAAAAAAACTCGGCCAAAGATAAGCAGCATCCGCATCACATTAATTTCAGCAAAGTTTTCGCGGGAGTTATCGCTGTCCTGATTATCGCCATCATCGCCGGTACAGGCTATTATTTTTGGATTACCCGCCAAGGCACTCCGGAAGTCGTCGTGACTCCGCCCATCACTGAACCAGAACCGATACCGGAACCAATAGCAAAGTTTTCAATCGACGCGCCAAATGTTCTTACAATTGATATGGCCGCGGCTACCAGCGCTACAATCAAAGAACTTTTACAGAATACCGCCAAAGATGTGGCTCAAGAAAAAGCTTCTTTACCAATTGAATTTATCGTCACTGGAACAGACGGAAAACCGGTTATTTTCAAAGATTTCACCAAGATTTTAGGAATCACCTTTTCACCAGCACTCACTGCCAATCTTTCAGATGCCTTTAGCCTGTTTATTTATAACGACAACGCTGTCACTAGGGGAGGCATCGCCATTGAATCCAAGGATCCGATCAAACTGAAAGGATTATTAACGCTGGAGGAAAAAACCTTGGTCAAAAGCATTGCCGAGAGCATTGTTCCCGCATTTCTAGCTTCTAACCCCGCCTTTACTGCCAAGGCTTTCACTGATAGTGATCATAAGGGCACAGCCATTCGCTATATAAATATAACCTCTCCGGAAGACTGGTCTGTGGACTATGCGATTTACCAAAACAAACTGGTTATTGGAACGACCAAAATGACCTTGCGCGCAATAGTGGACAAGACTGCCCCGATAGTCGACGGAGTGGTTCAACCTATTAAAAATTAGCCTTTTCAACAAGTTATCCACAGCTTTGATTAGTTTGCTGAAAAAAGAGATTTTCTTTATTTTTTCAGCAAAAATTGAAATTTTAAATATTGCAGTGAAAAATAGCCCAAAATACCGTTTTATTGCCCAAACTAAGCCATTTTTATCAAAACACCTTTGACTTTTTCTGTTTTTTCTGCTATAATGGATATACAAGTTCGTTAAAAAACCGATTTCGAACAGCACTAGGGTTTTCAATCGCAATTTCCCCCTATTTGCGATTGAAAACTTTCCTGCTGTCCAAGCGTTCTGAATAACATTTCAGAACCGCTCCGATAAAAATCGGAGACCCTAAAACAAAAACAAAAACTTGGGACCTGCCCGGAGCAGTTATAATTTATAACTATTGCGGGCAGGATCCCAGACTTTTTAAAAAAATACAAAAAATAAAAAGTTAGTACTTTCAAATAAAGGCTTTATGCCAGAGGACAGTCGGAATAAAGCATGTATATAAAATACATGTGCACAAGTAATCAAACTGTGTACTCACCCACACGGAGAGATTCAAATGTCACATGTTAATACATGACGAACACCTTGGGGTGTCGTTTAAGTAAGCCATATTATATTATTATACGGCACATCTTCAATCGGCACCCTGGGTTTCATTCTTTATTGTGCACCAGGCAGGTGTTTTTTTGTTGGCAAAAATGTTAGAATGGGACGGATAAGACTTATGGGATAAATATGACGGATCATTTAGAAGCTGGAAAAATCGGCGAGCAGGTAGCGGCTAACCTTTTGCAAAGCAACGGCTACCAGATTTTAGAAATGAATTATAAAAACTCCCTAGGCAAACGGCTGGGAGAAATTGACATTATTGCCGAAGATAAAGAAGCTGGAGAACTGGTTTTTGTTGAAGTGAAGACGCGAAGATTACAGGGCAATGAAGACACTTTGCCGGAAGAAAACATTACCCGCTCAAAACTGCGCAAACTCACACGCATTGCCGGCTCATATCTCAACCGCCGGAACTGGCAGGGGCGAGATTACCGTTTTGACGCTGTTTCCGTGTGGCTGGATTGGGACGCAAGGAACGCCAAAGTCAAACATTTGAAAAACATCTTTTTATAATTGCTAGCAAGCACACAAGCGAAAGCTTGCTTTCATTTGGTGCGAGCGACGCAATTACATGGATAACACATAGACAGGCAGTTGATATTTTGATAGACTAATCACAGCGATATTAAAGTAACCATTAAATAAAGCAACTATGGATCAAAAAGTGTTAGCTGAATTAAAAGAAGCCTTGCTCAAGGAAAAATCCGAGCTGGAAGAAAACTTATCCCGCATCGCCAAGCCTGTAGACGATAAAGGAGACTATAAAACATCTTTTGAAGAAATCGGGAGCGACCGCGAAGACAACACTACCGAAGTTGAACAATATGCGGACACTTTGCCGGTAGAGATAACGCTGGAGAAGAAATTACAGGCCGTCATTGAAGCTTTGGAAAAAATGGAAAAAGGCACTTATGGAATCTGCGCCGAATGCGGAGAAGAAATTGAAATCGACCGCCTACGCGCCAATCCTTCCGCCCGGCGCTGTATTAAATGCAAAAATCAAGCCTCCGCGTAGCTTGCCAAACCGATGCTTGGAAAAAATAAAATTATCCTTTTCACATTTTTAATCTTAGCTGACCAGTTGAGTAAATATTTAATCCGCCATTCCAGCGGGTTTTATATTTGCAATTTTGGAGTTGCTTTTGGCATAAAGATTCCTGATATTATCTTTTGGATTTTTTGGCTGGCAATAATATTTTTTATTCTTTTTGGCTTGTACAAAAAATGCTTCCTTCATTCTACTTTATACATTCTACTTATATTAGCCGGCGCTGTATCCAATATCATCGATCGTTTGTATTTCGGCTGCATTATTGATTTTATCGATCTCAAAATATGGCCGGTGTTCAATTTGGCAGATGTCTTTATCACTCTCGGAGTAATCCTTCTTATTTTTTCTTTTTACAAAGAGACCTCCAAATCATCCTTGACAAAAAAGACTTAGTCCATTATAATGGAAATATATCCAAAATAATGGAATTTAATATAAACCTATGAATTGGCTATTTTTTATCACTTCCCAACAAAAAATCCTGGCTTTTTTGGGCGAAAATTCCGGAGAAGAATTTCAGGAAAAAGAAATCTCCAAAGAAACAGGCGTAAAAAAATCGGCAGTTAATTTAGCTTTGCGTCCCCTGGTTAAACTTAGCCTGATAAACCGCAGAAAAATTGGCCGGAGTTCGCTTTACAGCGCTGATGCCAATAATAATCTGATTCGGGAAATAAAAATCATTTTGAGCATATTGGCGCTTAATCCGCTTATGGAAAAATTAAAATCAGAAAGCATGCGGGTCATTCTTTTTGGATCTCTCGCGACAGGCAAAAACAAACGAAACAGCGATATTGATCTTTTTGTCTTAACAAACAATCCAGGAAGTGTTAGAAAAATTATAAATGAGTCTGCTTTTGCAGAGCGAATACAATTAATCACAAAAACTCCCGCTGAAATGCTAAAAATTAACAAAAACAAGCCCCTGCTTTTTCAGGAAATTGAAAAAGGCAGAGTGCTTTGGGAAACAAATGAAAACTAAAGAATTTGAAAAATGCTTGGAACGAGGGAAAATAAAGATTTTTTCCAGAGCCAAACAGCTAGTTTCCAAAGAACTAGACCTAGCTAAACAGGATCTGAAATCTTCAGAAAAAAGTTTTTTAGGTAAAAATTATCGCTGGGCTACGATTCAGGCATATTATTCAATGTTTCATACCGCCCGGGCTTTAATTTACCAAAGGGGATATCGCGAGAAAAGCCATTTTTGCCTAGCAGAGGCATTGAAGTCTTTTTATGTTTCGGAAAATATTTTACCCTCCAGATTTTTAGAGGCCTTGCAGCTTGGAAAATCCTTACGTGAAAACGCTGATTATTATGGCGACTTTGACAAAGCTGGAACGGAAAGCATGCTTGAAAGCGCGAAAGATTTTTTGAGGGAAACAAAAAAAATTCTGAAGAAATAAAAAACTATTTTGGCAAAAGAAAAAAGACAGGGTCGGTTGACGCCTGCCATTTATGCTTTTTACTATATATATTCTATAAGAGTGTCTGGTTTATCTTTGTGACAGCTATAACCCCCACAACATCCAATCCAAGCACCACCAAGTACATGATAGACAGTAATAAACAAGCTTTTATGGTCTCTTTTCATCCTTTTTAGTATAACATCCACTTCTTTGCAGCTCATTTTTCTTTCAACTATCTTTTCTATTGCTTCATGAAACTCTGTACCATAAACATAGCCATCATAACTACGATAAATTGATTTAAACCTATGTTCACACATAATTTATCCTCCTTATTTTTAAAGAACAAAGCACTTTTTTGAGGAAATTATTTCCCTTTCAAAATATTCAAAATGTTAAAATCTTTGAAGGGGAGGCAGGTGTTTTTAATACCTGCCCTTATTGGCTAGCGATCGTCACCTTTTTCGGGCAATGTATCACATAAGTGACTCGCGAATTCCAAGAGTTCTTTCAGGAATTCTTCTTTACTTAGTTCTCCCTTGGCAAACATTGAGAACAGCCGAGGTCCAGCATATTGAAGATTTACTTCACTCATAGCCACTTCCGATTCATATTCGGTAAATTCTTTTTTCATACGCCCTCCTTTAGCTCAAGGAACTGTTTTTTATTAAGCCAAGTTTTTAGCTTAACGATAAATTGTATCAATAATTTCTAAGATAGTCAATAAATAGCCACGATTAGTCAATAACTTAAGATTATTTCCTTATATAAGGTTATTTTAAGCCTTAATTTTGTGGAATTTTATTGACACATATTACACTGTGCTATATAATAAACACATATGATTACCCAAGAACAATTAATTAATCTTGGATTCAGCCCGAAAGAAGCGGTTGTTTATTTGGCGCTTTTGGAGCTAGGACCGTCAACAGCCACTGAGATAGCCAGAAAAGCTGGAATTAATCGCACAACCAGCTATGATATTTTGGAATCACTGCTAAGCGATGATCTAGCTAGTCTTACTGGCGAAGCAAAAATACAAAAGTATCGTGCAGAAAGTCCTGAAAAAGTCCTGAAATTTTTGGAAAGCAAAATAGACATTGCTAAAGAAAGATTAAGTGAAGCGCAAATTTTACTGCCACAGCTTTTGTCGGTCTACAATATAAAAGAAAAACCCAAAGTAAAATTTTATGAGGGTATTGAAAAAATGAAAGAAGCCTTCGAAGACACACTGACTGCCGATGGAGAAATTTTGGCTTATGCTATTGGCGATATGATCCAGACAATTCCCGCTTATTATTTTCAAGATTATTTTAAAAAACGGATTGAAAAAAATATAAAAGTCAGGGTAATTGCTCCAGACACTGCAGATAGTCGCAAAATAGCCGAAAATGACAAGAAGGAATTGCGAACAACTATTTTAATTCCCGGAGATAAGTTCTATTTTTCCATTGAAACGGATATCTATAATGAAAAAGTCCTGGTTTTATCCTGGAAAGAAAAATTTGCAGTTATAATTGAAAGTGAAGAAATCGCCAGTGCACAAAGAAAAATTTTTGAGCTTTCCTGGGAAGGCGCTAAAAAAATTCAAACCTGGAATTCATTATAAAAAATTGATTAAATTAACTAAAATTTATGCCTTCTAAAATATTATCCGCCGTCACTATTGGGCTCAAAAGCGAGCTGATTGAAGTCGAAGCGGATACATGCAAAGCTAACTTGCACCAATTCAATGTGGTGGGACTGCCGGATGCCGCCGTCAAAGAATCGCGCGACCGCGTGAGCGCGGCTATTCGCAACAGTAAATTCAAGCCCCCGCACCAGTGCGGCCGGGTGACTGTCAATCTCGCTCCCGCCGATCTCAAAAAAGAAGGGCCGATTTATGATTTGCCGATGGCTTTGGGATTTTTGCTTGCCACCGGCCAAATCAGTTTTGATTGGAAAAATAAACTTTTTCTCGGCGAATTGTCGCTGGATGGCAAAGTCCGACCGGTGAAAGGCGTGCTCCCAATGGCAATTCTTGCCAAAGAAAAGGGAATTAAAGAGATGTATGTGCCGAGCGACAACGCCGCCGAGGCTTCTATAATTGAAGGATTGACGGTTATTCCAGTCAGCACTTTGGTTGATTTAATCTTACATTTGCAGAATAAAATAAAAATAGCTCCGGCACCGAAAACGAATCTGGAAGAATTTTTTGCCGACGAAGAATATCTGGTGGATATGAACTATATTAAAGGCCAGGAACACGCCAAGCGCGCGCTGGAAATTGCCGCCGCCGGAGGGCATAATGTGATTCTTAATGGTCCGCCCGGATCGGGAAAAACAATGCTGGCCAAAACCATGGCTTCAATTTTGCCCAAACTCACCATTCCGGAAGCGCTGGAAGTGACCAAAATATTTTCGGTCGCCGGGCATCTTCCGCGCGGAACCGCGCTTATTGCCAAGCGCCAATTCCGCTCACCGCACCACAGCGCCAGCGCGGTGTCATTGGTCGGCGGCGGAACATATCCACGGCCGGGCGAAATCAGCCTGTCGCACCGCGGTATTTTGTTTCTCGATGAATTTCCGGAATTTTCGCGCGCGGTTTTGGAAAATCTGCGCCAGCCATTGGAAGACGGAACTATTACGGTTTCCCGCGCCCAAGGTTCGCTGGAATTTCCGGCACGCTTCACCATGGTCGCCGCTATGAACCCCTGCCCGTGCGGAAACGCCACCGATCCGGAAAAGGCTTGCGCCTGCTCTCCAGCCAGCATTATAAAATATCAAAGAAAAATTTCCGGACCGATTATGGACCGCATTGATTTGCATGTGGAAGTCCCGCGCATTAAATTTGAAAAACTATCCGAAGATAACCATTCGGAAAATTCAACGGCTATCCGCGCGCGGGTAGAAAAAGCCCGGGCGATACAAAAGGAAAGATTCGCCGGTCCGCCGGCTGGCGGAAAAACCATAACCAACAGCGAAATGGGCAGCGAACAGATCAAAAAATTCTGCACGCTTGACGGGCCTTGCTTGGAGCTTATGAAAAACGCGGTCAATCGCATGCACTTGAGCGCGCGGGCATATTATCGTATTATAAAGGTCGCCCGCACTATCGCCGATTTGTGCGCCTCGCCGACTATCCAGCCGGCGCATATCGCCGAATCGCTGCAATATCGGTTTAAAACGGAATGAAAAAAATCTTTATTATTCTATTTTTAATAGCTGCCACTTGGGCAATTTGTTCTTTTGTCGGCCGCCCCGACCGTGAATTGGATTTGAATAATTCTGCTAAAATTATTTCTCTAAATGACAATGGTTTTTCATATAATGTTCGGACTTCCTCTGCTACAATCGAAGACTTTTTAAAAGAAAATGATATAGTTTTGGGCGAGCATGACCAGATTATTCCGGAAAAAAACACTCCGCTTCTGTCCGGAATGAACATTTCCATAAAAAGGGCTCTAAAAATAAAATTGCTAGCTGATGGAAAAAATTCCGAAGTTTATACCCTGGAAAATTCCGCTGGTGGCGCTCTTTGGGAAAATAAAATAAGTTTAGGTGAAGATGATATTGTTAAGCCAGACTTGAATTATTCATTGCATAGCGGCGATAAAATAGAAGTTATCCGGGTGGATATCCGGGAAGAAACAGCCAATGAAAGTATTCCTTACGCGACTAAACGCAATGAGGACGACAACTTGAGCTGGCGAATAAAAAAAGTTACGCAAAAGGGGATAAATGGAATAAATGAAATTCGCTATAAGGTGGTATCCTATAACGGCAAAGAAATTTCCAGAAAGATTCTTTCTCAAAATGTCACTAAAGATCCAGTGAATGAAATTGTTACACAAGGAACATATATGAAGCTGGGCAAAGCGAAGACCGGACAGGGAACCTGGTATGCTTTTAAGGGCGGACTGTTCGCCGCCAGCACAACGCTTCCGCGCGGATCTTATGCCAAAGTAACCAACACAGAAAATGGCCAATCAGTCATCGTGCAAATCAACGACTACGGCCCGCAAGGCAAAGGCCGGATCATTGACCTCGACAAAGTCGCCTTCGCCAAAATCGCATCGCTAGGAGCGGGGGTGATTGGGGTGAAGGTAGAACCGATATTAAATTAAAAAAATATGCCGACAAAACTCGGACAAAATTTCCTAAAGAATAGTGACATAGTCAAAAAAATTGTTGCAGCTGCTGATTTAAAAGCGGATGATTTGGTTGTGGAAATCGGACCAGGAAAGGGAATTTTGACAGAAGAATTAGCAAAATATGCCGGAAAAGTTGTGGCCGTAGAATTGGATGAAAAGTTATGTAAATTGTTACTTAACAAATTCAGTAACAATAAAAATATTGAAATAATTGAAGGAGATATTTTAAAAAGAAACATTTCCGGCTTACTTGGACATTGGATGTCCAAGTCAAAAAAGACATCCGATGTCTTGCCAACCTACAAAGTTATCGCCAACTTGCCTTATTATATAACCTCTCCAATAATTAGATTATTTTTAGAAAGTGATTGTCCGCCAACTGAAATGATTTTGATGGTGCAAAAAGAAGTAGCGGAAAGGATAACTGCAAAAGCTGGACAAATGAGCATCCTGGCTGTTTCCGTACAATACTATGCCGACGCGGAGATTTTATTTGAAGTTGGAAAAGAAAATTTTGATCCGATACCAAAAGTAAATAGTGCAATCGTAAAGATTGCTCCGCATTCTTCCTCGCCCTATCAAGGGAGAGGAACTAAAGGAGAGGGTGAGAATACAAAAAACTTTTTTAAAATCGTTCGCGCCGGATTTTCCGCTAAAAGAAAAACGCTGGTAAATAATTTATCCAGCAGTTTGCATTTGGACAAAAATTTGGTTGAAGAAAAAATAAAATCACTAAAAATAAAAAGCACAGCCAGAGCACAGGAGCTTTCAGTGGAAGATTGGAAGAAAATGGTTGAAATGTTTCCGTAAAGATGTCCCGGTGGGGCGTCTCTACAATTTACAAAAAGATAATCTTCACCAAAATCAAACCATAAGCCGCCGCGATTCCCAGAACCCACCAAAAGAACTGGCGCGGTTTTGTTTTTTTATTCACAATTACCAGAAACGCGCCTGCGCCGCAAAGAACCGCCCACCAAAAAAGCCTGAATTCATTCAGGAAGAAAACTGTAAGCACAAAGGAAACAAAAGCCCAGGCCGCCATAAAGAGCCTGCCTTTTTCTTCCCCTAAAAGCACCGGCAAGGTCCAGATATTATGCTTTTTGTCGGCCTCAATATCCTTGAAATCCTTGAGCGGCAAAGCCAGTGTCAAGGTCAAAAGAAGCAGTAAAATAACTCTCCAGGAAAGTCCCTGTATATTATTGTCGCCGGAAATAAGCGCGAAACCGATAAATAAAACAATGATTAAGTCCGCCGCCGCCAATAAAGTAGCCGCGACTGGCAGCCTTTTCAGATGGAATGGCGGGCTGGAATATATCCAGGCGATGACTTGATATACCAACAAGAGCGCGGCGAACTTTGGATTCACGATAAATCCGCCAACCAGCGAGAGTATGAAAAAAATCAAACCTATCTGCCAGTATTCGCCTATCGTGATTATCTTTTTTGGCAAAGGGCGATCCTGGTTTGAAATAGCGTCGATGGAAAAATCATAAATATCATTAACCGCCACGGAAGCCAACCAGGCCAGCCAAATAGCGGCTAAAAGATTCAGCGCGGCAAAAGCGGAAAAAATATTCAGATTAAGATTTCCGGGATAAGCCAGGTAGCCCAGCCACAGCCCGGCGAAAAACAATCCTGTATGCCCCAGTAGCTGCGGCAACCTGGCGTTTCCGGCCAGCGCGCGAAATTTGTCTTTATTTATCCAAAAAAACAAAATGGCCAGAAGCCCCAGCAAGAGCGGAAAGTAAATTAAGTTAAGATTGAAGGAGAGAGCATGCTTGAGGCTCTCCGCGAATTCAACGCCGAAAATCGGCTTAGGCGCGCCCACAAATTGCACAATATCAATGCTGGTCACTGCGGTGATTTTTTTCGAACCCTGAAAAAAATGATAAACAAACGACAGCCAGGATGGGAAACTGACGAAGAAAAAAAGTATGCCGTATGCTCCCAGCGCCCCGGCGAGCGATCGCCAAACATTTTTCGTTTTTAAAAATATAATCAAAAGGAATGCCAGCACGCAAACTGCTGCCATAATTCGCGTTCCAAAATATACCATTCCGGTCGGCAAATTTCCCAAAAAACTTACGCATTGCGGACCCAAGTCATGAAAACTGCTGAATAAATACGGGCTCCAAAAAATTCCCCCGCCGGTTTTTAGCATATCAAAAATTGGAGGGAAAATGATGATGAGCGATGCCCATAAGACCAAATTGCTCAACTTCAGAGGGTTTTCCTGGACGCATAGCGCCAGCCAAAGCCATAAAGAAATAATAACCAGCAGAAAAAAAAGCAGGTTGTGGGCATCAGTCGGACTGGCCAGTGTAAATTTTCCCTGCTGGGCCACGAAATTATCCAAAAAAAGCCTGACGGCTATAATTCCCGCAAAGCTAAGAAACCAGACCAAGGGACTGGGAGCCTTTTCCGAAAAACTATCCGGCCATTTATTCATTTTTTGCATAAATGCCGTTACAACTTGATTCATACTAGTTTAAAATTAAATAAAAATTAGCTGCTCTGTGGATTTTCTATGCAGTATGGCTAGAATTGTTCAAGTTGTAACGGTATAAAGTTATCCACAGCTTCAGATTACCAGCCTTGCCCCTTTTGCGCAACTTTGTTTTTGTGTTATAATTTTGGCATGCTAATAGAAATAAAACACATCAAATTAACTTTGCTGATTTTGTTTAGTTTGGTAGTTTCGAGCTATGCTTTTTTCAGCCTGGCCCAGGAAAATTCGCAGACGCAAAATAATATTTTTATTGATTCCGACCAGGACGGACTTTCTGACCAGGAAGAAATTTCTTATGGCACTGACCCGCGCAATTCCGATTCGGATCATGATGGATATTCCGACGGCACCGAAATAAAATCCGGCTATGATCCGCTGATACCTTCTCCAGGAGACAGGGTAGTTAAGGAAACAGAAACAACCTCTGTCAATTCGGCCGATGAAACCAGCCTGACTAAGGAAGTCGCCCAAAAAATATTAACCCTGACCAACGACACCGCCGCTACCGACGAGGAAAGCCAGCAGATTTCCCTGGATCAAATAAAAACCATTATTAATGAATCATTGCAGCCTCAAACAGAGGACGCCGAATTGCCGGCCATTGACAAAAAAGAGCTAAGCATATTAAAGCAAAATTACAAAGGAACAACGGCTGAAATAGCGGCCAAAAAAAAGGCGGACTTCATCAATTACGCGGTAGGAATTTATTATGTTTTTTCCAGCAACTCCCAAACGGCCATTACTTCAACCGGCGATATACCGAAAACAATCAATCTTATTTCACAGCAGATAATCACCGCCATGACCACGGGAGACTATAAATCCCTCGACGGCTTGAGCAAGAGCGCGGAAAAAATTTATGAGCAGATGAAGTCAGTCGAGGTTCCGGAAGAAATGGCTGACGCGCACATTAGAATACTTCAGTTCGCGAAATACGCCGTGACGATCAAGGACTCTATGAGCTCCGACTCGCAAGATCCTCTGGCGCAAATTGCTTCTTTGTCCAAAATGCAAAATTTTATCCAGGAGGTAATGTCGTTTTCGGGCGAGATGACTACCAAGTTGCAATCTTATGGAATCCAGTTCAGTGAAATGCAAACCACTATGGAAAATTATGGCATTACCCCGCCGGTGGAATCAACTGACACATCCGCGGATTCAAGTAACTCGACAGATTAAATTTTTATGAAAAAAATTTCTCGAAAAAAATTATTCTGCGTAAAAATGATTGCCGTCATTCTTTTCAGCTTATCCTTGAATTTGAGTCCGCTAACCGTACCTAAGGCCTATGCCTGGGAAACATACATTACAACTCCACTGGGAGTAATGCTCGATACTATGATCAGTATAGTTAAGGGCGTTTTATTGGGTTCGTTGAAACAGGCAGCCGCAAAGGCTCTTAATAAAGAAATAAGCAATATGGTCGGCGGATCTTCTTCTAGCAACGCCATGTTTGTCACTGACTGGCAGGATTATCTGATTAAACAGCCGGAACAAAAAACCAAAGTCTTTTTGAATGCCTACATCGATCAGGCAACCTCCGGCCGCGGATCGCTTTCGCAATACATCCCAGCCGGCTCTGAAGGCTTTGGCCTGAACGCCGCCAATTACAACAATCAGCTGAAAATTGGAGCTACCGCTTCCATTGTAAATCCAAAAGATCCTAAGGTTACCTATGTCGGCAATCCTTCGCAAATGTTCGCTGAAGGTAATTTCCGCAATTTGAGCCTGTATCTTTCCGGCATTAACAATCCCTGGGCTTTTAATCTGCATATTCAGGAAAAATTTGACGAAACCAAGAAAAATGAACAACTGACGGCCGCTGAAAAAGCTCGCGCGGGATCAGGCTTTACCGGCACGGAATCCAACGGCAAAACCATCACGCCAGGTATCTTAATCAAGGAACAAATGGCGGGAGTGCAAAATATTGGCAATACCATTATTGGCAACGCCACCAATATTCCGGAAGTGATCACGGCTATTGTTTCCCAAATGGCCATCCAATCAATCAAACAAGGCGTCGGCAAAGTCCAGGCTAACATTCAAAAAGAAGTTACCACCGCGCAAAACCAGGCATCCAGCCAACTCAATTCAGCTGTCCAGCAATTGGGTCCGGGAGCGCAATATACCTCCAGCTGGTCGCAAGGCGCTTCTTCCAGCACCACCTGTGCTGTCGCCTGCGCCGGCACCGGCGCGCATTACGGCGCCAGCTGTACCAGCGCCGAAAATGGAACCGCCGCCTGCCCAACCGTGGCTGGAAAACAATATTGTTGCATTCCGAGGTAGAAAAAGCCGATTTTATTAAAAAGTTATGCCAAAACAAAAATTAATGAAAGAAAATTCCGAAAATATCACTAACCATCTGGCTGTTTTTAGGGGCAAAACCATCAGGAAAACAATCTTTCAAAAAGAATGGTGGTTTTCAGTTGTTGATGTCATTCAGGTGCTTATTAACCAACAAGATGGTCTAAAAGCTAGAAAATACTGGAACAAACTAGCGCAACGGCTACGAGAGGAGGGAAGTGAAGTGGTGACAAATTGTCACCAGTTGAAATTACTGGCTCCTGATGGCAAAATGCGAGAAACAGACTGTGCTAACACGGAAGATATGTTCAGAATTGTGCAATCGATCCCGTCGCCCAAGGCCGAACCACTAAAACGCTGGCTGGCCAAAGTTGGCTATGAAAGAATTTACCCCATTGGATATGAAATTATCCAACGGGGTGAAGAAATTGAAAATCCGGAATTACCATGGCTAAATAATTTGACTTTTGCATATATTGGAATTACCTAACGGGGTAAAAATGAATACTATGTTTTATATTTATATTCTGCAAAGCCTGAAGGATGAAAAATTTTACGTAGGCTACACGAATGATCTAACAAATAGAAAGAAGAAACACGACAAAGGATTGGTCAATTCCACAAAAAACAGAAGACCTTTGCAACTCGTATATTATGAAGCCTGTATTGATCAGCAAGACGCAACCCATAGAGAAAAATATTTGAAAACAGCCTGGGGCAAAAGGTATATAAAAAGCAGGTTGAAAAATCATTTAGTACTGAAAATTTAAAATAATTTTTTACGCGACAAAAATAAAAAGCGCATAAAGTAACCTTCGATGAAAACAAAGAAACTAAAAAATATACTTGGCATAGGGATTCTGTTTATCGTATCCGTCGGTTTTTTGTTTTTTGGAAACACGGAAGCAGTGGAAGCAGATACTTTAAATTGCGCGTGTTTTAATGGAACTGCGCCTACTACGGAAAACATAACAGAATATATTGATGTCACTGTTGGAAATAGTTCTTCACCCACACAGGCAGAAACAAATCAATGTTCGGATCTTTGTAAAAGCAAATCTTATTCAGGTGGCAGTCTTATGGGGAAGATTAGCACTGGAATAGACATGCTCAGTAGGTGGACGGGATATTATTCTCCGGGAAATGTTGCGCAAAGAAACGTTGTCGATCCTTTAAAGGGCGCCCTTGGCACGATATTTAAGGGCTTGCTAGTTATAGTGTTGATTTTTGTAGGAATGCTTTTGTCAGTTGCTGCAAGTATCTTCGAGTGGATCACCCAAGTAGGCAATTTTAAATCAGTAGTTGATGGGCCAACTGTGTATACCGCATGGCAAAATGTTAGGGATGTTTTGAATATTGCTTTTATTTTAGTTCTTCTTTATTCCGCTTTTTGCACAATTTTACAAATTGAAAGTTATAATTACAAAAAAATACTTTTAAAACTGGTCATAATGGCATTGCTTGTAAATTTCAGCTTTCCTATTACCCGATTCATTATTGACACTTCCAATGTTTTGATGTACACAATTATTCAGACACTCTTGCCTGATCAAACTTCTAAGCTTTTTTCTGCATTTTCGAATCCCTCTATAACAGCAATTTTAAACCAAGGAACAGAAGCCTCGGGCGTGTCACTGCTCGCTTCCATTGTTTTTGTTTTTATACTGGCCATCACATTACTGGCAATTGCCATTTTATTTGTCATTCGAATGATAGTTTTAACAATACTTATAATTTTTTCTCCGCTGGCTTTTGTCGCGACAATTTTTCCCGACACAGGAAGCTATTCCAGCAAATGGTGGGACAATCTTTTTAAGTATTCCTTCTTCGGGCCCATAATGATGTTTATGCTTTACATATCGGCACAGATAATGGTCTCTACTATAGGCATTAACAAAAGCCTTACTGCAGTCGTACAAAAAAATTCCATCGAGCCTAACTTAGTTGCCGCTATGGCCGAATTCTCCGTGCCGATTGTCATCCTTTGGATGGGCATAGGCATGGCTGCTTCCATGAGCGGGGCAGCCGGTTCGGCAGTCATAAGCGGCGCGCAGAAGTTTATTAAAGGCGCTGGCAAGAAATTCAGCGGTTACAATGCGATTAAAAAACAATATGATGCCTTTGCCGGAGCTCGCAAAAAACGCGAAGAAGCTAAGGCCAGAAACAGATTTGGAGGCAAAGTCGGCGACTTCACCAATAAGGCGCAGGATACTGTTATTGCAGGAATTCCAGGCGTGGGAGGTGCCGCTCGAAAACGACTGGATGAAATGGAGCGCAAAAAAATTCAAGAAATTAGAGAGGAATGGAAGAAGATTGGCGGGGCAAGCGATGTTCAACTTAATGATCATCTCAACAGCCATGATTCCGCAAAACGCAAAGCAGCTGCCATGGAAATGGCTGAAAAAAATGGTTTTGGAGACGGAACAAATCCGGCTGCAGACTTAGCTCGTTACAAATCTGCTTTTGCAGCGATTGAAAATGACCCGGTTTACAAAAAATTATTTGATGAAAAAGTCAAAGAGAAACATGTGCGTCTTATTATCGCCGACGAGATTCCAACAAAAGGTCTTGCAGCAGCTTATGATGATAATTTAAAAAATATGACCGCTGACCAACTTGCAAAACAAACCAACTTATTGGATAAAGATGAGTTTCATGATAACTTCATGCAAACCAAAAAGATATCCGATCCTAATTTTATCATAGAAGTTGCCAAAAGAGCTACCGGAGGCGTTAGAAATGACTGGAAAAGAGCTGTTCCCAATAGAAATTATACCATCTAAATTTAAAAGTTATGCAAATTGATAATCTAAAAATATTTTCAAATTTTTCTCCCATCATTGCCCAACCAATGGAAAGAGAAACTACGGAGCAATTTTCAAGAAGATGGGAAAAATTTGATGCTTTGCCTGAAAAAATCAAGGGCAAGCTTTCTGATCCAAAAGTTCCGGAATCTATAAAGAATCTTGGAAAAATAAACAATTTAGCACCTCAACAAACCTGTAGTATTTCCAGAGCCATCAGAAGTTACTATTTCGGCGAGTTGAAGTTGGAGGATATGCCGGCGGTTTTGGCTAAAGAGATACCGATTGATTTGGCGAAAGCGCGGGAGATTTCGAGAATGGTAATTCAAAAGATTATTAATGACAACTCGGTGGAAGAAGCTTCGCAAGCCAAGCTGGTTCAGATAACTGTCGCTGACGCGCTAAAGGCTTATCCGGAAATTGGGGAGCAGTTGATCACATCCGAAAAAATTGTTTTGAAAAATTTTCCGGAACCGGCGCGGCCGTGCCTCAAAAACTGGCTGGCGGATTTCACTTTCACGCTCGGGCGCGACAAACACACGGCGATGGACAGGGGCATTTATCTTTTCCAAAGCGCCAACGGAAAGCGGTTGAATTCGCAAGACAGAAACAAGTTGGCTTATATTTTAAAAGCGTTTGATGAAAATTTGCCTATTTCTGTGAATAAGGATGTGAAGCAAATTGTTTTTGCGCCGCAACCCGAAACCCAAAACCTGAAACCTGAAACCCAGACTCCACCGACACAAGGATTTTCCTCTGATATGCATAGCGGCGTGAGATTTTCATCAGCGCAGAAATTGCCATACGAACAAAAACAGGAACAGCCATATGTAATCAAGCCGATAGCGCCAAAGCAGGAAGAAAATAGACTATTACAGAAAAATGTAGTTGATTTAAGAGAGTAGTTTTAAAAAAGTCTAAAGTATCAAGTCTGAAGTCTAAAAAAAGTTAAAAGTTGAAAAGTATATAAGTATAAAAAGTTTTTACTTTAATATCTTATACCTCCTTTAGACTTTAAGCTTTAGCCTTTAGAATTTAACGCATATGTTATTCAACATTCCCCAATTTATCGACAAAGAAGACAAAATTGTCGGCCCGCTCACTGCCAAACAGCTGGGCTGGTCGTTCGGCGCGGGCGGAGTGCTGATTTTTCTCTGGGCCATCCTCGACATTTCCGCCTTCATTATGGCTTCAGTTCCCGTCATAGCCATTTTCGGAGCCTTGGCTTTTTACCGCCCGAACAACATGTCGCTCATCGCTTTCATTTTTTCCTCCGTCCGTTTTTTTTTCCGCCCGAAAATGTATGTTTGGAAGCGAGTGCCGGATGTTATTAAAATTCAGAAAAAGACACGCCCAGCCAAGACCATTTCCCGCGATACAAGGATTATAAATAATGATAGAATATCGGAGATAACGAAATTGCTGGATCAAAAATAATTTTATGGAAATATTGCATCAGGACAAATTAGCCAAAAAAACCACGACTGCCGCCACGCAGAGTTTTTTGGATGTCGCTGAAGTCAAAGAAGACGCAATTGTCCTTAAAAACGGGTCGCTCCGCTCGGTAATCGCCGTTTCTTCCATAAATTATGATTTGAAATCCACCGACGAACAGGATGCCATTATCAGCCAGTACCAGAATTTCCTGAATTCCCTGGATTTTCCGGTGCAAATTATCATTAGTTCCAGAAAGTTGGATATGCAGCATTATCTGGAGTTTTTGAGCGAAAAAGAAAAAGAACAGTCAGGCGAACTTTTGCGCCTGCAGATTTCCGAATATAAAAATTTCATTACCCAGCTGGTGGAAGTTTCCAACATTATGGACAAGAATTTTTACATTATCGTCCCGTTTTCGCCCATTGAAAATGAAGAAAAAAGTTTTTTCAGCAATTTCCTGAATGTCCTTAATCCGAAAAAGGGCATTATTGAAAAACGGGAGAATTTTGAAACCTGCAAAAGCCAGCTTTTCCAGCGCGTCGATCATGTGATGGCCGGCCTTTCCGGCATTGGACTGCGCCTGGCTCCGCTCCAGACCCAGGAGCTCGTGGAACTCCTCTACAACGCGTATAATCCGACCGTTTTTAATTTATCCGAACTGGGAGAAATCAAGGAACTTGATTTAAAATAAAATGTTTAATTTTACTAAAACTAAAAAAAGCGCTCCGGCTGGCAAAGAAGAACAGGATGAGCTTCTGCGCAGTGAAAAATATTACCGCGAGGGCATTGCTCAGCTTACAGATCTGATCGCGCCGGCCGCCATCAAGGTTATGCCGCGCTATATCCGCGTCGGCGAAATTTTGGCGGAAACGCTTTTTGTTATCGCTTATCCGCGTTATCTCCACAGCAATTGGTTTTCGCCAATTATCAATATTGACGCGCCGATTGATATTTCCATGTTTATCCATCCGATTGATACCGCGGAAATTTTGAAGTCGCTGCGAAAAAGCATCACGCAAGTTGAATCGCAGATCAACATCGAGCAGGAAAAAGGGCTGGTACGCGATCCATCGCTCGAAACCGCGGCCAAAGATATTGAAGAACTGCGCGACAAGCTCCAACAGGGAACGGAAAAATTTTTTCGCTACGGACTTTACATCACCATGTATGGGCAGGACGAAAAAGAGCTGGAAAAAATCGGAAAATCCATAACTTCAATTTTGGAAGCGCAATTGGTTTATGTGAAACCCGCCGTTTTTAAATCGGAACAAGGGTTTGTCTCATCGCTTCCCATCGCCAATGATGAACTGGACATCGGCACCAGCATGAATTCAGCTCCGCTTTCCACTTCGTTTCCCTTTGTTTCTTCGACCCTTTCCAATGATGAGGGCATCCTTTACGGCATCAACCGCCACAACAACAGTTTGATAATTTTCGACCGCTTCAAAATGGAAAACGCCAATATGGTGGTTTTCGCCAAGTCCGGCGCCGGCAAAAGTTATACGGTAAAACTGGAGGTTTTGCGCTCGATGATGATCGGCACCGATGTCATCATTATCGATCCGGAAAATGAATACAAGCACTTGTGCGATACGGTTGGCGGAACTTTCGTAAAAATTTCCTTGAATTCCGACCAGCATATCAACCCGTTTGATTTGCCGAAACTCATCGAGGGCGAGGATCCGGAAGATATTTTGCGCAATAACATTGCTAATCTCATCGGCCTTCTGCATATTATGCTCGGTTCAATCACGCCGGAAGAAGATTCGATTTTAGACAAAGCCATCCATGAAACTTATTCCATCCGCGACATAACCTCGCAAACCGATTTCAATGCTCTGGCCAGGGAAGCTTTTCCGACAATGACCGATCTCTATGAAGTGCTGCGCAATATGCAGGGCGGCGAGGATATGGCAACCAGACTCGAAAAATATACCGAGGGAGTTTTCGCGGGATTTCTCAATAACACGACCAATGTGCGCGTCGACAACCAGCTGGTAGTTTTCAACATCCGCGATATGGAAGAGGAACTGCGCCCGATTGCTATGTATGTAGTTTTGCAATACATCTGGAACGAAATGCGCACCAACTTGAAAAAAAGGCTGGTGCTGGCGGACGAAGCCTGGGTGATGATGAAATATGAAGACGCGGCATCCTTTCTTTTCGGCATTGCCAAGCGCTGTCGGAAATATTATACCGGCCTCACCACCATCACGCAGGATGTCAATGACTTTCTGGCTTCGCGCTATGGCAAGCCGATTGTCACCAATTCATCCATCCAGCTCCTGCTCAAGCAATCGCCGGCCGCCATTGATGTGATTACGGAAACATTTTACCTTACCGACCAGGAAAAATTCCTGCTTCTGGAAAGCAATGTGGGCGAAGGCATTTTTTTCGCCGGCACCAAGCATGTGGCCATCAAGGTTATCGCCTCCTATTCGGAAGACCAGATTATCACCACCGATCCGGCCCAGCTTTTGGAAATTGAACAAGCCAAAAAAGATTTTGAATCAGAATAAAAGTATGTCTATCGAACAAAATATTGAGCGAGCCAATAAATTAAAAGAGCTAAGAAAAGGCATGGAAAAAAGTCCCTTGAAAAAGGCTAAGTTTGTGGCAGGAAAACTTGCCCTAATGAAATATTTCAATCCTTATATGGATTGGCTCTATGGCATCGCATTATCCGCCGCTCTCTTGAAAGATATTGTGGATCTAGTCGGAATCGGCTCTCTTCCCGCTATTGGCACTGTCATTACCCTTATGGCTTCTATCACTATTTTTGCGGTTATGTTCATTACCGGTAATTTTTTTAAAAAACGCTGGGCTAAAAAAGTTGGGGTTGTTTTTATGGGAACGGCCGTTGAAATAATTTTTGGACTTAATTTTCTACCGGTTGAAACAGCTATCGTTATAATTGTTTTTTACCTGGCTTTGGACGATAGGCGAAAAGAAGCCGAAGCCGCTGAAAAGAAAAAGGCGCAAGCGACCGGGCAGAGCGCAAATTATTCTCCACAACCCGAATTTGCAGCGTAAAAAATATGGTTAATTATAAAAAACTGAATATTCTCGCCTGGAGAGAAGACCTCGTAACTTTGGCGGTTATTGCTTTTTGCCTGTTGCTGGTAACTTTTTTTCCCGCCAGCGGAACTTCGCAATTTTTTACAAAAACTTTATTTTTTTTGCTAGTCGTTCCGATCTTGTATATTAAGCTTATCCTAAAAAAATCTCTCAGCCAATTTGGATTCAACTTGAAAAATCCTAAACCTGGCATCCTGTGGTCATCCGCGGCCCTGGGGCTTTCCTTGCTTTTATTTTTTGCGTTTTTACATTTTTACCCATTTTCAAATACAAACTTGCCGAACGCGATAACAGTTTCGTTTTGGGCATTCCTGTTTTATGAGCTAGTAATAGTCAGTTCCCTGTTTTTCTTGCAACAATTTTTCACCCAAGGCTTCGCGTTATTTTCTTTCAAGGAAAAGTTTGGAATCTGGTCTATTGTTTTTTCTTTTCTAGTCTTATTGATTTTTCTGCTGTCAAACAACAGCCTTGCGCTTTCTGACTTGCCCTTGCTTGTTTTTTTTCTGACGGGCAGCTTGGTTTCCTATAAGAGCGGTTCATTTATTTATTCCTACGCGGCCGGCTTATTATTTTTCATCTTGACGCATAGTTATTTAATCCATCTTATTAAAAATTTATGATAAACAAAAAAATATTTTTGCCGACACTGATTGTCCTCTTGATTTTTTTCGCCTTAAGCACCCAGAACGCGCGAGCTTATGATATGACCGCCTTTCTCGGCAATCCCAAGGCCGGCATCAACAACATGCTGGACGCGCTTGGGTTCAACAAGGATGAAACGAATGAAATGGTAAAAAATTTGAATGTTTCCCGCAAAAAAAAGCAAGCGCCCCAGGTTTCTCTGGATTTCTCTCCGGGAAATCCGACTGAGGGAGAGAAGGTTACCGCCGCCGCCAAGCCTATCTATTTTCTTAATGATATCTCCCGGCTTTATTACACCTGGTATCTCAAGCATAATAACAACGATGGGGTTAAAACTCATTTTGACAAAACTTTGGAAAAAACTATCGACTGCGATGAGGATGGCAACTGCGATCTTAACGACGATGGAGATATTGATATAGAAGACTGGAAAATAGAAGCCGCCCGGATTATCGCCAGCAATGATTTTGATTGGGAGAAAGCCGATTATTCGTCCACCAGCAAGGATGATGACGGTTACAAGGCCTATTTGGGCGGCGACGATCAACAAGGCAAGGATCCGGAACCAGAAAAACACTGCTACCTTCACAACTTTGAAACCGGAGATGATTTCAATATCCCGGAGGATAAATGCAAGCATCTTTTCCCTAATGCTCCTGAAAAAAATAACAATGATTTTGAAACCGGCGACGATTCTTTCAATAAAGACGAAGAAAAATTCTGGCGAACCGATCCGCAAAATCCCGACACGGCCAACACGGGAGAGACGGACGAAGCCAATGTAGCCGGACTGGGAATTGAGGAATTTACCTGGAACTATCAAAATGGCGACAAGATTGGCGTAGCCGTGGAAGGAATTTCCATGGATCCTACCCAGTCGCCGGACGCGTCTTACAAAATAATGTGGGCCACGCTCAAAAACGAGACCTGTGATTCGGTTTCGGATTCCCTGGATGAAACCAGTGATTCCTTAGCAAACCTGACAAACGGCACAGCCACGGTCGTATCTGATCCTGTGGTTACTACTGATCCCGTTACCGGCAACGAAACTACCGTTGAGGTGACCACGGAAACAACCACTGTAGTTAATTTAAGTGATTCTACCGCCGAAATAACCACTGTCGCTACCACCACGACAACTGTCAGGGACAGCGGCGACAATATAATTTCCGGACCGACAACCACGACCACAACCAGTGTGCAAAATATCGGCTCCGACGCGGACATTGACGATTTCAATGAATGTCTGGAAGACAATCTTATTTCGCCCACCGAAGGCGGGGAGTCGCAAAAAATTGATGTTTTACTTTCCTATTTTCCGACTTCTCCTATCAATGATCCGACGGGAGAAAACGCCACGGAAATCGTAGTTAATTCTTCCATTACCAACGCCAATGACCAAAATATTTTGAAATATGCCTGGCAGGTATATAAAAGCGATGTTATCAACCCGGACAGCTGGGGCGATCCATTGTTAAAATCAGAGCTCCCTGGAATCGGCCAGACTACGGGAGCGGGACTCTCTTCAATCAAATTTAAGCCGCAATTTAAAGATCCAGCGCCAAAATTTTTGAAAGTAAAATTAAGCGTTACGGAAAACAGTTCCGCAGACAGCGAGAGAGAAGGCCATTCGAATGTCATAATCCCGCTTTCCCTGACTTCCAATAAAATTAGTGTTTTTTCAGTCGCGGTATCGCCGATTTTGGTTTTAAGTTTAGAGCAAGCTGAGCGATGCGCAGCCGGCATGGACAAAGCTTTCTGTCCGATAGTACAAAATGAGATTGTCGGAATGTCAGTGGCCAAAGAAAACTACACGAATTTTGCCTGGACGGTAAACGGTAATCCTATTAAGGCTATAAACTATCCTAGCGGCGGATCGTGCCTCTCAGGAGAGTGTAATAAAACTACCAGCGACAACACTAATATAGCCTTTTTTCCGGTTTTAAAAGAAAAAGGAGTAAAATATGATGTATCGCTTACCGCCAGTAATGCTGCGGGAGAAAAAATAACTCTGACTAAAAATTTTGAAGTCGTTGATCCGGAAATAAAAATTATTTCCTCCGACACTGCCGCTTGCCGGCCCGTTCTTTTGGGAAATTACCTGGATCTTGATGGAACGCCGTGGCCGGATTATAGCGATAAAAATTTCCAGGCCGCCCCGGGATCAACTATTTCGCTCATCCCCATTCTCAATAATCCTTTCGCACAAGATCTTCTTTGGTATATCGACGGAGTGGCGCTGACACCTGAAAATATGTCCTACTTTGGAGCAGCTGTTTCTTCAAGCAGAGCATTAACTTTTCCAGCCGCCAAACAATTGGGAGAAATTTATAATATTTCCGTAAGAGCTCTTTACTCGCAGGACAATAACACCAAGAAATTTTTAAATCTTAACGAAGGAGTGCAGATGAGCGAATTTTCTGAAAGCACTATGTCTGACAGCATTGAAATTCAAATGGCTAGTTTAGCCGGAGTACCGGGAGCCCAGAAGTCCGTTCCGCGCAAATTTTTGGCCGCCATTTTCACCGGACTGCCGGCTTATATCAGCTTCCTGTTCCGCATTGTGCTTACCGTTATGTTAATTTTGGCCGTTTTCTGGATCACCATGAGTCTCAACCTCGGAACGCGAGAAGAATAAAAAATTCTTGCGTTATCGCTTTGCATTTTCTATAATAAAAGTAGCAACCGTATTAAAACAAAAATGAATAAAAAAATAATTATTATTCTTTTTCTGTTAGTTTTTCTGTCATTACCTTTTTTTGCCAGCGCCCAAACAACTGGTCCTTTTAATTATGTCCCTCTTGAAAAAATTCCCGGCTCGGACAAGGAAACTTCACAAGCGATTGATTTTTATACTTATGTTTCAGCTATTTACAAGTTCGGGATCTGGGCGGTAGGGATTGTGGCGCTGTTTATGCTGGTTTTTGGAGGCTACACCTACATCACTTCCGCCGGCAATAACAGTTCGATGGAAACAGCCAAAAAAATCATTACCGACGCGATCGTGGGCGTTATTATGGCGCTCACCGCTTATCTTTTGCTTTTTGCGATTAATCCTGATTTGGTAAAAATGAAAAAACTGGCTCCAGTAGCAGGGATATCTGGTACAGGAACAGGGGCCACAACCACAGGAGCAACGGGAGCGCCCAGTGGCGTTGGCAAATGCGTACCACTAACTACCGGCCCTTGTTCAGTTGATAATCTGAAAAGTTCCTGTTTTGGAGCGACAAACGCAGAAAAAGCTTCGGCTATTTGCAACGCTGAAAGCGTTGGCGATCCAAGAGCCCTAAGCATATCCGATAAATGCAAAAAGGGACAATCGTTTTCTGTGGGATTATTTCAAATTAACTTAACCGTTCATGACATCGGCAACGGTTGCACTTCGGCTTTTTCGGGCAAGAATTATGCTTGTTCCGTCACTGATCAAAACAAATACGATCAGTGCGTTTCCCTGGCGCAAGATTCAACCAAAAACATCCAGGAGGCTTGTGCTATTTTCAAGGCCAGCGGTTGGAATGCTTGGGGGGCTAATACTGATCCTGTTAAAGGCTGTCATTTTTAAACTATCTTTTCTCTGATAATTAAATAATCTAATCTTATATATGTCCAAGAATACAAAACTCATTATCGTTGTTTTTTCAATCATTCTTTTGGTGGTTGCTGTCTATTTTTTTATAACTCTCCGCTCTAATCCACAAAAGCCGTTGGCACAGCCCCAAACGCCTCCACAGACACAACAACCCGGCTCATCTCCAACAAGCAACTTTGTTGTTCCCCCAAAAGACTCTGGAAAAATGGTTATTACCATATCTCAAGGCAGTCTTGAAATTAACAATCTTTACAAAAATCCGGTGGCAGATTTACCCGGCAATGGCGTTGCTTTCAAAGAAACTAACGATTATCATATGGATTTTTATCCACAAGACGAAGGCTTTATTATAGCCATTCAAAATCCAGATATCCAGACAGCCAGAGATATAGCAGAAGTTGATTTTTTGCAAGCCTTGGGCATAACCAAGGATCAAGCTTGCTCTTTAAAAGTTACTCTGGGCGTTCCTTACAATGTAAATCAACAGGCTGCGGGACAAAATTACGGACTTAGTTTTTGCCCAAATGGTAAATCTTTTAATCAATAGACCCGTTTAATTACTTATGACCCCCTCTAAAAAAATCTTCATCGCTTCCACCGCCATTTTGGCTTTTCTCCTGATTTTCTGGGGCATTTATTCTTTTTCTTTCAAAAAGACAACTCCTCCATCCAACGCGCCGACGGAAGAAAAAACCGAGCCGGTTGCCGTTCCAAAAACATCTGCTTCGCAAATCACAGCCATCAGCGATGAAGCCGTGCTGGCCCCGGTGCTCACGCCGGAAAAAAACGCCGTCAAATATTATTCTAAAAACGACGGGCGGGCTTATCAAATAAACTTGGACGGCACTAATAAAAAAATCTTGAGCGACAAGGAACTCCCGGGTCTCGTTTCCATAGCCTGGTCGCCCGATACCAGCAAGGTAATTACCCGCTTTGAAAACAACGGCAAAAATAAATTTTATTATTACGACTACGGAAAAAACCAGGGCGTCCAGCTCAAGGAAAACCTGGACACCGTATTCTGGCAGAATGACAATAAAATTATTTACAAATATTTCGATCCTAAAACCAAAGAACGGACACTCAATATTTCCGATCCGGACGGCTCCAATTGGAATAAAATAACCGACATTGCTTTTCGCAACCTCTCTCTGGCTCCCATCCCCAAGACCGGCCTGCTTTCTTTTTGGAATTCACCGGACGCTTTTTTTGAAACATCCTTCCTGTCAACTCCGATTATCGGCGGGGAAAAAAAGACCATATTGGCCGGAAAGTTCGGCGCTGATTATCTCTGGAGCCCCGACGGCAACCTGATCTTAATTAGCAGCTCTCAGGAAAAAGCCAGCCCCCGGATGCAGCTGGCAATTGCCAATGATCGGGGCGGAGAATATAAAAATCTGGACATTCCTACCTTTATTTCCAAGGCCGCTTGGTCGCGCGACAATAAAACCGTTTATTACGCCCTCCCGGGAAATGTTCCGGCCAACGCTATTCTCCCTAATGATTACAACGATAAAAAATTCCTTTCCACGGATACTTTCTGGAAAGTTAATGTCGCCAATGGAGAAAAGTCAAGAATCATCCCCTTGGATAAAATCAGCGGCCAATATGACGCAACCGATTTATTTTTGAATTCCGACGAAAGCCTGCTTTTTTTCATTAATCGCGCGGACGGGAAGTTGTATAAAATAGACCTATAAAAAAATTAAGCCAAAAAATAACCGCCAGATCATTTTTGAAGTAAGTTGTGTCGACCAGGCCGTGAATTAAAAAATAAAGCATAATCGCGAAAGAAATAGCCCACAGGCTGTTTTTTTCTTTGCCCAGCATTTCCTTGAGCCAGAAAAAAATTAAAGCTATAAAACCAACAAAGCTCAACATCCCGCCATACAGCCACCAGGCTAAATATAAATTATGCGGATGCGGAACCGCCCATTCAAGATAGGGCGGAAAATATTTCTGGTATTCCAGATATTTTTGCTGGAAATTCCCCGGTCCGATGCCAAAAGCAATGTTGTCTCCTAAAATTTTAGCCGCGCTGTTCCAAATCATAACGCGCGATGCCAACGATGAGTGAGGCGAGCTTTGGATATTATTGAGCTTTTCCGTGTTCTGCTGGCTGATAAACAAAATAAATATTATTATTAAGCCTCCAGTTGTTATCTTTTTGTTTATTTTTTTATTTTTTATTATTATAGTAATCACTAAACTTAATATAAGCGCTATCCACGCCGCGTAAGAATAAGTCAGATAAAGAGCAACCAAAATTACAGCCAAGCCAATAACCGCGAAGGTCTTTTTCTTTTTTTGATCCCGTTTTTTAATACTAAATACTAAATACCAGATACTAATTATCAGTCCCGGCACCAGATACATCGCCAGATAATTTGGAGAATTAAAAATGCCCTGCAGTCTGCCGTCAAAAGTTACTGCCCCGTAAATATAATATCCCAAACTTATAATAGCCACCGTCAAAGCTGAAAAATAATAAGCATAATAAATATTTTTTCTTTTTTCTTCCGGGATACCAGCCGTGGCTATCCATGAAAACAGCAGTGGTAAAATAAACCAGCTTTTTATAATCCCGAAGCCGACCGCGTAATTTTTATTCACCAAAATTGAAATCAATAATCCTAAAAAAATGAGGCTTAAACAAAGCACAATCTTCCTCCTAGAGCCGAGCTCTTGGAGTTTCCAAGAGCTCGGCTCTAGGAAAATAAACCCGCTGGCAATGACAGCCAACATTAAAATTTCCAGTGCGTTTGTCGGAACGCCAAAAACAGAAACTTTAACCAAGTAAGCCGGCAAAAGAAAAATTGTCGCGTAGATTAAAAATTCGGTTATTTTATTATTTTTCTCCATCTGTTTTCACCGCGCCTAGCGCGATTACAATTAACAAAAACGGCAGGGCCTGCACCGAAAACAAGGCTGTTTCAAAAAGAGAATGCGCGGAAAATATAACCAGGCTCGTTGCTCCAGCCAGCCATATAACATTACTCTTTGATTTTTTTATAAAACCGCTTATCGAAAAAATAATGAGCGCTATCCAAATTATAGTATTCAAAATTCCGG
Organism: Parcubacteria group bacterium; assembly: GCA_041645535.1. Lineage (GTDB taxonomy): Bacteria > Patescibacteriota > Minisyncoccia > Moranbacterales > UBA2206 > JBAZPT01. Next base: position 120,674 of record JBAZPT010000002.1, read on the forward strand.
TTTCCGCGGCAATATCTAAATATAGATTATGCGCATAGAACGGCTCTCTGTAATCAGCTGTGGCTTTTATTTCCAGCGCATAATTACCAAGCCCGACTCCTAAAGGATTATTTTTAATTATTTCAACAGCTTCCTTCCACATTTCAAGCCGGCCCTGATTAGATCCTTCTTTGGCGTTGAAGCTTGTCAGAAAACGATTGCCGATCGGACTATTTAAAATAGACACGAAAAAAACGAACATCAACACGAAACCAATTAAAGCTTTTTTGAAATTCACTTTTTTCTTCCAAACTATAACTGCCAAAAAAAATAATAGCCCGGCTGCCAGACCGATATAGCCTCCGCGCGAAAACGACAGCAGGTCCGCCAAAAGAATCACCCCGGATAATATTAAATATATTTTTCGGCCGCCAAGACATCGGATGTCCTTTGCCCGCTTCGCTTGGACATCCGATGTCCAAAACAATCCCAGCGCCAACGGCAGCGCCATCCCCAAATAAATCGAAAGCATATGCGGATCAGGAAAAGTTGCAGTGGCGCGAAAAATTGTTTTTCCGCCCAGATTCACCAGCCAGCTAGGGTAGGCCAGCACCGCCTCTGAAAAAGCCGTTCCCAAAAAAACAGGCGCGATAGTGCCAGCCCAAAATTTCAAAATATTATTTAGCCCCCAAATAAATTGAAGAGCAAATTGAATCAGCCCGACCAGCGCCGCCAGCCCCGCGCCCCAAGTAAGAAATTTGATAATTTTAATCCTATCGAAGTCGGACTTCGATATTGCCGTAGTTATGAAGTAAATTGGAAATATTGAAAGTAAAAACAAGAGTTTCCGGAGGCTCCAATCCGTATTTCTGGCCCACAAAAGCGAAAAAGCGCTCAGAAAGAGAAAAGAGAGGATTAAAAAGGTCTGAATTCGGACCGGCACACAAACCTGGCGGTTTTTGAGAGCCGAAATAAGCCACATTAAAGCCAAAATCAGGATGAACACCCTCCCGGAAGCCAAGTCCACCCCCTCCGCCGGATTAAGAGCGATTTGGAAAGGGATGTAGAGGCAAAAGAGTAATAAAAGCTTGTATATCATGCCCTAATCCTCGCATATTTTGGGTTTTCGCGCAAAAAAATAGCTGCCAATTTAAAACGACAGCTATTGAGAATTTTTATAATATTTTCAAGCATATTTGATGCCTTTTATGCCTTTTGGCATTTCGACCCGTTTCCAGTTCTCAAGAAATTCCTTTTCAAAAGAAGTGGAAAACTTTTCAGGCATTAGGTTTATAAAACCAAACCTCTCTGTTAATACTCCCGACTGTCTAACTTTGAACTTATAACTGCATTTTCTGCCAAAGATAGAGCCGCCACCCACTTTTGTTTGAACATTCTTTCCAGGCCTCGGAATGTGCTTTCTCCATATATTTTTTGTAAAAGAAGCCACTCCATTTTCCTCACCCGTAATCAAATTGCAGAAGGTTATGCTGACATATGCCTCAATCTTCATGGTTCCCCCTTTTTGTTTTTAATATTTTAAAAAGTACTTCCTAAAATATCGGCGTTGCGATTTATAATAGTAGGCTTTCTGCGTTTTTTTGTCAAGAAAGGACTTGCCGCCAAAATGTTTAATCGTAAATTTCGGAAAATAGAGAACTTTGTATCCGAGCTGGCGCGCGCGCCGGCAAAGATCGATGTCTTCAAAATACATAAAAAAATCTTCGTCGAAACCTTCGACTTTTTCAAAAATTTCCTTTTTTACAAAAAGCGCGGCACCGCTAACCCAGTCAGCAGCAACATCTTTTTGGCTTTCCCAAATTTTTTTACTGTCAATTAGACCAATGTTGTTTTTAATCAGCCGCCAAAGAGTAAACTCTTCCCCAGCGCACCACCACTGCGTTTTTCCATTTTCCCTTACCAGTCTCGGTCCGACTATCGCCAGTTTTTTATCTTTTTCAAATTCACTCAATAAATTCAAGATATTTTCTGAAACAATCTCCGTATCCGGATTGAGAAAACATAAAATTTCTCCTTGCGCCATGCGCGCGCCCAAATTGCACGCCGCGCCAAAACCAATATTTTTGCCGGTATTTATAAGCCTTGCTTCGCTTGGACATTGGATGTCCAAGTCATCATTATTAACCACAATTATTTCATATTCCACGGCTAAAATTTTTTCTTTGATAGAAAAAATGCATTTGGCCAGATATTTTTCGCTTTGGTAGTTGACAATAATAATTGAAAGTTTCGGATTCATTTTTCCAGACTATGTCAAATCATTGCATATGCAAGAAATTGACATACTTTATATCTTTATGTTGCCATAATCTTTGTAGGCTTTTTGCACAATTTCCGCCAAATCATTTCTTTTGAATTTCAGATCGAATTTATTTTTTATCTTGCGCAGCGCCGTATAAAATTTTATCCACGGCTTGAACAAGAGGGGCGTGTTTTTTTGGAAAAAAATCAGTCCGGAAATAACCAGCCAGTATGTTTTTTGTTTTAAGTTGCTCTCGCTTTTTTCAAGATGATAAACCCAGGATCCGGAAACCACGCTGATCTTAAAGCCGGCTTTCCTGGCCCGCACGCTGAAGTCAGCATCCTCCCAATAAAGAAAAAAATCTTCATCCAAAAGCCCGATTTCTTTAAAAACCGCGGCGCGCACCAGCATAGAACATCCGGTTGCAAGCCCGGTTTCATAACTATCCGCGGATGAGGCCTCTTTTCGGTGTATGGTTTTCATTTGAAGCCAGCCTATTTCTCCCCCGGAAAACCAGATCTGCCGGCTGTGCTTGCTGAATATCACCGGACTGACAATGCCAATTTTTTCGTTTTTTTCTGCCGCTTCCACAAGCTTGGTCAAAAAATCCTTTTCCACTTCCGTGTCATTATTAAGCAGCAACACATAATCTGCCATCCTCTCGAGCGTAAAGCGGATGCCGACATTATTGCCGACGGCATAGCCCAGATTCTCTTCATTCTTGATAAATTTGGCTTTGGAAAAACCGGCCTTGGCCAGCTCAAAAGATCCGTCGGTGGAATTATTGTCCACCACAACCACCTCAAAGTCAGTATAATCAATTTTAAAAATGGATGTCAGGCAATTTTTAATGACATCCTTTCCGTTGTAGTTAAGAACGATAATAAAAATTTTAGGGTAGTTGCTCATATTCTTCTACTCCTTTTTTACTTACCAGACTGGTTATTTCGGAAGTTTTCACCGCGTCAAAAATCCAAAGCGCCGTGAAATAAATAGCCGAGCCTACGCAAGCGGACAGAAAAAAATTAAGGCCCCGGGCGAAGAATAGAAACACCGCCATTAGTGCGCCAGCAAGAAAAATCCCGGTTATCTTTTCCGGCTTCGGGGCATAGTCTAGTTTTTTCCAGGCATAAAGTCCGGCGGCGGCGGCTACAAAAATTTCAGTTGCGGTTGAAATGTAAGCGGCGCCCATATAAGAAAACTTCGGGATAAGCGCCAGATTGAATCCGACGTTGCCGATCGCCGCTACCAGCCAGATGCCCATCAGCTTCTTTTGCAAATTTCCGGCGATTAAAATGTTGTTGAAAAAATTTCCAAAAAAGATCGCCGCCAGGGCGAAAACTAAAATTTGAAGAACCGCCGCGGATTGGCCGAACTGGCCGCCCCCGATCAGATGGATTATTCCCTTGGAAAGAAAAAGCGTGCCCACAATAAGCGGAACCACTAAAATAACAAACACTTTAAAAGTTTTATTAGAGATATCTCTGAACTTGGCCTTATCGGTAAAAATAGTGTTGGATATTATCGGCAGCACCAGCCCGATAATCATAGCCGGAAAAAAGGAAATGTTTTCCAAAACCTTATAGGCCGCGTTATAAATGCCTACATCTTCGCTGGTTTTGAGAATTGAAAGCAGGATGGTGTCCATTTTAAAGTAGGCGAAAACAATAACCGATCCAATGCCGATTGGCAAAGACTCCTTAAGAAATTTTTTCCAATATGAAAAATCAAATTGAAAACTAAAGCGCAGATATTTTCTCGACCAAAGAAAAACAATTATGAAGCTGGCTATCATATTGAAAAGCAGCGACGCGATAATCCAGTCAAAGCTAAGTTGAAATTTGACGGCCAAAATAACCGTTGCCACCTGGATTATTTTCCCTGCCAATTCTCCGATAGCCACCCTGTCCATCGCCAGATTTTTTTGAAAGACGCCATTCAAAACCTGATAGCCGGACGAAAACAAAAAAGAGGCCGCCGCAATCATGATGCCCTCCTTCACTTCGCGGGGATAGTCAAAAAAGAGTACGACTATCGGAGCCACGATTAAAATTCCCAGCGCCGAAATAACCCTTAAAGTAAAGATATTCCCCATAATCCTTTTTTCATCGGCTCCGGGACGGGAAATTTCCCGGGTGGAAATGTGATAGAGGCCAAGATCAGCGAGCGACGCGAAAAAAGACAAAAACGCGAGCACTGTCGCGTAATTTCCAAAACCGTCTTTGCCTAAATAGCGGGTAATAAAGCCGATAGAAACCAGAGCCAGCGCCGTTGAAAAAAATTTGGAAACGCTGCTTACCAGGACATTGTAAGCTATTTTTCTGGCAATAACCATGAGTGGTAATTTTAAATTAAGTCGGCTGGCTCGATGACAACTTTGCGCTCTTCGCCTTCGCCGATACTTTCAGTTTTAACCTGGCTGTTTTTCGATAAAGCCAGATGCACCAGTCTTCTTTCATAAGGAGACATCGCGCGCAGAACCACAGCCCTTTTTTCACGAATGGCCTGTTCAGCCATTTCCTCCGCCATTTTTTCAATGGAAACATTTTTTTCTTCCCGATATGAGTTTACATCCACAGTAAAATTTATTCTTTCCTCAGTTTTTTGGCGCACCAAAAGCCGCGCGATATGCTGGAGCGACTGCAAATTCACGCCGTATTGTCCGATCAAAAAATTAGAGTCGGCGGTTTTAATATTGCAAACCACTGTGTCTTCCTCTTCGCCAGCCGACTCTTTGATTTCCACCTCGGAGCTAAAGCCCATTTTGGAAACAAGCTCCGCCACTGTTTCCTTAATCACTTCTTTTATATTGCCAGTTTTTTCCATAATAGTATTAGTTAACTTTTTTAGCTTCCGGCAATTCCTTTTTTTCCAGATAATATTGCTGAGCAATCATAAACACCGTTGACACCAGCCAATAGAGAGCCAGCCCGGCCGGAAATTTTATACCAATAAACAAAGTGAGAAGCGGCCCCAAGTAAAGCATTTGCTTGGACATCATTTGCGAAAAATCCGCGTCTTTGCCGGCGGGCGCCGCAACCTGTTTCCCCATCAGCATTTTTGTCTGGATATATTGCGAGCCGGCAGCCATGATTACCAAAATTATTTGCGGAACATTAGCGAACGTCAAACTGCCGAGATTTAAAACCGACGCCAAATCGATGATGCCCAAAAACATATGATGGATTTGCCCCGGATCAGGCACAAAAGCATACAAATCCGCAATATTTACCTTGAGGCCGGCCTCGGAAATATTAAATAACACCCGGTAAATAGCGATTAAAAAAACCAATTGGACAATCATCGGCAGGCATCCGGAAAAAGGATTGGTTTTCTTTTCTTTATATAGATCCATCAGCGCCCGGCTTTGTTTTTCTTTGTCATTTTTATGCTTGGCCTGCAATTCTTTTATTTTTGGCTGCAACTCCTGCATTTTTTTCTGCGATTCAATTTGTTTCTTGCTTAGAGGAATAAGCAGAAGCTTAATAACAATTGTTACCAGAATTATAGCCACGCCAAAATCGCGGAAAGGCACGACCGAATAGACAAAAATCAACAGGTTATAAATCGGCTTATATATAATTGCGTCAAATAAAAACATTGTTTCTTTTTAGCTCTTGTTTAATAGATTACTTTTTTCAATCAGTTTGGCGACTGTCTTTTCAATTGCCGCATAAGTTTCTTTCCCACCGGCCTTGCCCCTTGCCGACACCACAATATCCGTTCCTTCTTTTATGTTTTTTAGTTCCTGTCTGAATATTTCCCGCAATTTTCTTTTTAAAGCATTCCTTTCCACCGCCTTTTTAGAAAATCGCATTCCCACTACAACCCCGATTCTGGTTTTATTCTGCCCATTTTCCGTAAATTGCAACTGCAGGAAATCCCGGAAAAAACGCCGGCCGGTGCGCTGAACCTTGGAAAAATCCTTCTTGTCAACTAATCGTTTTTCCGCCGGCAACATATTTTTATCCCGTTACAACTTAAATAATTGTAGTTATCCTTGTATTAAAAAATATCCCGAGCAAAGCTAGCTTAATCAAGTTACAACCAGGATGGATTAAGTTGTAACGGGATTATACCTGGGTTAATTTTTTCCGTCCCTTCTGCCGTCTGGCTTTCAGCACCTTTTTCCCTCCCTTGGTCTGGTTGCGTTTCAAAAACCCATGTCTTTTCCGGCGCCTAATTTTTTTCGGCTTGTAAGTTTGACTCATTGTTTTTTTCTAATTTTTTACTACCTCCCAGTGTACCAACGCAGAAGCTAAAAGTCAATTTTTTAGCGCAGGGGTTTACTTTTTATTTCCCTTCCCTTTATAATAAAAAATGCACAGGTTATCAACAGGTTGATCATCTTTTTGCCTTAGGCGCCCTGGCGCTACTGTGATATACTTTTTTAACAACCTAATTATATTATCACATGGCTAACGAAGAACTTTGGCAGGCCGCCCTGGGAGAAATAGAGCTCTCCATCTCCAAGGCTAACTTTATCACTTGGTTTAAAAACACCTATGTCTTGTCCGCTGAAAACGACAAGGTTGTCATTGGCGTTCCCAATGGCTTTGCCAAGGAATGGCTGGAAAACAAGTATAATCTCTATATTTTACGCGCTCTGCGCAATATAAAGCCGGAAATTAAGGAGGTTTCCTGCATAATTGCTTCTCCGGAAAACTTTGGCCAAAAAAATGCCTCGGTTGATGCGATTATCCCAGCTGGCTCCCGTGTTTATCCTGTTGGCGATAATACAGATTATCCTCAAAAAATAGCTAGAATAAGCCAAGAAAGCAACCTGAACCCTAAGTATGTTTTCGATAATTTTGTAATTGGCGGCAGTAATGAATTGGCGCGGGCCGCTTGTTACGCGGTTTCCCAAAATCTGGGCAAAGTCTATAACCCGCTCTTCATTTATGGCGGCGTGGGCTTGGGAAAAACGCACTTACTCCAATCCATCGGCAATGCGGTTTTGAAAATAAATCCCTCCCGCAAGGTAAAATATATAACTTCAGAAAGATTCACCACCGAACTCATTGACTCCATAAAAAACCAAAAGGTCGCCCTTTTTAAGGATCATTACCAGAAAATAGACCTTTTAATTATCGACGATGTTCAGTTTTTATCCGGCAAGGAAAAAACCCAGGAAGAATTTTTTCATATTTTCAACTTTCTCTATCAATTAAACAAGCAGATTGTTTTAAGCAGCGACCGAGCGCCCAAGGCTATCCCTACTCTAGAGGAGCGCCTGCGCTCCCGCTTTGAGGGCGGCATGATTGCGGATGTTTCGCGGCCGGACTTGGAAACTAGAATCGCTATTTTACGCAGAAAAGCGGCCGTTGACGGCCTCGAGATCAATGACGAAGCTCTGGAATTTATTGCCGCCAACATCACTCATAATATCCGGGAATTAGAGGGAGCGCTTACGCGCGTCGCTGTTTCCGCCCAGCTGCTCAAGAGAGATGTGGTGGATGTTAAATTTGCCACCGCGGTGCTTTCCGAGCTTATTTCCAGCGGAAAAAAGAAGGGGATCACCCATACCCATATTATTAAGGCAGTTTCTGACTATTTTGACATTAGCCAGGAAGATTTGGTTGTAAAAGGACGCAAACAGGAGGTGGTAAGGCCCAGACAAATTGCGATGTATCTGATGCGCATAGAACTCCAATATTCTTTCCCTGGCATCGGGGAAAAGCTGGGCGGCCGCGACCACACCACTGCCATCCATGCTTTTGAAAAAATCACCAAGGAGCTGGAGGAGGACATGAAGCTGTTGGAGGATATAACCCTCCTGCGAGAAAAGATTTATTCTTTAAGTTAATATCCTGTGGATAAAGCCGTTTTTTTGTTACTATGCCGGTGCCTTACCCCTGCCTTACCTGTTATTTAACTGTCCTTGCTTTTGCATTATATTTTTTCCAAAATTATTTCAACCTGTCGTCCTCCATTAAACACCTCTCTTATCCACATGTTGTCCCCTAAAATATTTACCTCTAATGCTTTATTTGCCATAACTTAACCCCCTAATCTCTCTTTTTCTTTTCCCCATATAATAATAGTTGCTTATAAATATTTATATAATATTATGAAATTAATATGTACTCAGGAAAATTTTAAAAAGGCTATTTTTAATTCGGAGCGGGTTGTGGCTAAACAAACAACCTTGCCGATTTTAAATAACATCCTTATAGAGGCGGATAAGAAGGGATTATCCTTTTCAGCCACAAATTTGGAAATGGGAGCAGTTGTGAACATTGGAGCTAAAGTGGAAAAAGAGGGTAAAATCACCCTACCGGCGAAATTATTAAGTAATTTCGTGAATAATTTGCTATTAGGGGAAAATATCGAAATAGAGGGGCATGATCAAGCGCTTAAGATAAAAAGTGGCGGAAGCAAAGCCTTAATTAAGGGTTTGCCGGCCACAGATTTCCCCTTAATTCCAAAGAAGAAAAGCGAACCGCAGCTGCAAATAGAGGGCGAAAAAATGGCCTTAATTATAAAAAAAGTGGTTTCCGCGGTGGCCTTGAATGAAACCAGACAGGAATTAACCGGGGTAAATGTGCTTTTTGGCGAAAAAGAGCTGTTTTTTGCGGCCACAGACAGTTTTCGGTTGACAGAATACAGGTTGGCCATTTCGGAAAAAAACAGAAACAAAGAGCTTTATCAAGCCTTAATTTCTAAAAAAGAAAGCGTTATTATTCCGGCGGTTACTTTATTGGAGGTGGGACGGATTATCACCGAGGACGACACAATAGTGAAAATAACCATTGAGGAGGGGCAAGTTTTTTTTGAAGTAAACGGAACAACGCTGGTTTCCCGCCTGATTAATGGAAAATATCCGGATTATAAGCACATAATGCCCAAAGATTTCAAAACTAGGATGGTAGGAGAAAAAAGCGGACTCCAGGGGGCGATTAAAATGGCGAGTATTTTTGCCAGCGGGAAGACTAGTGAGATCAGGCTAAAAACTGACCAGAGGAAAAAGATTATTTCAATTGAGGCCAGGAGCGTTGAGATTGGGGAAAATGTTTCAGAGCTCAAATTAGACATCACAGGAGAAGATCAGGATATTGTTTTTAACTCGCGCTATCTTTTAGATGGAATAAGCACTATTGAAACCTCGCAGGTGGCCATTTTGGCAAACAGTGGAACCGCGCCGGTGGCGCTCAAGGAGATCGATGAAAAAACCGGCGAGGTACTGGAGGATTATATTTATATCGTAATGCCGATAAAGAATTAAACATGCCAGAAACCAAAACATACCCGTTGATAATTATTGGCGCCGGGCCGGCGGGGCTGGCGGCTTCAATTTATGCTTCGCGCTATGGCGTGGAGCATATTATTATCGGCGAACTCTTGGGCGGGCTGATTGCCGAAACGCACTTGATTGATAATTATCCGGGCATTGAAGACGCGAGCGGTTTTGATTTTTCGCAAAAACTGGCGCGTCACGCGCAAAAATACGGCGTGGAAATCCGGCCGGCGCGGGTTAAAAATATTCAGAAAACAGATTTTGAATTTGAACTGGAAATTGAAAGGAAAGAATCCGCCGGCCGGCGGATAAAAAGCTCGGCAGTTTTATTGGCCACCGGAACTAAGCACAGGAAATTAAATATTCCGGGGGAAGTTGAGTTTTTAGGCAAAGGCGTGTCTTATTGCGCGGCCTGCGACGGCTTTTTTTATAAAAATAAAACCGTGGCGGTAGTCGGCGGGAACGACAGCGCGGCCGGCGCGGCGGTATATCTCGCAGGCATTGCCGAAAAAGTATATTTAATTTATCGCCGCGGCAAATTGCGCGCCGAACCATTCTGGATAAATTTAATTGAAAAAAATCCCAAAGTCGAAGTAATTTATAACACAAATATTTTGGAAATTTTAGGCGCGGAAAAATTGCAAAAAGTAAAACTCGATAAAATATACAAAAAGGCAGAAACACTCAATATCGGCGGGCTTTTTATTGAAGCCGGATCGGTGCCAAATCTTAATTTTGCCGCCGATTTAAAATTGGAAACAGATGAGGAGGGTTATATAAAAATAAATCCGGACGCGGCTACAAACATTGCGGGCGTGTGGGCGGCGGGCGACATTACGGACGGTTCGGACAAATTCCGGCAGGTGATCACCGCCTGCGCTGAAGGAGCCATTGCCGCGCGGAGCATCTATAATTATTTGGAGAAAAATAAATAGCCGTGAAATCAATCAAGAGCCTTCTTAGTAAAAAAATGAGCGGGGCGAAGATTTCGCGCCAAGCGACTTTTACCGAAAAAGATATTTTTTATGTTTTTAAAAAAATCATTCAGGAGGAATTCGGCAATGTCGGCGCCGCGAAACTGAAACCGGATTATTTCGGCAAAAATATTTTGCACATCAAATCCGAAAGCTCGGCCTGGGCTTCAGAACTCTGGCTGAATAAAAACCTGATTCTGCGCAAACTCAAAAAAGAACTGGGGGGAGAAGCAGTGAAGGAGATTAAACTGAAATAGGGTTTTGATTTGCAGGCTTTTTTGGCGTAAGATAAAAATATGGCTCAAAAAATAGAAAATTGGCAATTCCCCATCGAGGGAATAGGTGGGAAAAACAATAAGGATTATTCGGTATTTTTAGAACAGGCCGAAAAGGAAAAGAGAAGTAAGGAGGATATTATTGATAGAATTAAGGAAAGGACTAAATTTTTAGAAATCGAGGAGGCCAAACTCGCCATTCTGGAAGAGAACCCCGCTTCCAACGCCAAAAAAATAGAGGAACAGCAAAAATTAGTTGATAATATCAACGATGAGGTCATGGAGCTTAGCAAGAAAATATCTGGAATGGATGAGAAAGCGGAGCTGTATTTTGAAGGCGACGAGGAAGCGATAGAAAAACTGGAAAGATTTAAACCTGAAATTGAAAACTAAAGAAATGCAGCCGGTTAAATAAGTAATTAATTACATACATCATGAGCGTTCACAAAAAACACTTGTGGTGAGCGAAGTCGAACCATGGCGAACAAAAAATCCAACGAAACAGGTGTGCCGATTAAGTATTGGAAAAAAAATGAAAAATGCCTAAAATAAGCCATATCTTAAGTTTTAACAATGCTAAAATCGTGAAAAATAGGTAGTTTTGTGGTTATTTTCACGATTATATTGACAAAATCGTGAAATGGTGTATAATGGTAATATATGGCAAAAATACTTAATGTTTTCAACAAAATAAACTCTTTGCGAGAGAGATATTATGAGGCGTCCATCGGAAAAGAAGCCCTTATTAAACTTATCTCTGAAACCGAGGTGGCCGAACAAGTCTATAACTCAAATGCTATAGAAAACAGCACGCTAACTCTTGAAGAAACGGAAAAAATACTTTTGCAGATTGATCTGGATCGATACATAAATGAACGGGAGATTTTTGAAGCCAAAAACTTGGCGCGGGTTGTGTCATATATTGACAAGCGGGCCAAAGAAAAAGAACTTACTCTCGAGGTAGTTTTGTTTTTGCATAAAATGTTGATTTCCAACATCCGTGATGAAATTGCCGGAAGATTCAGAAGGGATAATGAATTTGTGCGCGTGGGAAATTATATCGCTCCCAACCCTAAAGAAGTAACCGGGCTTTTGGAAAAAATGCTGGTGGAATATAATGCCGCGAGCCATGAAAATATCATTAAGCGGATAGCCAGGTTGCATTTGACGTTTGAACACATCCACCCGTTTTGCGATGGCAATGGACGCATCGGCCGGGTGATTAATAATTATTTATTGATCCGGGAAGGTTTCGTTCCCATAAACATAAAGTTTATTGACAGAAAAAAATATTACGAAGCGTTCAGGGAATTTGACGGGAAAGGCGCGACTGCAATCATGGAAGAAATGGTGGGCAAGGCTCTGACTAATAGTTATTATAAAAGACTGGCATACCTCGAAGGCAAAAAAATCATTACGCTAGCTGAACATGCGAAAGCAAACAAGCTCTCACATTCAAATCTGATCAATAAGGCCAACCGGCAGACAATCGAGGCTTTTTTGGAAAAAGGCGTCTGGAAAATCGGGGTATAAAAGTTATTATAAATAGGCGGTGCTACGCAGCAAGTCGAGTAACAATATGGACAAAAAAATCATCAAACACGCTTTTCTTTTGGCGTTGGGCGAGGGGGTCTACATAACTCTAGTCGCGCTCCTGATGTTTGGTATCCAGAAACTGTTCGGCGCGAAGCCCGATCCCGTTATCGTTGCTCCAATCGCTTTCCTTCTGCTCTTCGTCATTTCCGCTGCAATTTCGGGAGCTTTGATTTTGGGGAGACCCGTTATGCTGTATCTGGACGGCAAGAAAAAAGACGCGCTCCAGCTTTTTGGATTCATATTGCTCTGGTTGATTTTATTTTTGGCCGTAGCGTTTTTGATTGTGGCTAGTAAGTAATATGCTACGTAATAAAATTAAATGAGCAGAAAAAAAAGGAAGAATATTTTCAGTCTAAAGCTTGTTTATATTACTATTGCTAATATAAACAAAAGAGGCCAAAATGTTTATATTGAATGAAATTCTTGATGAGGATTTTAAGTATGCCCGGGGAAAAAGTAAATTTATGATAAAAACTAAAAAAGAAATCGTTATATTTCAGTCAAAAACCGGAGCGATTGAGCTTAGGGGTGATTTTAGCCGTGAAACGATTTGGGCCAATCTTGATCAGATTGCAGGCTTGTTTGACCGCGATAAATCAGTGATTTCAAGACATATAAAGAACATATTTAACGAAGGCGAGTTAAGGCGAAATTCAGTTGTTGCATTTTTTGCAACAACTGCTGCTGACGGAAAAACATATAAAGTCGAGTATTTTAATCTGGATGTAATTCTTTCAGTCGGGTATCGAGTGAATTCTAAGAAAGCAACCATATTTCGCCAATGGGCTACCAAAATTTTGCGCGAGCATATCACCAAGGGATACACCGTTAACCGCAAGCAAATCGCGAAAAACTACGACGCCTTTATGAAGGCCGTCACGGATGTGCAAACGCTTTTGCGTTTCTTTGGTTTTTACGCAAGACAAAATTAAAAACAATGAGAAATATCAATCCAAACGCGCTTACAGCTATCACGCTTTTGATTGCTGAGAGCAATCCAAAGAAGAAAGATTTAATGACTGGTCTGGTGGTAAAAATGCTAAAATAAATTCTAGGGCTGGGGATAGAGAGGCTCGCGATGGCGGGCGGGGCTAGTAAGTAATATGCTATGCCATGACGAAGTTTTAACGAAGTCTGGTTACGTAGCAGGTTACGTAGCAAAATCAGAAAATTGTGGAAAGAAAAATAGAAAGTAGTCATCAAGCGCGTCCGCGGGGGAGTTTTAATTAAAGATTGGAAAAAATAAAATTATCCACAGGGCGGGGATTGACGAAGAGCATGTTAGTGATATAATATCACTATAAATAACTTTAAAAAATTTATGGTTAAGGAGATTGTGATAAGTTCACTGAATAAAGATTTCGAAAGTATCAAAAAAGTCGATAAAACTGGCATAGAATATTGGGAAGCTCGGGAGCTGATGCCTCTTTTGGGTTATCCAAATTGGCAAAAAGCAGAAGATGTTATCGCCAGGGCTGCTAGGGCTTGTATCAATAGCGGCCAGGCTGTGGATAACCATTTTAACCGGTCGGTGAAAATGGTCGATATCGGCTCAAATACGGTGCGCGAAGTCAGGGATTGGAAAAGTATTTTATAATTTAAAAAATAATTATGAAAAAAAAGAATCAAGTTATTCCAAATAACAGCTTTACCGAGTTTTTACTTTATACTACTCCAAATGGGAAGGTGAAAGTTGAGATTTTTTTGCGCGATGAAAATATCTGGTTGACTCAAGATAAGATAGCACTTCTATTTGGGGTTCAAAGGCCAGCTATTACCAAGCATTTGAAAAATATATTTGAAAGCGGAGAATTAGACGAAAAAGTGGTTAGTTCCATTTTGGAACATACCACTATCCATGGAGCTATAGCTGAAAAAACACAAAATCAGTCTGTAAAATTTTATAATCTCGATGCTATTCTTTCTGTCGGCTATCGGGTCAATAGCGCGCAAGCCACGCAGTTTCGTATTTGGGCGACCGAAAGATTAAAAGAATATATTATCAAGGGCTTTACGATGGATGACGAACGATTAAAAAATCCCAATACAATTTTCGGCAAGGATTATTTTGAAGAACAACTTGCGAGAATTAGGGATATTCGTTCCAGCGAAAGACGAATGTATCAAAAGATAACGGATATTTACGCGCAGTGCAGCGCGGATTATTCTTCAAATAGCGATATTACCAAAGATTTTTTTGCGACAGTCCAAAATAAGCTCCATTTCGCCATTACCGGTAAAACTGCCGCGGAAATAATATCCGAAAGAGTGAGTAGCGCAAAACCAAATATGGGACTGACGGTTTGGAAAAATTCTCCAAAAGGCGCGATTCGGGAAACTGATGTGGTGATTGCGAAAAACTATTTGAATGAAAACGAGTTGGATGAATTAAACAGGATAGTTGAAATGTATTTGGTGTTCGCGGAAAGTCAGGCGCGCAGAGGCAAAATAATGCATATGAAAGACTGGGTTAAAAAATTAGACAGTTTTTTGCGATTTAGCGAGAATACGATTTTGCAAGATTTGGGAAAAGTGAGTCATGAAGTTGCCGAGTCATTGGCATTGGAAGAATATGAAAAATATCGCGTGGAGCAAAACAAAAATTACATTTCCGATTTTGACAGAGAGGTGAAGAGGATTTTGAAGATGGGAAAAAAGAAAGGGAAGAAATAGTATATTTTTCCAAACAGGCTAATATTGCTTGCTACCCGAAGCATAATAGAAAGAAACCTCTTTTTGAGAGGTTTTTGCGTTTGCTGGCTTGAATAATTGCTTATTTAGTGATAATATAAGGATATTAAGCTGGAAACTCGAAGTATGTAATTTAGTATGTAATAAAAAAGTAAATTTATGATAACGCCGTCCGCCATTATTCTCATTGTTGTCAATTTTATTCCTCTAGTCGGAGTCTTGTTTTTTGGCTGGAGCCTATTTGCAATTTTATTCCTCTATTGGCTAGAAAATTGGGTAGTCGGTCTTTTCAATGTTTTCCGTATGGCAAAGGCCCAAGGGACAACAGTAAGGACTAATACGGAGATTAACAATGTGCTAGCCAACAAATACAGCAAAGTCACACTCATCCCATTTTTCATCCTGCACTATGGAATGTTCACGCTTATTCACGGGGTCTTTGTTTTTGCTGTATTCGGACCGCCGGATATTCCTTTTTGGAGCATGATAACTGCCGGAGCGTCACTTTTTGTGAGTCACACGGTTTCATACTTTTCCAATTTCATTGGCAAGGGCGAATACAAAAATATTTCACCCGACGCTCTTTTCGGCCAGCCCTATAAAAGAATAGTAATTATGCATCTCACGATTCTGGCCGGCGGTTTTCTGGTGAAAGGTCTCGGGGCGCCAATCATGGCTTTGGTAGTCATGATAATTCTTAAAACCGCCATTGACCTCTTTTCCCATTTTAAAGAACACGAAAAGTTTCAGTGGAATGTTGAAATCGGGCAGATCTAAAATTCAGGCACTACTTTTCAGCTCTCATCGGGCTGTTTTTTTATTTAATTCCATTCCCTCGATTTTTTGATTTTTAGCCGGTTTGGGCGTAGAATTAAGGCAAGATCAACAATATGGACAAAAAAATCATCAAACACGCTTTTCTTTTGGCGCTGGGCGAGGGGGTCTACATAACTCTAGTCGCGCTCCTGATGTTTGGTATCCAGAAACTGTTCGGCGCGAAGCCTGATCCCGTCATCATTGCTCCGATCGCTTTCCTTCTGCTCTTCGTCATTTCCGCTGCAATTTCGGGAGCTTTGATTTTGGGGAGACCCGTGATGCTGTATCTGGACGGCAAGAAAAAAGACGCGCTCCAGCTTTTTGGATTTATTTTGATGTGGTTAGTATTATTCTTAGCTATAGCATTTTTAATCATTATTAGATATTAAGCAATGATAATAAATTTTGGCCTGCCCGCCCGCCTCGCCTGAGCGAGCCCAAAAAATATGTATTATACTTACGTTTTAAAAAGTAAAGTAGATAATGATTTGTATGTTGGTTTTACGAACGACTTGAAATTAAGATTTAAACAACATAATAATGGCAAGGTTGAATCTACGAAAAGACGGAAGCCATTTGATATAATATATTATGAAGCTTGCTTGGATAAACAAGATGCCATTAAAAGAGAGAAGTATTTTAAAACAGGATTTGGGCGAAGATTTCTTAATAACAGGTTGGAAATGTATTTTAAATAAGGCTCAGGCTCGCGACCTGTCCGACACTCGAGTTAAATGAGAGGCTCGCGATGGCGGGCGGGGTTGATATTGTTCCTGATCATCGCGTTTATCATTGTGGCTAGTAAGTAATATGCTTTGCCATGACGGAGTTTTAACGAAGTCTGGTTACGTAGCAAGTTACGTAGCAAAATTAGGAAATTGTGGCGGGAAAAGCAGAGAGTTAAGGTAATGTGCATCAAAGGCGGGTTGTAAATCCGCGATTATCGGAGTAAAAAGTAAAGTTATAAAAAACAACCACCTAGTTTAAATAGGTGATTGTTTCCGAGCTATGAAGTTTAAACTATGTTAAATCTTCATAATCTGCTCCTTTAGCATTGTTTCTTGTCCACTCAATTGAAGTTTTTGCTCCTTGTTTTGAGTCGTAAGATTCGCTGCTTTTGGCTACTGTCTTACCGTTTCTATCGGATTTTAATATCCAATAGTAACATCCGGCGACATCCTTCGAAAGTTGGTATCTGGCCATAGCTTTGCTATTACGGCCTTATCCCTAGAATAAAGTCTGGTTGATTATCTGGCCTCTGGGGAACCAGAAAGGTACCTTCAATATACTATTTTAACAGGTCCTCAAAAAAAGTCAAGTTTTTCGTCGAAAATCACAAAAATTAAAATGGCTTAAATAAAGACACTTGACAAGACTTTATAGTCATATATAATTAGGTTAATGAGTAAATATCTTACATTAAAACAAAAAAAGGTACTGGAGCTAATTTATGATTCCATTTATTCTTCAGGTTTTTCACCCACACTTGCTGATCTTAAAGATGAATTAGGAGCTTCTTCAAATCAAACAGTTTTGAATTTTTTAGAAATATTAGAAAAAAAGGAGTGCATCAAAAAAATCGATAATAAAGCGAGGAGTATTTCTATTACGCCATTTGGTTATAAGGAAATTGAAAAAGATCCATTGATAAAAATGGAAGGAACTAGCGCGGCTGGACCATATATCGAATCTTTTGCGGATGTCTTTACTTTCCTGCCAATAAGCGGGCAGGTTTTAGAAAAAGAAAAAATAATAGAAGCTCAAGATAAAGTCTTTGTTATACAAATTAGCGGTGACTCTATGATTAATGTAGGTATTAATGATGGAGACAAGCTACTTATCAAAAAATCTAAAGAATATAAGAGTGGAGATATTGTCCTTGCGAGGACGGATGATGGCACGACAGTTAAACGTTTTGTTGCTGAAGGCGGAAAAAGATATTTACAGCCGGAAAATCCAGCTTACGAAAAAATGGTAATTATTCCCGGCGAAGTTGAATTTCAAGGCAAAGTAATTTTAAATCTTTCTAAAATAAATCAATAATATGGCGGATCAAAAAAAGACCAGCGAAATCTTGGCAAAAATTTTTCATAATCCTGATATGCAATTTGGACTCTCGGTTTTTGAAGGAATTGCTCCAGAGCAGGTTCTTAATCTTTCCGAAAAGGACGGAAAATATTATTTGGATTGTTTAAAACGGAAAAAGAATATACAAGCCAAGCCTGAAGAAATTGTGCGTCAACTTATGATTTATAAGCTGGTTAATTTTTATAAATACCCGCTTGATCGATTGGATGTCGAAGTGGATGTGCAATTCGGTCGAGAAATTGGATCCAAGAGAGCGGACATCGTTATCTATCGTGAAGATGGAAAAACTCCATATCTTATGGTTGAAGTGAAAAAACCTGATGTCAAAGATGGTCTTGGGCAACTCAAAAGCTACGCGAACGCAAACGGCGCGCCGATCCTCATTCTTACCGATGGAAAAGTGCAAAATAATATCTTGCGGACTGATCCGAATCTTTTTGAAGATCTGCCGGAAATTCCCAAATTTAATGAGACAGTTGATGATGTGCGGTCGAAAAAAATTACTTACGCCGATTTGGATGAAATTCCGAATTTGAAACAGCTCGTTTATGAGTTGCAAGAAGTTGTTCTGACGCATAGCGGGGTAGATTCTTTTGATGAAATTTTCAAACTAATTTATGCCAAGCTTTTTGATGATATTGAAACTCCGCGAAATGACAATAGAAGATTTAGAGTTATTGCAGGAGCGACAAATAAGGAAAATTTAAATAATATTATCCGTCTATTTGAAGATGCGAAAGGACAATGGCGTGATGTTTTCAAACCGAAAGATGAAATAGAAATTCCGGAAAATGTGATTGTGCCAGCTGTTTCACTTTTGCAAAAGTATCGTCTTTTTGGGTCAAACTTGCAGGTAATTGATGATGCCTTTGAATATCTGATTAATCTGGATGCCAAAGGTGAAAAAGGACAATACTTTACGCCGCGGCATGTAATAGACATGGCAGTCAAAATGTTAGCGCCTACTTCCAAGGATTATATTATTGATACGGCCGCCGGCAGCTGCGGATTTTTGCTGCATGCGATGCAATACGTTTGGGATAAAGAAATAAATAAGGAAAAATTTGAAGATGATTACAAATCTAAACAAAAAAACTACGCCGAGAAACATTTATTTGGGATTGATTTTGATCCGCGTTCGGTAAAAATTGGAAAAGCTATGATGCTTATCGCTGGTGATGGCAAAACTAATGTAACTTATGCTGATTCTTTGGACTCAGAAGTTTGGAATGAAGATGCAAAAGTTAAATTCAGGCCATTTTTACGACCACTTAAGGATAGCGAAGAAAACCGGCGCAATCAAGAAAAATTTTCCGAATTTAATTTTGATATTGTCCTAACCAACCCGCCTTTTGCCGGTGAGGTTAAGGGTGTAATGCTTAACAAATACGATCTGGGGTTTAAGTGGGACAAAGATTTTCAAAGAACATCTAAGCATCAAAATAAAGTTTCGCGCGATGTGCTTTTTATTGAGCGCAATCTGAATTTTCTGAAACCCGGCGGAAAAATGGCAATTGTTTTACCGCAAGGAGTTTTGAATAATACGCAGATGGAATATGTGAGAAAATTTATTTTGAATAAAGCTAGACTTTTGGCGGTTGTGGGACTGCATGGAAACACATTTAAACCGCACACCGGAACAAAAACGTCAGTATTATTTTTGCAGAAGTGGGGGACTGATGAAAAAATTCCGAAAGACTATCCGATATTTATGGCAGTGTCCAAAAAAGGCGGAAAGGATAATTCCGGAGATTATATCTACAAAAAAGACAGTGAGGGGAATGTGATGTTTGACGCCAGCGGGAAGAAAATTATTGATCATGACTTAGATGAAATTGCAGAGGAATTCTTGAAGTTTACTAAAAATATTTAAAAATTATATGTTTAATAAAAATAAAAATGGAACAGAAAATAAAAGCGTAATTTATGTTTTTATCGATGCTTCAAATCTTTGGCAAGCGCAGAAAGCCAAGGGAAAGCTTTTCAATTACGAGAAGCTCAGGAATTTTTTAAAAAGTAAATTTGAAGGGTTAGAGATAAAAGTTTTTTATTATACCGCATATCCTGCTGACGAAACAAGAAGCTATAGTACTGACGGAAGACATAAATTTTATACTTTTCTAAAGAAGGGATTGGGTTTTGTTGTTAGAAAAAAGGAATTAAAACGCATAACTATAGTTACCGATGACGGTCAGGCTATTGAAGAGAAGGGAAATATGGATGTAGAAATGACCATCGATGCCATACATTATATGAAAAAATATGGCGTAGCCGTTTTGTTTACGGGCGATTCGGACTTTTTAGCGCTGGTAACTTATTTAAGAAATGGCGGTAAAAAAGTTTATATTTTTTCATCAGAAAATAATGCTTCTAGAGAGTTAAAAACCGGAGGGGATGGATATTTTGATGTGTTAAAAATTGAGGATGATATTTGGGGTAAGGAGCTAAGGCATAGATCTAAAAAGACTGAATAAAAAAGCAAGCCCTCCTCGCGGAGGGCTGCCCTTGGATGTAATACCCTTTCAGTTATGACTAACCGAAAGACATAATAAGTATAGCAAAATCAACTTTGTTGTCAATAGTGTTGCCATACTACCAATTAATACGCTTATTTATGGGAAATATTTCAACAATTTTAAATATTATTCTAGGGCTTTTGACAGTCTATTTGTATATAGAAAATAAAAAGTTAAAAGGATTTGAAATCGAAAAAAATATAAAAATAAAAAGTATCGAAATCGATGAGTTAATGAATGAATATTCAGGGAGAAAAGCAATATTAATTCAGGATATGGCTAACAGGGGATTGACCTTCTCAAGCTTTAGGACACAAGCCGAGAATAATTTGAAAGAGGAATATGAAAATAAAACTAAAAAGCTAACAGCAAAATTAGTTTATTTAGAAAAACTAAAAAGATGCAAGTGGATTTTTAACAAGTAAAATATGATAAATTTTTCAATAATCCAAAAATCTCAACTCGAAGGTGCAATGCGAATTGATGCTGAATATTATCAGCCAGAGTTTTTTATTGATTTTACAAAAGGAAAATGGAAGTCAATCGGTGATGTTTTGAAAAAGTGTCAGTACGGTCTTTCATTGGCAATGAATGATGAAAAAAATGGTTACCCAATGTTTAAAATGAACGATATTGATAATGCTTTTTTGCTTGATGATGATGTCAGGTATGCAGACATTTCAAAAAACGAATTGGCCAATTTTACACTAGAGGAAGACGATGTTCTTTTTAATCGTGTAAACTCTGAAGAATTTGTAGGGAGAACTGGAATTTTTAAAATTAAAAGGGAGTCAGTATTTGCTTCTTATTTAATAAGACTACAACCAAATAAGAATGAAGTGTTGCCTGATTATTTAAATATTTTCCTTAATTCAAAATTTGGCCTAAAACAAATAAAAAAATACGCTCGACGAGCCGTGAATCAAGCAAATGTAAATGCCGAAGAATTAAAGCAATTTAAAATTGCTATTTTGCCAATTAATATCCAAGAAGAAATCAAAAAATTATCAAATGAATCATGGAGAGAATTTCAAAATTCAAAATTATTTTACCAACAGGCCGAGAGGTTACTCTTGGATGAGTTAGGATTAAAAAATTTTGATAATGAGGAAAAATTATCATCAATTGTGCATCTTTCTGAAATAGAAGCCGTGTGTCGTATTGATGCGGAATATTTTCAGCCGAAGTATAAAATCATAGAGGAGAGAGTTGCGAAATATAATGTGCATAAATTGGGAGACTTGGTTTCAATGAAAAAGGGAATTGAGGTTGGGGCGGAAGAATACCAAGAAGAAGGCAGGGTTTTTATCCGGGTCAGTAGTATGACAAAATTTGGAATTGTGGAAAGTGATCAAAAATATCTGAGTGATAAGTTATACGAAAAATTGAAAGCTGATTTTGAGCCTAAAAAAGGAGAAATTTTACTTACTAAAGATGCGACTCCTGGAATTGCTTTTGTTTTGAAAAAAGATATTCAGGGGATTGTGTCAGGCGGCACTTTGCGTTTGAAATTGAAAAATAAAGAAGTTGAGGCAGAATATCTGGCACTATGCTTAAATTCCAAGATCGGGCAAATGCAGGCCGAGAGAGACGCTGGCGGTTCGGTCATCGCTCACTGGAAACCGGAACAAATAAAAAATGTTTTGATTCCAATTTTGCCAAAAGAAACTCAGCAAAAAATCGCGAAGCTTGTTCAGAAATCCCACGAAGCGCGAAAAAAGGCAAAAGAACTCTTGGAAGAAGCTAAAAGAAAAGTTGAAGATATGATTGAAAATAATTAAATCTAAAGATATGAATAATAAAAGAATAAAAAACTGTATGGCTTGTGGAGTTTTCATTGCGGTTACTGGGGAATTTTTTTTATGTCATGATTGCATGGAAAAATTACACAATAATCCACATTTGCCAGGAGAAGGATTTGCACACGAGCAATTATATGGTCCAGTAAACACTTCAGGAGTAATGGCGTTTGCCTCTGTTAGTACATTTGAGTCGGAACATTTGAAAAATACAAATTTTTGGGAACTATTTAATGATTAATTTCCGAATTAATTCAGTAATTAATTACCCCACCAGCATCCTCCATAGAGGCCTCTATAGAATCCTCTAAAACAAAATTTAAAATTCAAAAAAATCCTGAAAAGGCGGTTCAAAAAGTTATATAATTTTTCTAGTATGGAATCAAATGATTTCAAGGGCGATTTAAAAAAAATTCTTCCAAAAAAGATAATCAGAGAGGAAGAAAATGATAAAGTGGGTGCTTTTTTTGTTGTGTTGGGTTTAATTTTTAATGACTTGAAGGATCTTGTAATATTTGAACAATTGATGGTATCTAATTATCGGAAGCCTAAAGCAAGTGAATGCTCAGATCATGCGGGGAATTATGGAGGAATAATGATTCATATTAATAGATTATTTGCAGGCATAATAAATGAATTCTTTAATTTTCTAAAGAAAAATAATAATGTTTTGGAAGAAGCAGAGTTTAAAAATGTTCTAGAAAGACTTCCGGAGGAAGAAAAAAATATGTGGAATGGAATGGTGGCAGCGGCTAGCGGAGAACTACCAAAAGCTTCAGAATTTATAAATACATTAATACGTATAAGAGCCAATTTTACCTATCATTATTACCAATCTGGAAAAGTCCTGAGGAAGGGTTTTATTAGTAGGTTTTATAATGAGGAGATAGACGATCGGAATAAATCAGCCTATTATTCTATTGGCGAGTCATTAAATACAACAAGATTTTATTTTTCAGATGCAGCTGTTGAAGAGGCGTTATTTCTTGAAACTGGAAAGACTGAAAAAAGCAATTTTGTTGGTGATGTTTCTGTGGAAAAATACAAATTAGCAATGGGATCCACAATACAAATTATACAAAGAATCATTATGCTGCTCATGAAAAATTTTTTGCAGGTACGTCGCAACGGCTGATTTATTTAGATTAAAAATTAATCACGTAACATGCTACGTAGCAAAATAAAAAATTAAAATAACCCCAGTTAAATAGTCTGCCTGCGGCAGAATTTAATCCCAGAAGCATCCGCCATAGGCGGAGCTTCGGGACACGGCGGAACACGCGAGGGAATATATTAAAAACTCACACGACTAAACTATCCTTAAATACTGGAGTATTTAAGGATGAATAGGGATAAATAATGTTTATAATTACGTAATTAATTACTTACATCAACACATATTCAATATCTGTTTTCCCTAAAGAATATATGATTTACACCGAAAAAATTAGAAAACGGAAATATTTTATGGAAAATGAGCCGAAATATATTTATTTACCATTAATTCCGGGGAACAGAAGGGCTTTTGTGATTTATCCTTATATTTTTTGGTCAAAAAAATTTAAAGGCTGGGAGGACGTATCCTTGATTAAACATGAGATGTATCATTGGAAAGAGCAGAAGCTTTGGAAAGAAAATAAATTATTTGGACTTATCCAATGGCTGTCGAAGTATATTGTCCAATGGCTTTGGTTTAATCTGATCAGGTGCTTCCCGCGCGATAAACATCCTATGGAAAAACCCGCTTATGAAATACAATACAGTTATAAAAAATAAAAACTTTGCGGACCTAGGAACATGAAATTCAAAAAAATCCCGAAAAGGAGATTAAAAAAGTTAGAAAATTTTTAAAGTAAAAATATGGCAAGTTTTGAAGATGGTTCTAAAAATGGAGAACGTTTATCGGCTATTATAAAGAGTGCACAGGAGATAGCCCGGCAAAATGAACTTAAGCTTGGCCAGAAGGTAGCACATCCAAGTGATTATATAGTGTATATATTAAAAGAAATTAAAGGTGATACGGCTGTAGTCTGGCTGCCTGGTCAAAAAAATACTGCCAAAGAGTTTCCTCTCAATGAACTTTTTGATCCAAATGTGGCGTTGAAAAAAGCTTTGCGAAAACGTTCCCATGAAAAGCCAGAACTCGGAGTTGAAGAAATTGAAAAAGAGCAGAGAAAAAAAAGAATTATTGATTTAGCAAAAGAACTTAGCGAAAGCAGGGAGAGTTTTCCTTTTCCTGGTGTTAACCCCCATAGCTACCAAAAGTTAAAAGCAGACGAAGAGGAATTTCCAGGCTACGTCACACCCATAGATGAATTAATACACAGATTCAAAAGGGAGGGAATGAAGGTAGTTTTTGGAAATGATCCCGAAAGCGGCAATGTTTTTATTTTGCCCCGCGGGAGTGATGATGTTGAAAATGATAGTATTTTTCCGAAACATCTACAAGTTGTCGAAGGTATGGACAGAAGACTTAAGGAATTGATTTTGTTATATAGGGACTAGGTTTGAAAAATTACATAATTAATTACGTACATAAAATAAATATTAATACGCCTAAAAACAAAACAATTGCTATTATTCTCGCCAAGATTTTGCAATTTGCTTCGGGGCTTGGGCTCAACTCCCCGCCAAACAAAAATCCAATCTCTATCCACTATCATTACTAAAATACCAATACTAGGACATTCTCACATTCTCGAGAATATGAGAATATGGTATAATTTAGAAACAAACAATAAAATAAAAGCGAAAAAAATATGCTGGCTAAAAAAAGAAAATTTGAAAAAAATATAAAATCTCCGAAACAAATGGAGCGCCACCTCAAGGGCATAGCCAATCACCGGCGGATTGAGATTCTCTTTTTGATCGCTGATAACGGAGGAATAAATGTTGAGAATATCTCGGAAAGGCTCAATTGCAATATGAAGACAATTTCCGGTCATATTTTACGTCTGGAACAATCTGGATTGATAAGAAAAAGCTATCGGGGTCGCGCCGTCATTCATGAACTTTCGCCCTACGGTAAAATCCTTCACAGGTTCCTCATCTCCTTTTCCAAACAATAAACTCATTCTCACATTCTCGAGAATGTGAGAATGTTGTTCTAATGAATTAAATTATATAAGTAATTATTTACATAGTTGAAATTCAAAAAAATCCTGAAAAGGCGGTTCAAAAAATTATAAAATTTCTGGAAAATTATGAAAAATGAACAATTGAATTTATATGGCGGGGGCATGGAGCAGTTTAAGAAAACCGGAAAAACACCGGAAGACTTGGAAAAAGAAGCCAAAAAAGATATTCTAAAAAATAAGGTTGCCGCTTTTGTTGATGAAAAAGAAAATAGGAAAGCCATAACAAAAAGCACTCAGCTGGGCGGACTTGAGATTTATAATCTCGCTAAAGAATTTACCAGAGGCGTGGAGGACGAAAATTTCCCTGAAATTAAAAAAATATTAGCTATGGATCTTTTGCGAAGAAAGTATAGATTAAGTGACGCTGTAATGCGTGTTGAAATCGGGGGAGAAAATCTGAATCTGCTGAAAGAAAAAATTAAGCGAGATCCTGAAAAAAATTCTGATGAGCTTAAGTCAGCTCTTGATGAAAAAAAGGAATTAAGAAGAAAACGAGGAAAACTCCCCTATGCGCACAGAAGTCTTCCGGCAAGCGACCTGGAATAACACGCAAAGGCAACAATTTATGTATTATCTCTATATCCTCAAATGCGCCGACAAAACTTTATATACCGGAATCACGACAAACATCGAGCGCCGTATCGGCGAACACAATGCCAAAAAAATCGGTGCGAAATATACGTCTTCCCGCCAGCCGGTAAAACTGGTATACTCAAAAAAATTCAAAAACAGATCCTTGGCCTCCAAAGAAGAATCTCGGATCAAAAAACTCAAAAAATCTCAAAAACTAACACTGATTTAATATGGAAAACAAAGAAACTAAAAAAACACACACTCTAATCATGTCTGATTTGCACCTGGGTTCGCGAGTCAGCCAGGCCGAAAAAGCTCTGGAAGTTTTGCAGAGTTATAATTTCCGGAAATTGATTTTGCTGGGAGATGTTTTTGAAAACATGGATTTTAGGAACCTGACCAAGGAATGCTGGGATTTTTTGAACTATGTCGGAAAAATTTCCAAGGACCGGAAAGTGCGGTGGGTGATCGGCAATCATGATGAAGGCCTGGATAATATTTTCGGCTCCCTCATGGACGCCCGGATTTACGAAACCTATATCTGGCAGTTTAAGCAGGAAAAATATCTGGCGATCCATGGCCATCAATTCGACCGGTTTTTGGTTGATAACGCCTTTATCAGCTATGTTGCTTGCAATATTTATAATTTCATCCAGAGATTTGACACGGACGAAAAAAAATTCAGCCATTTTCTCAAAAGGAAAAGCAAGGGCTGGCTCCGGCTTTCGGATAAAGTCGCCCATGGAGCGATGCTTTATGGGAAAAAACACGATGCTGACTATGTCTTTTGCGGCCATACCCACAAGGCGCTAAAAAAACACAACCATTATATCTCTTACTACAACAGCGGCTGCTGGACTGACAACCCCTGTGCCTGCATCACGATTGATGAAAAGAAAATTGAGATCCATGAATACTAAAGGATATTCGTGTGCACGGTCGCGCTGTCGGAAGAAGTGTTGCCGCTATTGTCCTCGACTGTTATTTTGATTTCAAGATCAGTGATTTTTTTGTCATCCGGCACCGCGTAATCATAACTGAAAGAAGAAGAATTTTGCGAAGTAATTTCGCTGCCATTAATAGACAAAGCTACTTTTTTTATGCCATAGCCGGCGGAAACCTTAGCGCGCACCGGAATGGAGGCAGTGGTGAAGGTGGCTCCGCTGTCAGGCGAGGTGAGGTTGATAGACGGCTTATAGCTTTCAAAGTCGCTGGAGCTGCATTCATCTTCCGGCGCTTTGTCAGTGACATAGTCTTCATTTTTATCCACCCATTTTGCAACTCCTTTTTCCCAATTTTTGTATTGCGGATCATTTTCCGGATCTTTGGTCGCGTCGCCGCGCGGATCTTCTTTATTCACATAGTATAGAATATCATGGCCGGTAAAAAACTTTTTCTTTTTCTGCTTGTTTGACGGACAGGCATCGCTGGCCAAGCAGTACTTATTATTTTTTCCGGGAATTTCGCAGACCTTGATTTCAGAAACCATATCTTGTTTTCCGTCGAGAATGTCTTTGCCGGTTTCCTCTTTTTCATATTTTGGAAATTGTTCAATATTGTAATTGCCGAGAACTTTGTCCATAAAAGCTCTCCAAATTGGCGCGGCCGTAAAAACACCGTCAGCCCCCTGGGCCATCGAAGAGTTGTCGTTGTTGCCCGCCCAAACTCCCACAGAAAGCGAGGGCGTAAAACCAAGTGTCCAACCATCGCGCCATTCATTGGTGGTTCCGGTTTTGGCGGCTACCGGCCGATCAGTAAATTTCAAGGGGCTATTTTCTCCAAAAACCGGAGCGCGCAAGTCATTGGTGGACATAATATAATCCAGCATAGCCACATACCTTTCGTCAATTACGCGGTTGCCAGAAGTATTATGATATTCTTCCAGAACTTTTCCCGAGGCATCGGTAATTTTTAAGATAGCTGTTTTTTCACGGTAAATTCCGCCGGTGGCCAGAGAACCAAAAGCATTTACATGATCCAAAAGCTTTACTTCGCCGCCGCCCAACACCAAAGAAAGTCCATAGCGGTCTGGCTGGGTGAGAGTTGTGATGCCTAGCATATGGGCGGTGTCAATCGAGTCTTTGACGCCGGCCAAATAAAGCGTTTTTACCGCCGGGACATTGAGAGACATGGCTAGCGCGTTTTTCATTTGCAGAAGGCCGTGGTTTTTGCCGTCGTAATTTTTGGGGTTATAATCCTTTCCGGTGTCGGTGGAAAAATTAGTGTCCGCGTCCCAAAGCTGGGTTTCCGGAGTGAAGCCTTTTTTGAAAGCGGTGAGATAAACATAGGGCTTAAAAGATGAGCCCGGTTGGCGGTCGCGGATAGCGACATTAACTTGTCCGTCAATGGATTTGTCAAAATAATTTTTAGATCCAACCATGGCCAGAATTTGCCCGGTTCTCGGATCAATGGCGACGAGCGAAGCGTTTTCCGCGTTATATTTTTTAGTATTGATTTCAGCGCCATCGCGCACCACCTGCTCGGCAATCTGCTGCTTATCCCAGTCTAGCGTGGTGTAGACTTTGAGACCGCTTTTTTCCACATCCTGCTCGCCATATTTTTTTTCCAGATATTCTTTGACATACATTACAAAATGCGGGGCGGAAATATTTTCTGTGGAAGGTTTCACCTTTGCCAAAACATCCACAGCTTTGGCTTCCTCGGCCTGTTCGGCAGTAATATAGCCGAGTTTGGCCATTTGCGAAAGCGCGTATTCCTGGCGGGCCTTCAGCAGTTCTGTGTGGGATCCGTTGGGCGAATAGCGGGTCGGAGCCTGTGGAAGCGAAGCCAGAAGCGCTGATTCATCAAGAGACAGCTCGCGGGCGTGTTTGCCAAAGAAGGTTTGCGCCGCCGCTTCGATGCCGTAGGCGTTCGAGCCATAGGGAATTTCATTGAGATACATTCCTAAAATTTCGTCTTTGGAAAATTTCTGTTCCATTTCTAAGGATAAGATTGCCTCCTTGATTTTTCTGGTAAAAGTTTTTTCTGGAGTAAGAATGGATTGTTTTACGAATTGTTGCGTAATGGTCGATCCTCCCTGGGCAGTGCCGCGGCCCAAAATGTCTTTGGCGGCGGCGCGCAAAATCGCGGTGAGTTCGATACCGTAGTGTCCATAAAAATTCTGGTCCTCCAGAGCAATAGTCGCATAGCGGATGGCGTCCGGCATTTCTTCGAAAGGAATTTGTGTTCTTTTTTCTTCGCCGTGGATGTCATAAAGGATATGATCGCCGGTGCGGTCGTAAATTTTAGTTGATTCGGCCACGAAGCGGCTGCTGACTTTGCCGGGGCTGGGCAGGTCTTTGGCGAAATAGATAAAAAGTCCGGCAACAAAAAGAAAAGCGGCCGCGCCGAGATAAAGGGCGATTTTGCCGACAATGCGCCAGCGCTCATGCGCCGAAGCGCTTTTAAAATCTTTAAATGAGACGAAAGTATGGGGCATATTCAATAAAATTAGCTTTTTATGAAAGTTAGTTAATATTGTAGCAGTCTATGTTTATTTCTTCAATACCCGTAACAGCCTTGAATTTAACGATGTTTGCCAGCGTATTTTTTCAAGGCATACTCGATAATATATTTAGCCGGATTTATTCCGGTAACTTCCTTAAATTTTTGCCATTGAGGGGAAGAGTTAATTTCTAAAACATAGAACTTTTTTTTATATTCCAGTATATCAACGCCGGCAATTTCATAGTCCATTGTTTTTGCCGCTTTAAGCGCTAGGGTTTTTAATTCTTTGGTAAGAGGAATTTTTTCTGTTCTAGCGCCCAGAGAAGCATTTGAGCGAAAATCTCCCGGAACCAAATGGCGTTTCATGGCGCCCAAGACCTTGTTTCCCACGATAAAAACTCTAATATCCCCGTCAATGTTTAGGAACTCCTGGATTAGATAACCCTTGGGATTTTTAGAAAAAAAAGACAAGTATTCTTTTGCAGTTTTAAATTTCTCAATCCCCTGTCCTTTTTGTCCATAAACCGGCTTGGCAATAACAGGAAAGGAGATTTGTTTGAGGATTTTTTTATATGAGGAAAAACTTACGGCTTGCCAAGTTCTTGGATGATTTATTTTGTTTTGTGCCATTCTGCTGGCTTCATATATCTTACTAGAGATGAATCTTTTTCCTATGGTATCATCGATAACTATCTTCCCCTTTACCAAGAGTTCCTGGGCAAGAATTTGAGCAAATAAGAGATTTTTATTATAGCCTCGCAGAAGAAAAATATCAAAATCAAGCAGATCTTTATTTTTCCAGAGCGCTTTAAATGCCCCATTGTTAAACTCAAAGAAAATATCGCTTAGTTTCACAATGAAAGATCGGTGGCCGGTTTTTTCTATTTCCCTAACCAAATCCAGGGTATTTTCAGTGCTTGGTCCGATTATTACAAAACTTAGCTTATTCATGTTTTCTTAATTCCAGGATAAAATTAATTATTTCTTTTATAACATTCCTTGTTTGTCCATGCGTCGGGTTATAGTGGATGTAGAGATCCGGCTTTCCGTTAATTTCTATTATATTGAAATTTTGTCCGGCTATAGTCTTTGAAATATCATCGCACATAATATCGATTCCGGATAAATATTTTCCAACTGTTCGGGTGGCTTTTATGCAGGTCTTTTTAATATCTTCGCTTACCATATCCGTGACATCTCTGGTTTCTCCGCCTTCAGCCAGGCAGGAATTCTTCTTTATATAAACTTCCTTTCCTTTCTCCGGAATACTTTTTAAGGTAAAAGTTTGTTCTTTCAATATTTCAACCAGAGAATTATCAACGGCAGTTTTTGAAGAAGTCTTTCTTTGTTTTTCAATGATTAATGAGGCAATAGTGCTTTTTCCATCGCCAAAAACTCTGGGCGGAATAAGTTCAAGCGCTCCCAAAATCTTGTTTTTTAAAACTAAGACCCTAAATTCTCTCCCGAAGATCATTGATTGAGCTACAATAGAGGGGAAAATCTCAAGTTGTTCTTTTATTATTTTTTTAGCTTCAGCTAGGCTTTTTATATTAATAAAAACTCCCTTGCTATTAGATCCCTTTGCATCTTTTATAACGATGGGAAAATGCAGGGTTTCAAGTTTTTTCTCAATGTGCTCTTTGGATAATTTTTTTCGATAAAAGCAAACAGTTGTTGGCGTGGGCAAGCCGTCTTCCTTAAGGAGAATACTGGTTAAATCCTTAAACCTTGTAATTTCTCCCCCAGATATGAGGTTGCTTGATATTTTGAATTTCCTGGAAACAAAAATCTTTTCTCCGCGAAGTTTTATATAAAAAAAGCCTCTTTCTGGAATAACTTTTTGTATTGTTCCGCCCATTTCCTCAACCACTTTTTTTATTATTGGTGGATTTTTTATCATGTTTGTTTATTTACATCAATTAAAAATTTTTTTAAATTAACTTTTCCAATTAACATCTGATAATTCAGGTGTTCACGATTGACTACAGTAACTTTGGTAGGAATTATTATGTCATGTATTGAAATTGTCAGGCTAACCATTGGCCGGTAGCTGTATCCATGCGAGGATCGTACTGGAATAGTGGAAATAATCCCGGGAATATTTTTAAAAATATTCCAGCGTTCATCTTTGTTTAACTTTTTTAATTCTTCATAAGAAGTGTTCAGCTTATCAAACTCTTCTATGGTATCCTCAAATCCCAATTGTTTGGCCAATTCAGTGTCAATGGCTGACCAGTCGGCGCCGGTGTCAATCTTGGCCTCAACTTCAACTTCCTTGTCATCTTTGCCGATTAATTTCACTTTGGCGGTTGTGCCGATTATTTTTTTGCCGGAAATTTCTTCCACTTCTTCTTCGATTTCTCCGCCGAAAAGATCCATGCCGACGCGCACGCCTTTCTCCAGCGTTTTTATTTTTAGCCCCGCGACGCGCTCCAGCCGCCTTTTGAGTCCGGCAAGATTGGCGAGCTGGATGGACAATCCCGGGCGGGCATTGAGCTCCAAAATTACCGGGCCGTGTTCTTTGTCGATGGCGATATCCGCGCCCAAAAAACCCAAACCGGAAGTTTCCTGCGCGCGCACCGCCAGAACCAAAATGTCTTTCCAGTAGGGAATTTTAATCCCGCTCAAGGACAGGCGGCTTTCCGGCAGTTTTTCGATAAAATTGTTTTTTCCGGAGATAGCCGAAGTCGTTATGCCGGTAGCCATATCAATGCCAGCTCCAATGGCGCCCTGCTGCAGGTTGGCCTTTCCGTGCGATTCCTTGGTGGGGAGGCGCAACATCGCCATTACCGGAACTTTATTAAAAACAATGACGCGGATATCGGGAATACCCCTGAAGGCGTAGGGTTTGAAAAGTTTCAAGAGCGTGAGCCGTTCCTCAAAAAAGGCGATGTCGGGCGTGCCGGACAAAGAATAGGAGCCGTCCAAAATGTTTTGGATATGGTTTTTTAGGTCATTAATGGTGATATAGGATCGGTCAGCCTTGATCCAGGCATCATTTTTTTTCTTGCTTTTACCATAGACCACAACAATGCCTTCGCCGCCAAAACCGCGGTTGGGCTTCAGCGCGAAACTTTCCGGGAGAGAATTCCAGTCAAAATTATCCAGTTCTTCGCGGCTGGAAATTTTCGCCAGCAATTTTGGAACGGGAATATCCGCCTTTTTGAGAATTTTTTTGCTTAGAATTTTGTCATCTGCCAGCCTTTTGGCGCGCCGCAAATTAAAAGGCCGGATGTATTCAAGATTTCTTGAGTTCATGCCTAAGACTTTCCGGCTATTTTTGAAAAAATCAAAAAACATAAAGGACTAGCTTAATTTTTTTAAGACATGTTTGAAGCGGATATATTCGCTTAAGCGCAGGCCGGTCCATTTTCCAAGCAAGATATTAACCGGCAGGGTCAGGAGGATTATCCAGGGATGGGTGGCTATAAGCTGAATAAGCGGCGGCCAACTGGCTAGATAATATCCGGCAATTGAAATAATTAAAGTTTCAAAAGCCAAAATTACGGCTGTGCGGTTGCCTTTTTCAATCTGCACTGCCACGAATTTTTCCACCAGCGTGATCATAATCAGAATTGGAAAAATGGAAACAGCGGCCAGGCCCGTTCTTTTGAGTCCGCCGCCAAAAACCAAAAGCAATAGAATTAAAAGCGAAACGACTGAAAGCATGATGGCGACGCGGGGAAGATAGAGCAAGCGGAAAGGTTTGAGTACAAAGCGCATAATGAGCCCGGAAAGCAATACGGCCACAAAAATCGCAATGCCGTACTTGAGGCCGTTAGTGGCTAAAAAGGCAAAGGTGATGATCAGCGGAGTATAAATGCCAAAAGCTTTAATGCCGACCACTTGGCGCAAAAACGCGATCAAGGTGGCGATAATCGGCAGCATTAAAATGAGGATGACCGTTTCAAAAGGTACGCCTTCTGAGAGAAAAAATTTAATGATGGGGCTAATTTCCATAAGTGTAATTTAAATATTATTTAATTTTCGGCTGTGTATATGGCAAACCGCAATGGCAATCGCATCGGCAGTGTCGTCTGGCTTGGGGATGGACTTGAGATTCAAAATATTTTTTACCATTAGTTGGACTTGTTTCTTTTCCGCCCGCCCATATCCGGTTATTGCTTGTTTCACCTGAAGCGGAGTGTAACCAAAAACTTTAACATGATTTCCTTCTAAAGTCAAGAGCAAAGATCCTCTGGACTGGCCGACGGCGATGATGGTTTTTTTGTTTTTGAAAAAGAAAAGTTTTTCGACAGCCGCTTCCTGTGGCTTGTATTTTTTTATAATTTTCAAAACATCCTGATTAATTTCCAGAAGCCGTTTGGATTCGGGCGTATTCTTCTCGGTGCTAATATGGCCGAAAGCTAAAGGAACTAGTTTTCCTTCTTTTTCTTCGATTATCGCCCAACCAGTCGTGGCTGTTCCAGGATCTAGTCCTAAAACGCGCAAATTTTTATAAATTATCATAAATTTCTTGGACATCATCGTTTTCGTCAAGTGATTCCAAAAGTTTTTCGTATTGTTCTTTAATTTTATCGTCTGCTTCAATAATATTTTTCGGCTTATACTCAAAATTTGAAAGTTCAAAGTTCCACATCACGCTGCCCGGCCCGCCCAGTTTCCCGCCGAACTTTCCCAAAATAGTTTTGACTTCGCTAACCGTGCGATTGCGGTTGTCGGTAAGAGTTTTGATGATCATCATTATTCCGCCCGGCCCATAGACCTCATAAATAATTTCCTGGATCTCGGCTTGATCTTTGAGTTCGCCGGTGCCGCGCTTGATAGCGCGCTCAATATTTTCTTTGGGCATATTGTCTAGGCGCGCGCGGTCAATGGCGAGACGCAATTGAAAATTACTTTCCGGCTTGCCCCCGCCTTCGCGTGCCATAATCGCAATCAATTTTCCATGTTTGGTAAAAACCTTGCCGCGCTTGGCGTCATTCAAGCCTTTTCTATGCTTTATTCCTGCCCAATGCGAATGACCTGACATAAAATTAGTTCTTAGTTTTTAGTTGATAGTTTTTAGAAATTTTCGGATGCACTTCTATATACAATGTTAGCATTTTAAACTTCTAAATTCAAGGAGGTATTGACAAAAAATATTTCAGTTGCTAGCCTATTGGCAGTTGTTTTACATTATAAACCGCCGCAAAAGCGCGGCATAGTGAAAAGGAGGAAGCATATGGAGCAACGAGAAGAAAAGAGAGAAAAAGAAATAATTTCTCTCCGTGAAAAAAGGGGCATGACTGATTTTAACAACTGGGAGGATTGGGTAAAAAGCTGGAATAGTAGTTCGAATTTGAAGGTTCTGGCGGGACATTTGTATTGTGGCTTCAATGTTCACGCAACTGCCGAACAACAAGTTAATCGCGTCTGTTTTTATTTTGAAACCGCTAATGGCCACAACAGCATTCAAAACTTCAGAAAAAAAATCATTCAAGACGAAGAAATGATTGTAAGTGAGATACTTGCAGAAAAACTTCAAAACCTCTCCAGAGAAGCACTAAAAATGCTTCATGCGAATATTTTTAAGGAATACACAGCCACAGATCTTTGTTACAGACATTCATATCTGGGGCAACTTCTTCTCCACAACGATGTTTTAGACAAGATCGTTCAGTTTTTCCGTCCAACGGGTATCTTTATTAACAATCTCTATTGGCCCGAGAAGGAACATGTTGTTGTAAAAGCGGAGCAGTTTATTCTTAAACTCATTGAAATGGTGTTTCTTGATGAGACCATAAATGATGAAAGAGAGGATGAACTGCAAAAATGGTATCCTGACTTTGTGTGGATACTGAATAATTTGCGCAAACTCGATTTTTTTTTGGGACGCAAGTTTTCAAGTCTCGGCAAAAAGCATCCGAGTATCTCGGATGCTTTATGTGAGATAGCGATGAACACTGAACGGCACTATCTTAATGTCAAACGAAAGCCAAAAACACTCGAAGAAGCGTGTTACGGCGGTTCAGATGCAGCAAAAATTCTTATTTTACTGCGAATAAAAGAGGCAGAGGGAAAAAGACTACAGGAAATTTACGAACTGGAAAGGCAAAAAAGGGAAACAGAAGAAAAATTAGAGGAACTCAAGAAGTAAAAAAGCATAAAACCAAAGCGGTGGAGGAGATTGCGCTTCGATTCGGTCGAGTCGAAGCCTGCCCTCTCCGCTTTTTTGTTTTTTTAAAAAGACAGGCTTTGGGGCTTGACAAGCCTGGAAAAGCTTGCTATAATTGATTCAAGATAAGTATAAATATGTCAACTTTACTTAAATCAAAATCTATAAGGTTTTCGGCAGTCCAAAGAGAGCTTAAAAGAAGGAGAGTCTCGATTTTTAGCGTGGAAGAATTTGTCAGGATATTCCACGCTTCCTCCGTGGAAGCTAAGTATTTTTTGGAAACTTATGCTAAAAAAGGCTTTTTAACGCGGCTAAAAAGAGGATTATACGCGATTACTGATAATTTGCCTGGTGAAAAAATGATTGCCAACGCACTATTGCGTCCTTCATATATATCTTTTGAATCAGCGCTTTCATACCACGCGCTTATCCCGGAGACAGTTTATGAGATGACTTCCGCCACGACAAAGTCAGCCAGAATGTTTTTGGTGGATAATTTGAATTATTCCTATATAAAAATAAAAAAAGAAGTTTTTGCCGGGTATCGGCTGGAAAGAGGCATGGACGGAGAATCTTTTTTGATAGCCGATCCGGAAAAAGCCGTGGTTGACTATTTGTATCTTGTTTCCTTGGGCAGAAAGAGCTTGAATGACCGGCTCAACACTGCCAAACTGGACAAGAAAAAAATGACGGCATACGCTAAATTATATGAACGGGCGGGATTAATAAAAATAATTAAAAAACTATGATTTCTTTCGAGGAAATAGAAAAACTAGCCAAAAAATATCAAACAACCAGAGGAAACATTTTGCGGGAATATTTCCAGCATCTTTTTTTGTCATATTTTTATCGGCAAAAGGAAGCCGGAAAAATTTATTTTAAAGGCGGGACGGCCTTGAGGCTGATTTATAAAAGCCCCCGTTTTTCCGAGGACTTGGACTTTGAAACAACAGAAAAAAACATTAAGCCTATTGAACAGGCCGTGGCGGCAACTTTAGCGGAAATAGAAAAAGAAGGAATTGAGGTAGAAATTTTGGAAGCGAAAAAAACAACAGATGGTTATTTAGCTATTGTCCAATTTAAAACAACGCTAGGGATACTTTCAATCCAATTGGAAATCTCGCGAAGACCGGCAAAAAACTTCGGAGAAGCAGCGGTTGTGGCCGGCGACTTCATTCCGCCTTATGCTATCCAGCAATTGCGAGAGGAAGATTTAGTGAAAGGCAAAATTGATGCTTTGCTTGATCGTAAAAAGCCGAGAGATTTTTATGATCTCTATTTTATTTTGCGCGCCGGGCTTTTGCCGGTAGAAAAAAGAGGCTTATTAAAAGAAATATCTAAATTGCTTTCGCAATCAAAAGTTTATTTTGAGCGGGAGTTGAGGCAATTTTTGCCCAAGGATCAGCAAATAATAATCAAGAATTTTAAAAAAGTTTTGGAAAAAGAAGTGGGGCGGTTTATATGAAACTATATACGATTATCTAATGTCGATAAGCTATATATAGTTTATCAACATGAGCCGCTTTTAAAATTGCAAGAAAGACCTAAAAGTTTAGTTGAATAATATAGCTATCGCTAAAATATTAAACTAAAGCAGGAGGAGTAGTTTGTTTAAAAAAGAGTTTATGCCAAGACCTGCTTCTTTGGCCAGAACTATTGCCCAGTGCGGTTCGGGGGCGTAGGGCCGGCCGAAGGTGAAGTATGCGCTGTCATCGCGGACAGTCGAGGCGCCGAGGACGCGCGGTTGGGCCGCTAAATTATCCAGCAGGCTTAAATTAGTGGCATAGTTGGCTAAAACTATTTTATTTTTGGTTTTGTTTTCGCCAAGTGTTTGTTTCCCCAAATCCTCCGGTTTAATTTCAGTGTCTTCTTGAAGCGGGACAACGGCTGTCGCAGGCTCAATATCATCAGAAATATTTTTTGGCACAACCCAGCGCCAGCCATCGTCGGTTTTTTCATAGAGCGCGTCATCCGCAGCGCTTTTATCCTTGAGATCATATTTCGCTTTGTCAGCCACCTTGCCGGTGGGATAGCGCAGTTCCAGCTTGGCTTTTTTATTATTCAGCGAAAATTTGGAATATTTTTTAGAAATTTTGACCGTGTCTCCGGCGCCGACGGACAAATCTTTGGTAATCGGGTGGTTGTATAATTTTTTGCTGCCGGTCGCCACGCTCCAGTCTTTGAGATTCACCGTTTTCTTGGATTTATTTTTGACCAGAATATATTCGTTATCACTGTCCTTACCTTCCGGATTGGGCACAATGCCCGCGATGCGCATTTTTCGCTCGGGATATTTTTTCACCTCAATGTCAAAAGTTTCAATTTTGTCCTCGCTGCCGTCAAAAATTTTGAGCGTCACTTTATATTTTCCGGTCTTTTCATATTTGTGCCGCGTTTTCTGCTTATAGCTTTTATGTCCGTCGCCGAAATCCCAGGTGAATTTCAACTTGTCTTTATCCTTGTCTTTGGCTTTTGCTTCAAAATTGGCATACATCCCGACATAAATGTTCTTGTCCTTTTTCTCGCTGGATTCGGGCAGACTGTTAAATTGATTTTTTGCGCCCGGCGTCAGAAATTTGCTCCAACGCCAATTTTCCCCGTCGAAGTTGTAGGACAAATCTTTCTTGGCGCTTTTATAGGAAACAGCGGAGGCCAGTTTTTCGTTGGGGTCATAGAGTGAAATGCTTTCATCGCCGGAATTGTTGAGAGAAAACTTGAATTCGTCCTTGTAAACCACCAAATAATCTTCGGCTTCAATGGAAGTGTCTTTCGGAAAAACATATTTTCCGGTTTTGGAAGCATCCTTAAGTTTCCAGTTGAACAAATTGACATCCGCGGAAGTTGCATTAAAAAGTTCAATGAATTCTTCGTCAGCATTGGGCAAAAGCTCGTTTATATAAATTCCGTCCGGATAAATTATCGGCGCCGGCTTTTCGGAATTCTTTTTACCCGGCGTCCCGCCTTCGACATAACTTTCTCTCCAAGACCCATCCTCGTCGCGTTCTAGTGAAAAACCGTTGCCATCGGATCCGTAGCTATCCGCATAGGAAAAATCCAACATTATTTCGCCAGCTTTGTTTTTCAGCGCCAGCGCCTCTCCGTAATTACTCAAGGAAAAAGCGCTATCAATTAAATTGCCATTGAAATCAGAATAATCAGTTTTGAAAGTAGCGGCATCATCTGCGATAATTGCATAATCCTTGGATTCCAGAATAAAACTGCCTTGAGATAGCGTGAGGCCGTGGTTAGTGCCGCCTTCAAAAAGCTTCCAGCCTTCTAAATTTATCGGTTCGCTTCCGGAGTTGTAAATTTCTAGCCATTCATGTTTAGTATCAGCGCCGGCGGGATCGTACATTATTTCTGTGGCAACCAAGGGATTGCTTTCAGACAAAACTGGCCCTACAAAACCAAAAAATCCCGCGAGAAACAGGACCATAAAAATAACATAAAAAATATTTAAGAATTTTTTGCTCACCCTTTTTTGTTTTTGTTTTAGAAAAACTATTTTTTGGGGACGGCAGGAGTTTCGACCGGCTTGTTTTGAATAATCTCCCTGAATTCTTCCGTGGCTTCGTGTTCGTGCTTTTTTTGCAGACCCATAATAATATCTTTGATGCGGTAAGGATCTGGCACGCGGCGGAAGAGAAATCTTTCCTGTTCGGCGGCGGTTTGGATATAGACATCGCCGTAATTCAAAAAAGTCGGAATAACTCCTAGCACTTCCGTGGAAATGTCCTGGATTTTTTCGAGCTTGAGCTCGCTGACCTCGCGCGAAAAGAGCCCTTTTTGTTCAACATTGATAATGCGCCGAGTAGTGACGATCCAGACATCGAAATAATAATCAATAAGAATTAGAGAAAAAACAATCCAAATCATCATCGCAAAAACGGTTTCTCCGAAAAGAAAAAGGCCGTTCAGTGAATGCTGGGAAAGCGATGGGAAAAGAAAGGGAAAATAAAGGAAGCTGGCGACCAAAAAACCGGCCATAATCAAAACCGACAAAAGATTTTGCAAAATATTAAACCAGTGGCGGCGGACAATCATAATGATCTGTTCGCCTTCGTGTTTTTCTAACTGCAGGGTTTCAAGTTGCATTTGATTAGAATAAAAAATTGGAAATGATAGTGTTCCAGTCAATGGAAAAGAAGAGCATGGCGTTGGCGATTAGCAGTCCAGTCGCGACCAGGACAAAAACAACCAGCATTAGGTATTTCAATTCCGAATCCGCGGAAAAGCGCACCAGATGGTAAACAATAAAAAGCGAAATCAAAACATAAATCAGGACGACAATGGCATAGAGAGCTAAAACGATAATTGAAATCATAGTTTTAAAAAAGTCTAAAGTGTCAAGTCTGAAGTCTAAAACAAGTCTAAAGTTGAAAAGTATGCAAGTAAAAAATTTTTATTTTATAATTTTATATTTTCTTTAGACTTTAAGCTTTAGCCTTTAGGCTTACAAACTTATTATATCAAACTTTCCTGCTTATTATAAGGCAGGCCTAGGTGTTTGTAGGCATGTTCGGTGGCTACGCGCCCGCGGGGAGTGCGCGCCAGGAACCCGATTTGCAAAAGATACGGCTCATAAACATCTTCAATTGTTTTTATTTCTTCGCTGGTAGCCGCGGCGATGGTGGTGAGGCCGACGGGACCGCCGCCAAATTTTTCAATAATGGTTTTGAGAATATGCCGGTCGGCCGGTTCCAGTCCGATCGGATCGACATCAATCATTTCCAGGGCCAAGCAAGCGACGGCGCTGTCCACGGTCGGGTGGTTTTTAATTTGCGCGAAATCGCGCACGCGCTTCAAAAGCCGGTTGGCGACGCGCGGAGTCTGGCGCGCGCAAGAGGCGATTTTAGAAAGTCCGGAATCAGCGATATCCACATTCAGAATTTTGCTGGAGCGGCGGATGATTTTTTCAATCTCCGGATTTTCATAAAATTCCAGGCGGTGCGTGGCGCCGAAGCGGTTGCGCAGAGGGTTGGAAAGCGATCCGAGTTTAGTGGTCGCGCCGATCAGGGTGAATTTCGGCAGATCCAATTGGATGGTTCTGGCCGACGGGCCTTTGCCGATAATAATGTCCAATTTGAAATCTTCCATGGCGGGATAGAGAACTTCCTCAATAGATTTGTTTAAGCGGTGGATTTCATCAATGAAAAGGACATCGCCGTCGGAAAGGTTGGTGAGAATTGATCCAAAATCGCCCACCCGTTCAATGGCCGGGCCGGAAGTGGTTTTAATGCTCACGCCCATTTCTTTGGCGATGATGTTGGCGAGCGTGGTTTTCCCCAGTCCTGCCGGGCCATAAAGCAGAATATGTTCGATCGGCTCTTGCCTTTTTTTGGCGGCCTGGATCAGAATATCCAGATTTTTTTTAACCTTATCCTGGCCGACATACTCCGAAAAACTCTGAGGTCTTAGGGTGACATCAAGTTGGATATCTTCAGATTTTTCACCGGTGTTAGTTAGCATGGTTTTAAAAAGCTTAAAGTATCAAGTCTAAAGTCTAAAACAAGTCTAAAGTTGAAAAGTATACAAACACAAAAACTTTTTACTTAGGCACTTTTTTATTTCCTTTAGACTTTAAGCTTTAGATTTTAGACTTCCAAGTCCATTATACCCCTACTTGACAAACTTTCCAAGCTATGCTACGATACCCAGTCATCCTTTTCCCCGCACTAATTGTGCTTTAGGAAGGCAGAAAAGTAATAAATTCAGTGCCGATTATGAATAGGGCGCAATTCGCGTGGGGAAAAACAAGATGATTAGCAGTAAACTGTAGGCAATTGGGGGCTTCTATCTTTTGTCCTCAATTTCGGGAACTCTTTTGTCCAGATATGGGTGTTTGGGTTTCGGCTCGAGCATGCCTCGACATTGTTCCTTCCCCGAGGGCCTGGCTTTCGGGATTTGCCTGCAGATTAGTGCATAAACTCGACTCGCGTAACTCGTAACTCGACACGCGAGCGGTAAAATAAAAATAGTTTTTTGAAAGGGAGGAGGGGGAGATGGAAAAGGGAAAGAAAGAAGCAGAAAAGGCCATGGAAAAAATGGCCAAAGCAATTGTGAGTGGTGACAGCGATGGCATGAGCCGCTCGCAATATTTTGTGATGAAATCATCCGAGTTTTTAATGAGGGATGGATATTCAATTTTATTTGTTGATCTGCAGCAACCGCTGGTGGTTTTAAAGAAGGATTCCAAGCTGTATGAGCCGATGTATTACGGCATGTTGGCTGGAGGAATAGTTTTTACATATCCTATTAGCGAGATAAAAGCAGAGGATCTTCCTGGTCTCAAGATTCGTATATGTAAGGAGATTCTGAGTCTATAGTCAGCGAGGCTGGCGAAGGCTTAGGAGTAGTGAAGAAATTCATTACTCCTTTATTTTTTCTTCGATTTTCAAAATTACTCCGCTTAAATTGCTATCAACTTCATTATTCCAAAATCGCAAAACAGTAAAGCCTAGATTTTTCAAATACTCATTTCTTTTGGCGTCATATTTTGTGTCTTTTTCCCTTTTGTGCTGGCAGCCGTCCAGTTCAATGATCAGTTTCTTTTCCAGACAAATAAAATCGACAATGTATTTGTCGATGATGTGTTGGCGCCGGAATTTGAGACCGCTGAAATTTCTGCTTTTGAGGTGAGCCCACAATTTGATTTCTTGCGGAGTGGATTTTCGACGGAGACTCCTGGAATTGTTTTTGAGCCGCTGGGCGTAGTTGTTCATTTGATTTTGTTTTACCACCCTCACCTGCTGCATTTTCACCCTCATCTGCCCTTCGGGCATCTTCTCCCTTAAGGGAGAAGAGGACTCGTTGGCTGCCCCCTCTCCATTAAGGGAGAGAGTGGCGCGAAGCGCCGGGTGAGGGTACGGGCGGATGAGGGTGCATGCGTCACAAATCAGTAACTCTCTCCACTTCCTCCAAGGTTGTCTCGCCTTCCAAAACTTTCAAGACCCCGTCTTGGGGCATAGTGAGCATGCCGAGCTCCACGGCTTTTTCAGTGAGCTCGGAAGTGACGGCGTTGCGCAAAACTAAATCCTGGATTTCGTGGTTGAATTCAAAAACCTCGCTGATTGTGGTGCGCCCTTTAAAGCCTATATTACTGCATTTAGCGCAGCCCTTGGCTTTGAAAATTGTATCAATTTTGGGAACGGTCATGCCGGCTTTGGCTGAAATAGTCTGCAAAACTTTTTCCATTTTGGCTTTTTCTTCGGGAGTAGGCTTCACTTTTTCTTTACAATCACAAAGCGTGCGCACGAGCCGTTGGGCAATGAAAGCGTTGACGGCCGAAGCCATATCTGTTTCTGAAACGCCCATATTGATAAGCCGTTGCACGGTGCCGGCGGCATTGTTGGTATGCAGCGTGGAAAGCACCAGATGTCCGGTGAGCGCCGACTGGAAAGCCACCTGCGCCGTTTCGTTGTCGCGAATTTCACCGACCATCAGGATGTCCGGATTCTGGCGGAGCAATGAGCGGAGAGCGGTCGCAAAAGTATAACCCTCCTTGTCATTGACCGGAGTTTGCAAGATGCCTTCGATTTGATATTCAATAGGATCTTCGACGGTGATAATTTTGACATCCGGCTTGTTGAGAATATTCAAAATACTATAAAGCGTCGTAGTTTTTCCAGAGCCAGTCGGGCCGGTATTAAGAATCACGCCGTTGGGTTTTTTAATTTCCGCCAAAATTTTATCCAGATTTTGTTTTCTGATTCCCAATTTATTTACATCCAATTCTACTTCCGCCTTGCTCAAAAGCCGCATCACGACTGTCTCGCCGTAACCGCCCAGAATTATGGAAACGCGAATGTCCACGGATTTTTCTTTGAGTTGCGAAATATCATCATCAAATTTGACAGTGAACCGGCTGTCGATGACGCCTTCGCGCACTTCCGTTTTCACTCCGCTTAGAAGTTTTATTTCTCCCAAAAGATTTGGATATTCATTGAGCGGTAAAGTGGCGACAGTCTGTAAAATGCCGTCAATGCGGAAGCGGATGTTTATTTTATCCGCGCCCGGCTCGATGTGGACATCGCCAACTCGCGCGAGCATGGCGGCGCTGAAAATAAGGGCGTTGAGTTCCGGCAATTTAGCTTCTTGAAGCACTGTTTCAAATTTTTTGAAATCCTTGACAACTTGTTCAGTTCTTTCAAAAGACTCTTTGCTGACCACCAGTTTGCGGGAAAACGACTGCGCCATCAGTTTTTCATAAATGTCTTCCAAAAAATCGCCTTCGCCGGTAACGCGCCGCACCTCTTCGATGGAAGTGATGCCCTCGACGGCTTTCAAAATTCCGTCCTGAAGCATAGTGACCATGCCGGATTCCAGCGCCGCGACCGTAAGTTCGGTTTCGCCGGCCATTTCCATAATCAGTTTTTCAATTTCATCGTTGATAGTGAGAATTTCAAAAATTCCCATCCGCCCTTTATAGCCGAGATGGTTGCATTTGGAACAGCCTTTCGGCCGGTAGAGCTTGGTAATTTCCGTCGGGATATCGAGTTTGGATTTAGGCGAAATAATTGAGAGAATTTTTTTGAGCGATTCGATGGATTCCTTGGCGGGAACATATTCTTCTTTGCATTCGCAAAGTTTGCGCACCAGCCGTTGGCCAATGAGGGCATTGACCGAAGGCGGGAGGAGCGTAGGTTTTACGCCGAGTTCGATCAGGCGCGGAATGGAGCCGACGGCGTTGTTGGTGTGGAGAGTAGAAAGCACCAGGTGTCCGGTGAGCGCGGAATTGACGGCAATGTCCGCGGTTTCTTCGTCGCGGATTTCACCCACCAGAATTATGTCAGGGTCTTGGCGCACGATAGCGCGCAGGCCTTGGGCGAAAGAATAGCCCCGTTCTTTTTCCACCTGCGTCTGTGAAATGCCCCTGACTTCATATTCAATTGGATCCTCGATAGTGATAATTTTATTCTCCGGATTATTGAGTTTCTTAATGATGGCGTAAAGCGTAGTAGTTTTTCCCGAGCCGGTCGGGCCAGTGTTAAGGATCATGCCGTTAGGGGAAGCAATTTGTTTTTGCAGTTCTTCAAACGCCAGTCCGCGCAGACCCAGATCTTCAATGCTGACATTAATAGAATCCGGATCCAAAAGGCGCATCACAATAATTTCTCCGAAATTGCCGGGAATAAGCGAAACGCGGATATCAA
The DNA here is from genome assembly GCA_041645535.1 of Parcubacteria group bacterium. GTDB lineage: Bacteria > Patescibacteriota > Minisyncoccia > Moranbacterales > UBA2206 > JBAZPT01. Next base: position 165,335 of record JBAZPT010000002.1, read on the forward strand.
TCTTCTTATTAGCTAAATTTACTTCAAAAGTTCCATCCTGCGCGATGTCATGCAGATTTATTTTCATGCCGGACATCATTTTGACGCGCGAAACGATGGACTTAAAAGTAGTAAGCGGCAGTTCGGCGACATCATGCAAAACGCCATCGATGCGGTAGCGCAAACGCAATTCTTTTTCCTGCGGTTCAATGTGCACATCGCTGGCTCCGAGCTTGTAGGCGCCGCCCATAATGACATTGAGCACCTGGGTTACGGGCAGCTCGGTGATTCTTTGTTTAAGCGTGATTAAATCTTTGAGCTCCTGGTCGAATTTTTCAAGTTCCTCGGCGCTCAAGTTGACATTGTATTCTGTGAGAATATCGACAAAAATAATAGTTTTATACCGTTCCCAGATTTTTTCCATATTATGCCGGGAAATTACAAAAACTTTTGTCTCCCAGCCTTTTTCGCCGGCCAGTTTTTTGATAAATTCAGCAGTTTCCGGAGCGGTCGGATTAGTCGAAACCAGATGCGCCTTCCGGCCGATTTTGAGGATTACTGCCAGATTATATTGGCGCGACTCTTCTTCTTTGAGGGCGCGCAAACTGTCATTGCTCACCGGAACCAGATTGGTGTCGAGATAAGGAAAGCCGATTTCGGCGGCAAAAACAGACGCCTGTTCTTCTTCCGAAGCGCGCTGCATTTTAGCGAGGACTTTTTGGGTTTCTTTTTCTTTTGGATCCTCTGTTTGGATGTTTGTTTTAGTTACCCTAAGCATTTTGTTTTATGTTTACGCTTGATTTATTTTATCACACATTCACAAAAACTAAAAAAGCCAGCAAAAATTAGCGAGGCTTCCCTCGCTCCTCCTTTATTAAATTATCTATTAAATTATCGTAAAAAAGTTATCCACAGGCAGGGAGAGTGGACAAAAAAGTGGCATAGTGATATTATATCACTATAAACAACTAAACAAAAAAAAATATGAAAAGCAAAGATAAAAAGCCAGCCTGTAGGCATGATTATAAAAATGCAATTAAGGTTGGCAATATTGATTATCAGTGTCCATTGTGCGGCAAGCTCCTGGATCCAAATGAGTGGTTTCTTATAAATTCCTTCGAGTTCATTGATGTGACTCCAGAAAATAGCAAAAAATAATCAATAAAAAATTTTCCAAAACAACGATATGAACAAAGAAGCAAATAATAAAATAATCCTCTATAGCACCGAAGATGGAAAAACAGAAATCGAAGTCAATCTTGAGGGTGAAACTGTTTGGTTGAGCCAAAAACAAATGGCGGAATTGTTTCAAAAGGACAGGAAAACTATTACCGAGCATATTCGAAATGTCTTTAAAGAGGGTGAATTGGAAGAAAATTCAGTATGCCGGAAATTCCAGCATACTGCCCTGGATGGAAAAATCTATGCCGTTAATTTTCTAAAACTTAGTTTTAGAATCTGCGAAATTTTACACCCCCATCTCCTTGATTTTTTTGGCCAAAGTTTCACCGACGATTTCCAGATTGCTTTCTGGGATTTTGATTTCCAAAACGCCTTTTTTAATTTCTCCAGAAAGGGAGAGGGCCAGTCTTGGCATTAGCGCGAGGTCAGTGAGTTTAATGGCGGCGATAGTGGAAGTTGGCGTGTCGTTATAAAGCAGCATAAAAATTTTGCCTTCAATATAATTTTCTTCCAGCTTTTCCAGAATTTCGGGAATATTTTCCGGCGTGGTCCGGCTTTGCACAAAATCGGTTACAGCCAGAGTAGTCCAAACGAGCCCGGCTTTTTCATCAGAATTAATCTTGGCCATGGCTCGGCCCCAGAGCTTCAGGACCGGAAGCGGCTGGGTTTTGTAAAGCCAGCGTACGATTTCCTGCTGGTCGGCGCCTTTATCCATAAGCGTGGCGGCAGTGAGAAGCGCGCGGGGAGTGGTGTTTTTCTTTTGAAAACTGTCAGTGGCGCTGATGATGCCGGCGAGCAGGCAGCCAGCGATTTTTTTGTCCACCGCTTGGTAATCTGTATTTTCCAAAACGCCGGCCAAAATTTCGCTTACGGACGACGCGGTTACATCAACTAAATTTATCTGGCCGAAGTTTTCATTGTCCGGCTGGTGGTCGATATTCACGACTGGCACTTCAAAAAACAGTTCCGTATTTTCCGTATAAATTTTTCCGAGCTTTTCAAGATCCGGGCAGTCCAAAACGATGATCAAATCATATTTAAATTTGGCCAGAATAAAAGAAAAATCTTTTGGATCAATAGCGCCATTTTCCGGAGTGATAAAAACCTTGAAATTATTGGCTTTTTCTTCCGAGCGCACCGCAGTGATTTTGTTTTGGGTCGTGTCGAAAGACAGGACAAAATCCCGGGCGCTGGAAATTTGTTTCAAAATATTTTCCGGACGCGGGAGGAAGGAAAATTTCGGCAGGAAGCCATTTAGCATCGCGATAGCCGGAGAAATATTTTTTTGCTCCAAAAAAAAGTAAAGCGCCCAAGCGGAGCCGATGGCGTCGCCGCTCGGATTTTCTGAAATCAAGATCAAAACCTCTTTTGATTTTTCCAAAAAGCTTTTAAATTGTTGTGTTGAATCCAAAGACATAAAAGTATTGATTTTTAGAATAGTATTATAGGATAGCAGGCGCAAGTAATCATGTCAATAAAAACCTTGACTTTTTCCGGGTTTTGGTGTAAGGTGTAATATCAATGAAAAAAGTATAGGCCGTTCTTTATATAAACCATTCAGAAAGGAAGGTGGAAAGTGAAAAAAATGATTCCTATAGCATTACTGTTTGCGGTTTTTGTATCTATGGGTTTTACGGCCTGTGGAGGCGCCTATTATGGCAGAAACATAGGTGTTAGTGGGTCATATATAGAGCAACCTGTGTATAATCCTGGATATGGATATGGTTATGGATTTCCGGAGCCGATCTGCGGATATAACACAAGCGGACTGCCCCTTAGTTGCAATGCTGGGCCGGTGGCGCCGTCGTTTCAAAGAGATATGTGGCGATCATTTTATGGATGGTAAGTATTCAGGGGCGAAGCTTAGTTTACTAAGCCTAGCCCTTTTATTTTTTCCCAAATGAAGTTAACATTAAAATATGAAAGAATTTACCCAGCACTAAAATCTATGGATAAAGCAAAAAAGAAAAAAATAGTCCAGGAAACTAAAAAGAATATTTTTAGTGCTGGGTTTATCACAACTAACGCCAAACAAACCCAAAAAATAGGCGAGCTTTTAGCGCAGGAAATTTTGGCCGGATCTCGTCGTAAAGGTTCGACCTTTGAAATGAAGAAAGAAGCGCCAAGGTCGAACCTTGGAAGAGCTATGGTTATTTGCTTGTCTGGCGATTTAGGTTCCGGCAAAACTACTTTTACGCAAGGATTATTAGAAGGGCTAAAAGTTGCTGGCCCCTACATTAGTCCGACTTTTGTCATTATGAAAAAATATAAAAACAACATCTTTCATTTTGACGCCTATAGGGTAAGCGCCAAAGATATTTTAAATATTGGCTGGGAGGAAATTATAAAAGATAAAAATAATATCATTATTGTCGAATGGGCCGACCGGATTAAGAAAATAATCCCAAAAAATAGTCTTTGGATAAAATTTGAATGGGTAGATGCGAACAAGAGAAAAGTAACTTTTAATTAATTTTAGCTTATTTTTTATGAGTTAAGACCTGCTAAATAAGCAGGTCTTTAAAGTTATCCACAAGGGAGCGGGTTGACAGTGATATGGATAGTGTTATAATATCACTATGAAGAACTGCAGGTCTTCAGACTAATTATTTAACAACTCGCGCTTGAGGCGCGAGTACCCAAACAAATGCAGCAGCAAAATGTGCCGGCGCAAAACGTGCCGGAAAAAGTCTTCTCGCAGATGGTCAAAGCGGGAACTAAAAATTATTTCTTCGATGTGAAGAAAACCATCAAGGGTAGCAACTATCTGACCATTGCCGAATCTTATAAAAACCAAAAAGGCGAAAGAGTGACGAATCGCGTCATGCTCTTTAAGGAACATTTTCCCGAATTCGCCGGAGCACTGAGTGAAATCAGGCAGTATATGCAGTAGATCTTTGGTCAAAACTTGAGGTGCCAAATTGGCACCTCAAGTTAGGTCAGTACTTAAAATAAAAAAACAATATGAAAAAATTATCAATAATTCCACAAGAAATAATCCAACAAAAAATTTATTTTATCCGAGGCGAGAAAGTGATGTTTGATCGTGACTTAGCCGAGCTTTATGGAGTTGAAACGAAAGCGCTAAACCGAGCTGTTAAGAGAAACAAGGATCGTTTCCCGTCTGACTTCATGTTTCAGTTAAGTGAGGGAGAGTCTAAGGATCTAAGGTGCCAATTTGGCACCTTAGAAATGGGTAAATATTCTAAGTATTTGCCTTACGTTTTTACCGAACAAGGCGTAGCTATGCTTTCAAGCGTTTTGAATAGCAAGCGGGCTATCCAGGTTAATATTCAAATTATGCGGACATTTACGCAAATAAGAAAAATGCTAATCTCGCACAAAGATTTGCGGGAGAAACTGGATAAAATGGAGAAGAATTATGACAAAAAATTTAGAGTTGTCTTTGAAACCTTGCGGTTGCTTCTTAAGGAAGACGAAAAACCTGCAAAACGCATAGGTTTTCACGGATAATATTTTTTTGAAACAAAATAAAAGCGGGCTGTGAGATTTCTCTCAATCAGCCCGTTTTTTTATTCTATCACTTACTAACTTTTCGTTTTTTGAGAGACTTCCCCTTTTTACCTACAGGAGGTTTCTTTAACTTGAAGAATATGACATGCATCAACCCTCTGGGAAAACCACTGGATATATCTGCTGTTGATGCGATTGCGTAATACTTTGTATCGTCAGGAAAGTCTTCATTATGGAAGACCGTCTTCATTGCACGGTCTTGCCCTATCAGATCCTCCATCCCGGATCCTGAATTATATTCAACATCCTTTCTTCCTAGTTCCACGAGCTCCCTCCTGCCTAAAAAATATTCTCTCCCTTTTTTGTTTAATTCTTCGTAATCCAACTCGGTTAGCTTTTTCATGACCTCCTCCTTTTCTGGCAATTATTTTATCTTGTTTTAAATTGTCTTTTTACCGTTGTGGCTTTGAGGTTTGAAGCAGCTCGAGTTCTTTCTTTTTCCTTTCGATTAAGGACTCGAGGCTTTCCATATTGATTTCTTCCGGCGGTGAAAGTTTTGACACAAAGCCGAAGACGATTCTGTGGCAAATATTTCTTTCGCTTGTCTCACATCGATAACATAAATTCCATCCAGATCGTGCAGATATATGCTCAACATCTGAGAAAAAATATGCATTGGCTAACAAAATGTTTTTGTTGAAAAATACTTGCTCAATCTTCTCTTCTTCCATTGAGCCCCTGAATTCTCCAAAAAAACAGCCTAGCTCTATAAACTCGTCATGATTTATGGGCAGAGGCAATGCTTTATCTTCTGACACTCCCAACAATTCTCGCAGTTCTTTCGTCTTTCTGAGGTCAATATAGCCAACGTGTTTTCTGGGATCTATTATGATGGTACGAGAAGCTTTTTTGTCTTCTATTGATATCATTCTCATAACCTGCTTCGTCATGTCTTCGATCAACTTATCAAAAGTTGATTCATTATTAGTATACGAAATGGGTTCTTGATAACCATGGAGCAAAGTTTTCCCATTGGTTACGGGAAAAAAGAATAATCTGCGGCATTTACTACTTTCTACAGTTGTTGTAATGTGATACATTTTTCTCCTCCTGGCCATTGGTCTCTTTATTGTTGTTAAAGATCCAAAACATTAGATAATACTCTTAAAAATTAAAAAAGTCAATATTTAGAACTAAACAAATTAAAAGTATTGACAAAAAGTCCTAAATAAGCTAAATTTAAGGCATAAAAAAGTAGTAAGGTTATTACGACTAAAATATGAATCTGGAAAAAATTTTGATTGCCAATGGCCTAAGCGCTCCCCAGGCCAAACTGTATCTGGCTTGTTTGGAGCTGGGCACGGCTACGGCCTATAAAATCAGCCGGAAAACCGGCATTCATCGCTCAAGCTGTTATGAGATTCTGGATAACCTCAAGGAAAAAGGTTTGATTTCTTTTTTCCACAAAAAAGGCAAGAAGCATTTCAACGCTGAAGATCCGCGGGGCATAATTTTCAAAACTAAGGAAAATATATCGCTTCTGGAACAAGCGTTGCCTCAATTCAACGCTCTATATTCTACGGAGAAGGCCAGGCCAGCTGTTAGATACTACGAGGGCGCCAATGGCATGGAATTAATTTTGGAAGAAGTACTGGATGAAGCCAAAGAAATTTTAATTTTTGGTTCAGTTGAAGATTATTTTGCAAACCTCCAAGATTATCTGCCAAAATTTCTGGAAAAAAGACTGAAACGAAAAATTCCCATCAGGTCTATATTCCGGGATTCGCCCAAGGCTCGCGCCAGAATAAATTCTGCTTCTGAACAGTTGAGAGAAGCGAGGATATTACCTGACAAATATGAACATCACGGCTTAACTGTCATCTGGGACAAAAAAATAGCGATGGCGTCATTTCTGAAAAAAGAAGCGGCGCTGGTAATTGAAAGCGAGGAACTGGCACAAATGGAAAAAATTAAGTTTTATGCTATCTGGGACTCACTGGAGAAATAAATTGTAATATTAATACGCTAATATATACTTAAATATATGGACAAAACCCCTAAAAAACTAGTCCTCATCGATGGCAATGCCATTATTCACCGAGCCTATCATGCTTTGCCACCGCTCACGACTAAGAAAGGAGAGCTAGTGAATGCGGTGTATGGTTTTACCAGTCTGCTTCTGAAAGTCATCAGTGAAATTAAACCGAAATACATTCTGGCGACTTTTGATTTGAAGGGGCCGACATTTCGGCATGAGGAATATAAGGAATATAAAGCCACGCGCGTCAAAGCGCCGGACGAGCTTTACGCGCAGTTTGATCGGGTCAAAGAAGTGGTGCGGGCGTTTAATATTCCCATTTTTGAAATGGCTGGCTTTGAGGCAGATGATGTGATCGGCACGATGGCGCACCAAGCCGAAAAAATCGAGGGCGTGGAAAATGTGATTGTCACCGGAGATTTGGATACGCTGCAACTCATTGACGACAAAACCAAGGTTTATGCTTTGCGCCGTGGGATGAGCGACACGACAATTTATGACGATGCTGCCGTCCAGGAACGCTACGGATTGCGGCCGGACCAAATGATTGATTACAAGGGACTCCGCGGCGATCCCTCCGACAATATTCCGGGCGTCAAAGGCATCGGCGAAAAAACGGCGATCGAACTTTTGCAAAAATACGGCACAATTGAAAATGTTTATCAAAAACTCGGCGAAATCAAAGGCGCGCTTCATGACAAATTAGAAAGAGATAAAGCACAAGCGCTTTTGAGCAAGAGACTGGCTACTATTCAAAAAAATGTTCCTGTGAAATTGGATTTATCGCAAGCAGTAACGCGCGAATTTGACCGACAGAAAATTGTGAGCTTGTTTCAGGAATTGAATTTTTTTAGCTTGATAAAAAGGCTTCCGGATTCGTCCCAAAGTTCGGATGACAAAGTAGCGGTCGGACCGCTATATAGCGGTCCGACCGCTACGACCAACGGAGTTGCTGATTTTAAGTTTGAATTAATCGCTGAAGATAAAATTGACGAATTTATTAAACTTTTAAGCGAGCAAAAAGAAGTTGCCATTTATTTGCGAACCACAGGGGATAAATATTATAACAGCGAACTTTTGGGAATCGCATTTTGTTATAAAACAGGAAGATGCGGATACATCGCTTTCAGCGAAGTTAAAAGTCTAAAGTCTAAAGTCAAAAGTATTTTAGAAAATGAGAATATTAAAAAAATTGGTTATGACTTAAAATATGTTTATGAAGTTTTGCAAAAATACGACATCAAATTGCAGGGAAAATTATACGATATAATGCTGGCGGCTTATGTTTTGAATCCAGGCGGGAAAATTGAATTCAAAAATCTGGTGCTGGAAGAATTGGGGGAGGAAATTAAGGGCAAAACGAAAAGCGGGCAATTGGGGCTGGAAATCGAAACCGCGGATAGCGTCGCGCAAAAAATATGCCGGGCGGCGGACTATATTTGGAAGCTCAAAAATATTTATGCGGAAAAAATTGAAAAAATTTCTCAAGAACAGAAAAAAGAACAGAATCTAAAATACATTTTTACGGATATCGAAATGCCGCTGGTGGAAATTTTGGCGCAAATGGAAATTTGGGGCATCAAATTAAACACTATCATTTTTAAAGGCATATCTAAAAAAATTACTGAAACTATTTTGAAGCTGGAAAAAAATATTTATAAACAGGCGGGAACGACTTTTAACATCAATTCTCCCAAACAACTCACGGAAATTTTATTTGAGAAATTAAAACTGCCGACGGCGGATATTAAAAAAGGCAAGACTGGATACTCAACCGCTTCCGGCGAGCTGTTTAAGTTGCGCAAAGAACATAAAATCATCGAAAAAATCGAGGAATATCGCGAACTGTTCAAATTAAAAACAACCTATCTAGATACGCTCCCGGAAATGGTAGATGAAAAAAAGAGAATCCATACCACCTTCAATCAGGCGGTGACAGCGACAGGCAGATTATCTTCATCTGACCCAAATTTGCAAAATATTCCCATCCGCACAGATTTGGGGCAACTTTTGCGAACAGCATTTGTGGCGGAAAGGGGATATAAATTGGTGAGCGCGGATTATTCCCAGATTGATCTGCGCGTGGTGGCGCATATGAGTGGCGACAAAAAAATGATCGAGACATTTTTGAAAGGCGAGGATGTGCATCGCGCGACCGCGGCGGAAATAAATAAAGTGACGCTATCGCAAGTAACCGAAAAGATGCGCTCCAGCGCCAAGGCTTTAAATTTTGGCGTGATTTACGGCATGAGTGTCTTTGGTTTTTCCGTCGCCGCCGGCATTGAAAGGGACGAGGCCAGGAAATTCATCGATGAATATATGAATAAATTCGAAGGCATTGCGAAATATATGCGTGATACTAAGGAGTCGGCCAAGAAGAATGGCTATGTGGAAACGGAATTGGGACGACGCAGATATATTCCGGAAATAAATTCCCCAAATTTCCAGGTCCAAAACGCAGCGGAAAGAATGGCGATTAATATGCCCATCCAAGGCATGTCAGCTGATATTGTGAAGCTGGCTATGATTAAGGTTCACGAAGAGTATCAAAATAATCCGAATGTCCGCATGCTTCTCCAAGTGCACGACGACATTATTTTGGAGGTCAAAGAACCTGCCCGCAATGCTTCGCCCGCTCGCAACGATGTAGCGACTTCGGGCGAGCATAGCGATGCAGGCGGGGAAATTGCAGATGAGGTGGCTAAAAAAGTAAAAGAGATTATGGAAGGTGTTTATACGCTCAAAGTTCCGCTAGTGGTAAATGTGAAGGTGGGGGATAATTGGGGAGAGATATAGTATCGTATCAAAAATGATACGCAAACGACATGGAAATGATACGCTTTCATAGGTATTGAAAAAAAACTAAGTTTCGAAAATTCTCGAAATGAGGGTATAAAGTACGCATTAAAAACGAAACATAATTCACAGGAATTAAATTTTGCTCCACAACAACTCATAAATTTTTTTCATTGATTTGGCGATGGGTTCGGATTCGATAATCAGGCCGATTTTGTCGGCGTAAGACATAAAAGCGACTTTGTTATTATAAATATTGATTTCGATGGGAATATCGAAATTTTTTATTAATTTTGTTTCGCTTAATTCTTCCTTGTCCATTTTGGCGTGATGGCGGTATTTTTCATCATCCGGGCCGATGCGCAAAGCCCGGATATTTTTCTTTTTTCTTTCTTCGACATAATCCAATGGGAAAGTATCGAAGGCTTTGAAAATTTCGGAGGTGTTGAATTCCAGAATTTCATCCGGTTTTTCCTTGAGCGTGTCCTCATAAACTTTCAAAATTCCTTCCGTATCCTCAAAAAACAAAATCTTGGGTTTCACTTGGTTTTCATTGTGGATCGCTTCCAGCTCCGGCAAAACATTTTCAAAACTTTTTTGGTATGTTTTGAAACGCTCGGCCAAATCTTTCGGATTTCGGGCGAGATATTTGGCCTTGCCTTCTTTGTCGGTTTTCAAAATAAAATCCTTTTTAACCATCACTTCCAAAACGGAATAAGCGGTGGTTCTTTTGATTCTGGCTTTTTGCGCGATCCTTTGCGCCGAAGCTGAGCCGGATTCCAACGCCGCCAGATATATTTTGGCTTCATTGGGGGAGAGGCCTAGGTTGGTTAAAATTAATTCGTTTATCATATTTTTAGTATATTGACGACTTTTTCGTCGTCTTTATTTTTAAGCCTAGCATATGGACTAAATATTGTCAATATATGCTTAAAATAAGGGCATTTAAAAACATTGATGATTGTGTAAGAAAGACGAAACAATTGACTTAGTTGACAAAAAATGCTAAAATAGGCGGTTGCGATCAATGGTGGTCGCGACAAACATGAACCTTAAAAAATGAATAGGAGGATATCGGTATGATTATTCAGATGTTTACAGATGCTGTTACTGTAATCCTTGTGGGTTTTTGCTGGGTGTGCCTTCCCAGAACTTTTTCCGTTTTGGTAGGTGCCTCTTATATGATGGCAACAAAACAATTAACAAAAACATTGGAAGCGGAGAATTTTCTGATCATGGTATTTATTCTTGTGGGCTTTGTGCTTGATGCTTGGCAAATTTCAAAAAATTTTAAAAAATAATCATGAAGGGATGCGGAATAATCCGCAGAAAGGAAAGAATGACAATGGAAGGCAAAATAACTGCAAAAGAGGAGTTGCTCAAGAGGGTTGAAGAAAAAAATGAGAAGAGAAAAGACTACGTCATAGAAATGATCGAAGAAGTGTTAGCCGAAATAAAAAAATCCCCGGGAGATGATCTCGGAAAAGTAGAAATTAGTATAGGCGGGCATGATCCGGATTCTTCTTATGTCAAAGAAATAACGAAAATGTATAGTGATGCAGGATGGACAGTGTCTTTTTCAAGAAGAGATCTGGCGAATCTCATAATTTTAAAATGAACGCGGAATAATCCGCAGGGAGGAGGGATAATTATGTTAAACAATAAAGAAGCCATGGAAGATATAGATGAGGGAGAGTTTTTCTATAATATCAGAAACCTTTGTCTCATATGTGCTTCTCTGCAAATAGCTGGCCTAATCTGTATTGTTCTGAAAATATGGTCGGTTGTAATTGTGGGAGGATTTGCGGCGGTGGTTAGGGTGTTTATTCCAAAAAGAATCAATGAAGGGATTTTTAACCACATTGCTGCTGTCGCTGGATTTATAACAATGATATGGGCAATGTTCCATTAGTATCTTAGCGGAATAATCCGCGGAAAGGAAGAATGAAATGTTAAAAATTACAAAAAAATCAGAACATGCGTTGGTGCTAAAGATCAATAAGGAAAGTTGGAAAGAGGCGCTTATCTCCAAAATTGAGAAAAAGATTGAAGAAACTAATACATTAAATTTCCCAAAACGCGGGATCGTTGTTGATATTTCTGGCTTTAGCCCCGGAGAGGATGTTGTAAAGGAGGTTTCTGAACAGTATAAAAAGGCGGGGTGGAAGGTTGAGTTTAAAAAAACTAATTCTCGTTCTAACTGGAATATACAACAGATGATTTTAAAATAAATTTAATTGCGGAATAATCCGCGAGGAGGAAAAATGGAAAATAAAAAAGTATCGAAAGCCATGGTTAACAAAGCAAAGTACTGGTATGAAACAAAAGAGCTGTACAGAAAAATACGACAAGACTCTTCTTTTGATATAGAGCTCTTTACTATATTGGAAAAAAGCGCGCTTAAAATTTTGCTTGACCTCGTGGGGGTCGTGAAAGCTATAGTTACAAACGCAGAAAAGAAAGAAATCGCACGCACATTGAATCTAGTTCTTCTTTCAGGTGAGAATTGTACTGAACGAATAAACGTAAGAAAGTTTGTCAAGCACAAACTAAAATTTCCTCCGGACGGATGGGAATTACTTACTTTTAAAAAAGACAGGGTGGTTGTTAGAAAAAACAGAAAGAAAACTTGATGAGTATAAACAACAGGCCCTTTGCACGCGTTGCAGAGGGCTTTTTTATTAGTTGATGTAAGCCAAATAACGACATATTGACAAGGCAGAGCATGCCTGCTATAATTGTAGTGTAATACATAAAAAGTAAGGATAAATATGTACAATGATACAATTATAGTAAAAAGGGCTGTGTTTTCAAAACTGGTGGAACATTTGGATGCGAAAGAGGCTACGGTCTTGCTGGGTCCACGACAAGTGGGGAAAACAACACTGATGAAAGCATTGCAAAAGCATCTAATTGAGGTTAAGAAAATTGTGGAAAGCAATATCTTTTTCTTTAACTTGGATATTTTGGGCGACCAGGAAATGTTTGAGTCGCAGGAAAAATTTATTACTTTTTTGCGCGAACGGAGTAAAAATGATTTTATCTATGTATTTATCGATGAAGCACAGAAAATAACAGAGGCAGGAGTTTTTATCAAAGGAGTTTATGACATGAATCTCCCTCTCAAGCTTGTCCTTTCCGGTTCATCATCGCTCGAAATAAAAAACAAACTCGGCGAACCATTGACCGGCAGAAAAAAAGTATTTACTATTTTGCCGTTTTCCTTCACAGAATTTTTGGATTATAAAGAGGAAGGTTTTCAAAAAAACATTATGAAAGCCGACCTCGCCACGGCGGATGAAAAATATAAAATAAACAGCTACCTGAATGAGTATCTTGTTTATGGAGGCTATCCCCGAGTGGTAACGGAAAAAAATGAATCGCGGAAAAAAGAACTATTGGAAGAAATATATTCAAGCTACATCGAAAAAGACATTGCCGGATTTTTGAAAATAAAAGAACCCCTGGCTTTTTCAAATCTGATCAAGCTTTTGGCGATCCAAAATGGCCAGCTTTGCAATGTTAGCAATATTTCCAAGGCGCTTAATTTAAACCAGCGGACAGTGGAAAAGTATCTTTTTTATCTGGAGCAGACCTTTGTCGTAAAAAAATTGCCGCCATTTTTTTCCAATGCCAAAAAAGAGCTGGTTAAAATGCCCAAGGTTTATTTTTTTGACACCGGCCTGCGCAATTTGCTGGCTTCCGATTTTTTGGAGTTGGAAAAAAGAAAAGATCGGGGCGGACTGCTGGAAAATTTTGCTTATAATGAAATGGCGAAAAATCTGGGAGTGGCGGATAGAATAAATTTTTGGAGGAACAAATCAGGAGCTGAAGTTGATTTTGTAGTCAGAAAAGGAGCCGAGATAGTGCCTTTTGAAATAAAGACCAAAATTAGCGAGCCGAAAATTGAGGCGAGTTTAAAAACTTTTTTGGAACTTTATACAATCAAAATGGCATATATATTATTTGGAGAAGGAAAGAGCGGGAGATATAAAAAAATGGGTGCTAACATAAGCTTTATGCCGATTTATAAAGTTACCGATAAAAAAATCCTAACAAGCTAAAAGCTAACGAAACTACCAATATGCCTGAATTACCAGAAGTACAAACTATCATTTCAGACTTAAATCGAAAAATTAAGGGTGATACTATCACCGATTTTTGGAGTGATTGGGGAAAGGCGATTAAAGGAAAATCTGTGGAAAAGTTTACCAAGGAAATTAAAGGACGGAAGATTTTGGGCGCGCGGAGAATTGGAAAAAATATTTTCATTGATCTATCTGGCGGCAAGACTTTATATATACATTTGAAGATGACAGGACATTTACTCGTGAAACGCGTATCGCATAACGTGGATCGCAAATCAAAAGACTATTTCGATGATCGGGTTAATCAGTATATTCATCATATCTGGAAATTAAAGTCTGTGAACTGTCGACCGTTGACTGCTAACTGTCAGAAAACCTTAGAGTTTTCTGACGTTAGAAAGTTTGCCAAGATTGTTTTGGATGATACGCAAAAAATTGCCGAGCTTCCGGAGATAAAAAAATTGGGCGTTGACGCGATGAGTCCGCAGTTTACATTGAATAAATTTAAAGAAATATTAAATCGCCGAAAGAATAAATCAATCGGCTTAATTCTGATGGAACAAGAATTAATTTCCGGCATTGGAAATATTTATCGCAGTGAAATTTTATTTGAAGCCGGCATCGCGCCGACCAGGATTATAAAAAAATTAAACAGCCAAGAAATAAAAAAAATATACCAGTCTATTAAAAAAGTCCTCGCCAAAGCCATAAAATTGCGCGGAACATCGGACAGTGATTATCGCGACACAGCCGGCGCGCCGGGAAATTTTCAAAAAATTTTGCGGGTGTATAGACAGGCTGGAAAGAAATGTAGAAAGTGTGATACAATAATAAAGCGTTCGACATTAGGGCAAAGAAACGCATTCTTTTGTGCCAAATGCCAGAAATAAATATTAAAAATTGCAAGCATGATTACTAGAAGAAAAATCGTTGTGACTATTGCCATAATAGTCGTAGTTATCGGGGGATATTTTTTGTTCAGAAAAAAAACTCCGGTAAAGCAGATTAATTTGGATACCAGCCAGATAGTTCCTCTCAATTTGGGCGATGTGAGCCCGATTTCCGGGCTGGCTTGCGACAATTGGAATAAGCGGGCGGTAGCGGTGATGCAGCCGGCGGATGTGCAGGCGCGGCCGGCAGCCGGATTTTCCGAAGCCGATATGGTAATTGAAATGCCGGGCTACACGAATTCAGTGACCAGACTCATGGGCGTGTATCTTTGCAATCTACCGAAAGAAATCGGCGCTATCCGCAGTTCGCGCCATGACTATATAGCGCTGGCGGCAGGGCTGGACGCGGTTTTTGTCCACTGGGGCGGGTCGCATTTCGCGCTAGACCTTTTGAAAAATAAAATTATTGATAACATTGAATGCATGAGCGGCAATTATTGTTTCCGTTGGCCGATGACTGGAAAAATGAGAACCGAAGACACGGGACATGTGACTAAGAACAGCATACTCCAGGCTATGAAAGATTATGGATACCGCACGACTGGAAAGTTTTCCGGCTATTTACATCAGGCGGAACTGGCGCTTGAGCAACGGCCGAGTGGCGGAAAGCTGACCGTGGGTTTTGTCGGGCCGTATGATGCTAAATATGAATATGACAAAGCGACCAATACATATTTGCGAAAATGGGGCGGTAAGGAAGATAAAGACAGAAATAATGATCAGCGATTGGCGCCAAAAAATGTAGTGGTGATGTTTGCCAAGTCAGAACAGATTACTCTTGATCAGAATTATGTCGGGCAGGGGCTCAAAGATCCGTGGGCCGGCGTGGAAGAAATAAAAAAGACGGGAGTGGAAAGCATCAGCGGGCGGTATAATAATGTTCAAATCGGCGATCCCTGGTATGACGCAAGCGATTCCGGTGAAGCGCATTATTATCTCAATGGACAGGAATATGCCGGAACCTGGAAAAAAGATAAATCAAAACTGGACAGCAAGCTTATGTTTTATGACAATTCCGGCAAGGAAATGTTGTTTGTGCCAGGGCAGATCTGGGTGGAAATTCTGGAGCCGGGGCAGGAACTCAAGTGGGAATTGGCGCAATAATAAAAAAACACATAGTACATAACATAAGCATGGAATTATTTTAAAATGTTCCATGTTTTATGTTCCATGTTTCATGATAATTTTTCTCTGCGGTGAAGATTTTTTCCGTTCGGGCGAAAAAGTAGCCGAAATAAAAAAGAAGTTTTTAGAAAAAGATCCAATCGGCTCTGGTTTGTCCGTTTTTGATTTTTCCGATTCCAAAATAGAAACAGACAGCGTTTTAGGGGCGCTTTCAACAAGCAATCTGCTGGCTCCTAAGCGGCTGGTAATCATAAAAAACATAATTTCAGAAGGAACAGAGCGCGCGCGGGAGGATATGCTCATGTTTTTGAAAAAACAAAAGTGGTTCGCGGAAGATCAGGACACAGTGGCGGTTTTTTGGGAAGCGGGCAAGGTGAAAAAAAGCGACTTGCTTCACAAATATTTTCTCAAAAATGCGAAAAACCAGGAGTTTGAAAAACTGATTGGAGCCAAATTGAGCCAGTGGGTGCTTTTGCGGATCAAAAAAATTGATGAAAAAAATTCCATTTCCCTCACAGCTCTCGAAAAATTGCTGGCTTTTGCCGGAGAGGACATGCATCTTTTGAATAACGAAATTGAAAAACTCTCGGCTTATGCCGGCGGGAAAACAATAACAGAAGAAGATGTGGAACTTTTAGTGCGCGCCAATCTGGGCAGCAACATTTTCAACACCATTGACGCCATTGGGGCCAATAACAAAAAAGAAGCACTGGCGCTTTTGCACCGGCACCTGGAAAAAGGCGAAGACCCGTTCTATCTTCTCTCGATGTTTGTTTATCAATTCAGAAATCTTCTCAAAGTTGCGGATTTCAAAAATCAATTTGGAGCGGATGAATATGCGATTTCCCGCGAAAGCAAAATGCACCCGTTTGTGGTAAAAAAAAGTTTGGCGCAAATCCGCAATTTTTCTTTTGATAAATTAAAAAATATTTATCAAAAACTTGGGGAATTGGACACAGCAGTCAAAACTGGGAAGGTTGAAATTAAGATGGGGTTGGATAAGTTTATAGTAGAACTCTAGTAGATCCCTCAATCCCGAGTGCTCGGGACTCGGGATAATAAAAAAGAAATCCTGAAAAAGGATTTCTTTTTTATTATTTTTTTGTAATCGCTTTAACTTGCTTGTTGAGTCGGGATTTTTTTCTGGCGGCGGTATTTTTATGGATGACTTTTTTCTGCGCGGCTTTGTCCAAGGCTTTGGCGGTTTTTTGAAACCATTCCTTGGCTAGCGCCTTGTCGCCCTTAGCAATGGCTTCCACGGTTTTTTTGAAAGCGCTGCGGAAAGCTCCTTTGATTTTGGCGTTTTTAATAGTCTTTTTAGCCGTCACGCGCATGTACTTCTTGGCTGATTTTTTGATAGGCATATATTTAGATAACTAATTGGTTAGACTTAATAACTTTTGTATTCTTGCACAACCTTGACCCTTTGGCAAGGGACTGGGAAAAATGTATAATTAGAGCGCAAGTATGATTGCTAAAATTCGGGGTAAAATTGAATATCTGAAAGATAATTATGCGGTAGTGGATGTTTCCGGCGTGGGCTATAAAATATATCTCACGGCTTATACTTTTGGGAAAATCGCGGGAAAAGTTGATGTCGATTTGTTTATCCATACGCATGTGCGCGAAGACGCTCTGGATCTCTATGGCTTTTTGACCTTGGAAGAGTTGGAGATGTTCGAACTTTTGATTTCTATTTCCGGAGTGGGACCGAAGTCGGGATTGGGGATTCTCACGGTTGCTACTCCCAAAACTATCAAAATCGCAATTCTCAATGAAGACTCTTCTATTCTCACTAAGGTTTCCGGTGTAGGCAAGAAAACGGCCGAACGGATAATTCTCGAACTTAAAAACAAAGTCGCTGATATGCCGATAGGCGAAAAAGAAGGCGCGGTAAGCGATATGGATGCCATCGAAGCTCTGACTTCAATGGGCTATAGCGTCACCGAAGCGCGCGATTCTCTGAAATCCATCCCAGCCGATATCAAGGACATCGGGCAAAGAGTGGGTCTGGCGCTTAAGAATTTGGGGAAAAAATGAGCACGCTTTATTGATTGGCATTAGTTTGTATTAAAGGCCAAAGAAAGCCTTTTTTTGTTGTTTAAAAACCTTAAAGATTTTGGTATTTTTGCTAAAATGGCTTAAAAAAGGCAAAAAATTGTTTCAGTTGATTAACAGGGGCTTGACAAAATCTGAAAAGTTTGCTATGCTACCCAGTTAAATAAAAAAACAACTAAGGCGCTGCAGAATCGCCTTTTTGTTTTTCAAAATTATGCAAAAAACAAGAGCTAACCAAAAAAGAACTCACAAAATACTGGTCTCGCTGGTAATTTTTGCCTTTTTGGCAGAATCGAGCGTGCCATTTTTTGTCGTGGCTCAAGAAAAATATGTAGGCACTGGCAGTCAAGCCAATAGTATTAATTACAAAGCCGACAGCGCCGGTACCAACGATCCATATTATGACAGTCTGTGGGCGCTGGCTAAAATAAAAGCTCCAGCTGCCTGGGAAAATATGGATAACAAGGCGAAGGTGATTATAGCAGTAGTGGATACCGGTGTTGATTACCAACATGAAGATTTGGCGGAAAATATTTGGACAAATACGAAAGAAATTTCCAGCAATGGGATTGACGATGACAAAAATGGATTTGTAGATGATGTGCATGGCTGGGATTTTTTTAATGGCGATAATAATCCAATGGATGACGGCGGACATGGCACGCAAGTAGCTGGCGTTATCGGGGCGATGGCCAATAATAATAAGGGAATCACGGGTGTCGCGCCTAATGTAAAAATAATGCCGCTTAAATGTTTGGGAGCGGATGATCAAGGTACCTCGCAGAAATGCGCTGACGCAATCAAATACGCGGTGGATAACGGTGCCAGCGTTATCAATGCGAGCTGGTCTGCAAAAAGTGCCGGTAATCAAAAACTGGCGGAAGCAATCAATTATGCCTATAAAAAGAATGTGGCGGTTTTTGTATCAGCTGGCAATGATAATTCTAATGCGGATGGATATGTTCCGGCGAATATCAAATATGCTTTGGCGGTGTCTGCCACGAATACGGAGGATAAAAAATCAAGTTTTTCCAATTGGGGCGATGCAGTGGCTTTTTCCGCGCCGGGCGAAAAAATAAAAACGACAGTTGTTGGAAATAAATATAAATCATATAAGGGAACTTCTTTTGCAGTTGCTTATGCCAGCGGAGTAGCCGCGCTATTGTATTTAGTCAAGTCTTCTTTAACAGTGGATGAAGTTCGAATCCTGCTGCAAAATTCGGCGGATGATCTGGGTAAAACCGGCTGGGACAAAAACTTCGGGGCGGGGCGCATCAATGCGGATAAAGCCGTGCGGTATTTATTAAGCGGAAATTATATTGCTGATTTAGCTAGCTTGGGAACGATAGCCAATAAGCGGGCGAATATCGTGTATTTTAATCCGGAGGGGACATCTGTTAAGGCGGCTGACTCTTCCAATTCTTCTTCAGATTCGCATTCGAAAAAGAAAAGTAAAAAGAAGAAAAAGAAAAGTTTGCCTAACACTATAAAAAATTCTGTCAACAGCGTGTCGCGCGGGCAAGTGCTTGTGCAATCTGGAAAGAAGTTTTCCAAAAACAGCTTGGTTAGGGCATATTTTTCCAAGCCAGGCGGCGGCTACTATTCGCCAAAAACAATTATGACTGACAGTAATGGAAATTTTTTAACCGACTATCAAGTCTGGAAGCCTGCCGGAACTTATTTTTGGTTTGCAGTAGATGCCAAAACCGGCAAAAGAAGCAAGACTATAAGTTATCAAGTCAAATAGATAAATCAAAAAAAGGCCAAAGAGGCCTTTTTTGTGCTATAATTAATAAATGGAAAGTAGCGATAAACTAGAAAAATTTATGCAAAAAAACCGTGTGGATAGAGACTTTTTGCAATCGGAGGAATGGCGGAAGTTTCAGGAAGCAACCGGAAAAAAGACTTTTAATATTTCCACGGATGGTTTTTGGGCGAATATTATTGAGCATCAGTTGCCGATAGTCGGGAAGTATTTTTATGTTCCGCGAGGCCCGCTAGGCGAAGTGAAAATGGAGGATGTAATAAATTTAGCCAAAAAAGAAAAAGCCAATTGGATAAGAATAGATGTGGATTATAAAAATAGTAAGTACAAGATTGAAAAGGCGCCGCATGACATGCAGCCGAGGGAAGTATTTATTATTGATATTACGAAAAGCGAGGAAGAATTGCTGGCACAAATGAAATCGAAAACCAGATATAATATTAAAGTTGCGCAAAAACACAATGTTAAAATTAGCGTGGCTGATAAATCGCAACCTGATTCTCAAAAATATTTAGAAAATTTGTTAGAATTAGTAAAAATTACGGCCAAACGCGATGGAATTACGCCGCATCCGGAAAATTATTACCGTCAGATGTTTGAAATAATTCCAGCAGAAAACCTGAAATTATATGTCGCTGAATATGAGAACAAGATAATCGCGGCTAACATTGTAATTTTTTATGGAAACATTGCTACTTATCTTCATGGCGCTTCAGACAATGAACACAGGAACGTCATGGCGCCCCATCTTTTGCAATGGCAACAAATACAAGACGCAAAAAAGGCCGGACTTAAAAAATATGACTTCGGTGGCATTTGTAGCGGTCCGACCGCTCTCGACCAAAACGACCTAAAGCGGTCGGACCGCTACAATGCTTGGGCGGGCATTACCAAATTCAAAACTGGTTTTTCACCGAATACAAAACCGATATTATTTCCAGGAAGCTATGATATAATAATAAACAAGAAGAAATATTATTTATATAGATTAATACAAAAAATAAAAGGGATATGCAGGCATTAAAAAAACTGATCCCGCAATCTATAAAAAATATTTATCATTTAATTCAGGCGATGCTAGCCAATTTTATGTATGGCTTTCCATCTAAAAGCATTAAGGTTATCGGCGTGACAGGAACCAACGGCAAGACTACAACAGTCCAGATGGTTGCTAAAATTTTGGAAGAGGCCGGAAAAAATATTGCCATGGCATCAACCATCAATTTTAAAATTGGCGAAAGGGAGTGGAAAAATATTTCTCACTTCACGACCCTTTCTCCCTTCGTGGTTCAGAAATTTATTCTAGAAGCAGTCAAAGCGCGCTGTGAATATTTAGTTTTAGAAACTTCATCGCATTCGCTCGATCAATATCGCGTCTGGGGCGTGGATTATAAAACAGCAGTGATTACTAATGCTACGCGCGAGCACTTGGATTATCACCGGACCATGGACAAATATCGGAGAGTAAAACAAAAGCTTTTTAAAAAAACTGAAACTGCAATTGTGAATGCGGATATGGAAAAACCGGAAGATTTTTTGCGGTTTGATAATAAAAATAAAATTATTTATAGCGCAAAGAATAGCAAGGCCAATGTTTTTGCAGCGGATATCAGTTTGAATATCAGCAGCTCCGAATTTTTAATTACTAATATTCATTTTAAATTAAATTTGCCTGGCGATTTTAATATCGAGAACGCATTAGCGGCGATTAGCGTGGGAGTCTCGGAAAATATTAGTTTGGAAACTTGCGCTAAGGCTTTGGAAAAAATTAAAACCGTGCCGGGACGGATGGAATACATAGAAAACAATAAGAACCTGAATATTTTAGTGGATTTTGCCCTGACTCCGGATGCATTGGAAAAGTTATATGCCTTATTGATGAAAACAAAAAAACCAGGAGTGAAAATTATCGCGGTCTTTGGATCTTGTGGCGAAAGAGACCGCGGGAAAAGGCCGATTATGGGAGAAATAGTGTCGCGCTACGCGGATTTTGTTGTTGTGGCCAATGATGAGCCATATCACGAAAATCCGGCGCGAATTATCAGAGAAATTACAGCCGGGATAAAAAATAAAAAAGAAGGCGTTAGCCTTCTGATAATTCCCGATCGCAGAGAGGCGATTCGAAAAGCTCTGCAATTAGGGAAAGCGGACGATATTATCGCGGTAACCGGTATGGGCGCGGAAGAATCAATGGTGGTTGGCGATCAAAAGATTCCCTGGGATGACCGGAAAGTTATCCGAGAACTTTTGCAAGAATTAAAGTGAACAAGACTCCAAGTATTCCGCCCACAACAACCTCGCTTATTCTGTGTCCCATTCTTTCTTTCAGCTTGGGAAATTCTTTTCCTCCAAGATTAAGATGTTCAATCAGCCGGTTTAAATAATTTCCCTGGTCGCCTATATACATTCTTAATCTGATCGAATCATCCACTGTCATAATAGCCAGAATCAAGGCTACGGCGAAAGCTCCGGAATTTATGCCGCTGTAATATCCAACCGCGGTAACAAGAGAAGAAACAAATCCAGTATGCGCCGAAGGCATATGCCCATAACCGACATGAGTCAATGTGTCCTTTATGTTCCAGCCGTGTTTCAGGGAGAAGATGATTATTTTTATGCCTTGGATGGCAAACCAAACAGCGATTGGTATCAAAAAGATATAATATGACGATAAAATAGATAATAAAGCTTGCATAAATTTAGTATAGCACATTTTTCCAAATATGGTATAATGGGGTTAATAATAATTAAGCTAAAAATTATGAGTATCGGACTAATTTTATTAATCGTTCTTGCTGTTATTCTCGCGTGGCTGATCGCGGTGTATAACGGTCTAATTCGCCTTAAAAACAGAGTGGACGAAGCTTGGAGCGATATCGATGTGCAGCTCAAAAGAAGATACGATCTAATTCCGAATCTGGTAAATACGGTCAAAGGTTACGCCGCGCACGAGCGCGAACTTTTCGAAAAAGTAACCGAAGCGCGTGCGCGAGCGATGGGAGCGGGCACAGCACAGGATAAAGCGCAAGCTGAAAATATGCTCTCAAATACTTTAAAAAGCTTGTTTGCGGTGGCGGAAGCCTATCCGGATTTAAAAGCCAACCAAAACTTTTTGGAGCTGCAAAGAGAGCTGACTGATACGGAAGACAAGATCCAGGCATCGCGGAGGTTTTACAACGGCAATGTGCGCGACTTCAACATTAAAATCCAGGTTTTTCCTAATAATTTGATTGCCGGAATGCTGAATTTTGCCAAGCGCGAATTTTTTGAAACAGCGGAAGAACAGAAAGAGCCGGTGAAAGTGGAATTCTAAATTCAAGGAAATGACACTGTATAATCAAGCCGACAAAAACACCAGATTGACCTGGATTTATATATCCGGGTTTTTGGTTTTTGTCATTGGTGTCGGCTATATTTTCGCAGGAGCGATGGGAAACAGCGCGATTCTTTATGACGCGGTAATTTTTTCTGTTATTATGAGTTTCGGATCATATTGGTGGAGCGACAAAATTGTCTTGGCGATGAGCGGAGCGAAATTGGTGACGCATGAAAACGGCAGGGAAATTTATCATTTGGTGGAAAATCTTTGCATAACGGCGGGCCTGCAGGTGCCCAAAATTTATATTATCGAAGACACGGCGCCGAATGCTTTCGCGACCGGTCGCGATCCGGAGCATGCGGTTATTTGCGTGACCACTGGCATTTTGCAAAAATTGGAAAAAGTCGAACTCGAAGGCGTGATTGCGCATGAGCTTTCACATATTGGCAATCGCGATATTTTATTGTCTACAGTCGTGGTTGTTTTAGTTGGTTTTGTAACTCTTCTGGCAGACTGGTTTCGCCACTGGGCGTTTTTTAGGAAAAGAGATAGCGAAGGCGGCGGGCAGCTACAAGTTATTTTAATGATTGTAGCGATAGTTTTGTCAATTCTGGCTCCCATTGCGGCGGTTTTGATGCAACTGGCGATTTCACGCAAGCGCGAATTTCTGGCGGACGCTGACGGGGCGCTCCTTACCCGTTATCCCGATGGCCTGGCCAGGGCGCTGGAAAAAATTTCAGCCGACACCGAACCGCTCGAAGCCGCCAACCGCGCCACAGCGCATCTTTACATCGTGAATCCGTTCAAGGGCAAAAAACTTACCAAACTGTTTATGACTCATCCGCCGATAGAGGAACGGGTGAAGGCGTTGCGGGGGATGTCAGTTTGACATATAATAAACCTATTTTAAGGATTGGCAATCCTTAAAACTTGACAATTTTAAGGATTCTGCTATCATTAGAACATGAAATTACCCAGATTTTATGACAATTTGGAAAAATACCTGCAACCGGGCAAAGTCCTGGTCATTTATGGCTCCCGGCAAATCGGAAAAACCACCCTTCTTAAAAACTTTCTCCAGAGAACAAAATTAAAATATAAGCTAGAATCCGGAGATAATATAAAAGTCCAGCAAGTTATGGGTTCGCAGGATTTTGAAAAAATATTAGAATATATTTCCGGCTATGAATTTTTTGCGATTGATGAGGCTCAAAGAATACCCGATGTTGGAATGGGGCTTAAAATTATAGTTGACCAGGCTGCTGATATTATGGTTTTAGCAACAGGCTCGTCATCTTTTGAATTAGCCGGGCAAATCGGAGAGCCGCTCACCGGCAGAAAAAAAACTTTAATAATGTATCCGCTGTCGCAAATTGAACTTGCCAGTTTGTATAATAATTTTGAGTTAAAACAAAAATTGCCGGAGCAGCTTATTTTTGGAGGTTATCCGGCAGTGATGACTGCGAAAACAAACTTGGAAAAAATATCCACACTGGAGGAGATTGTGAATTCATATCTGCTTAAAGATATTTTAGATTTAGAAAAGGTGAAGGGCTCAAAAATTCTTTTGGATTTACTGCGCCTGCTGGCTTTTCAAGTCGGACAGGAAGTTTCGCTTTCGGAATTGGGCGGCAAGCTTGGCCTGGATTATAAAACGGTGGCAAGGTACCTTGATCTTTTGGAAAAATCATTCATTTTGTATAATCTGCGCGGGTTTTCAAGGAATCTTCGCAAGGAAATAACTAAAAAAAGCAAATATTATTTTTACGACAATGGAATTCGTAATGCCATTATCTCCAATTTTAACGATCTGGAAATGCGGGATGATACGGGCAGGCTATGGGAAAATTTTCTGGTTACGGAGCGTCTGAAGGCGCAACAATACAGAAATATATTTGCAAACAATTATTTTTGGCGGACATGGGAACAGCAGGAAATCGACTGGATTGAAGAGCGGGAAGGAAAACTTTTCGGATTTGAATTCAAATTTTCTAAAGACAAATTTAAAATTCCAGCCTCTTTTTTGAAAGCCTATCCCAAGACTGAAGTGAAAGTCATAACCAAAGAAAATTATCTTGATTTTGCGGGGGTGAAAAGATAATCGCCAACTATTTTGGCGCGAATAAAAAGAAAAGGCGAGAATTTATCCCGCCTTTTTAAATTTTTCTTCCTTGGTCCGCCATAGCTTTAGCATAGGCGACCTTTCATTCCAGATATTTTGCGTCATCTGGAAATTTTTTGGCGAATTTTGTGCCACAATTTTTGCCCCGTACCATGAAATATTTATTGGTGCGGGGTTTGCATTTCATTTTTTGTCCTCCTTAACCCAAAAGAAATAGGATTATTTCCCAAAGGGTTACAAAGAAAGGAACGATAATATATTGCCATACGCTTATAGCAATAAATTTAATAAAGCAAATCACAAAAAACATTAAGATCAAAAGAAGGGGACCCACGAAGATAATTGGCCAAAACAATACAGCAAATGCGCGTTGTTCTCTGGTTAAAACCGAAATGATAATAATGTCTTTACTTGTTGGCTTTTCACCAACATAGACTTCCTCCCAAAAAATAATCTTGTTTGTTGCAGAAGTGTATTGTTGAGCGATACTCACAGGCTGATTTATGTCCCAGACAATGATTTTTCCTATAAGTAAATACAGCGCTATTATGAGAATTACTTTAATTCCTTTTTTCATTTTATCCTCCTCAATTTTCAAAGATCTTTCTCCCAAAGGGAGAATAGTGCATCATAAGGTAATTAGGAAATATGACAAGAAAATTAAAGCAAAATACTAAATTAATGCCTATAATAAGCCATAGTATTTTTAAAAATCTGAAAATGTTGACAAAAAAGTTGTCATATTGTAAGATGCTGGCATGCAGGAGGAATTACTCAAAAACTTGGAAAACGTCGGACTGGAATCCAAAGAAGCCCAGATTTATCTGGCTATTTTGCATTTAGGCAAAGCGACGATTGCGGATGTGGCTAGAAAATCAAAAGTGAAAAGAATGACCGTTTACCAGCACATTGACGATTTGCTGCAAAAAAATCTGGTGCATAAAACCGCCGAGGGGAAAAGGATTTTTTATGTGGCCGAAAGTCCGGAGAAAATCTTGAAAATTCTGGACCGCAAGAAAAAGCATTTTGAAAAAATCCTGCCGGATCTCAAAAGCGTTTTTGCCCAATCTTCGCATAAGCCGCAAATTAGATTTTACGAAGGCATCGAAGGCATGCGCTCAATTTATGACGAGCTGACCAAAACCTCGCAGACAATTTATGGCGCGTTTGCGGCTGATAAATATTTCTCGGTTTTCAATGAAAGGGATAATGAAAAGTTTTTTGAAAATATCCGCGAATCCGGCGGGCAGATCAAAGATTTGATTGAGGATACACCGGTTGGCCGAAAGCACGCCAAAAGCCAGTGGTATAAAGATCTGGGGTCTTCCAAAATTCTGCCGGAAGATTTCAAATTATCTGTAGATATTATGATCGCGGGCGATAAAGTCGCCATGATATCCCTAGTAAACTTGATTGGTATTGTCATCGAAAACGCCGAAATTGCTGAGCTACAGAGGAATTTTATTAAATTTATAAGAAGAAATATATAAAAACAGATATGTAAATTTGTGCATATGCAGGATTTTACATATTTTGAACTAATTTATGCAATTTAAGATTCCCAAATCAGACAAGTATCAGTGGACACGGCATGCGCAGTGGAAAATGCGCCAGTATGGTTTGAGTCCGCAGAGAGTGATTCGCGTGATTCGAAATCCAGAAAGAATTGAAGAAGGAATAGTCGAGAAAACAATTGCAGTTATGCAGCCCGCCTCCGTCCGCCATGGGCGGACTTCGGCGGGTAAACCCGCTAAAACCTGGAGCCAGGAAATTTGGGCGATGTACCAGCTCCGCAAAAGCGGAGCAATTTCCAAATCTCAATTTCTCCCGCCAAGTCGGGATCCCGCCAAGGCGGTGACAATTTCCAATAAAATTTCAAATCCTAAATTTCAAAAACTCCAAACTATAAACCAAAAACTAAAAATCATTAGTGCTTGGCGGTATCCGGGGGTGAGTCCGAAAAATAATCCGATTCCCGAGGAAATTCTGCGGGAAATCGCCGAGATAAAATAGGTATTGTGAGATTGGGATATTACTGATATAATAAAATCAGGTAAATTAAAGATCAAAATAGAAAGGCAGGTGTAATATGGAAGAACAAACAACACAACAGCCGGTTCAGCCGGCGGCTCCGCAAGGGAATCAGTCGGACGCGGAAAAGAACAAGGCCATGGCTATCATCGGCTACATTATCCCGATTCTTTTCTTCATTCCATTGGTGACTGACGCGAAGAACAGCGTTTTTGCGAAATATCACGCCAACCAGCAGTTGAATTTTCTGCTTTTTGCCGTAGTCGGCTATATCATTTCCAGTATTTTGATGGTGGTTCTGATCGGATTCCTGCTTTACTTCTTAGTGATGATTGCCAGCATCGTGTTTATGATTATGGGAATTATCAACGCGGCCAAGGGCGAAATGAAACCGCTGCCCCTTATCGGCGGAATCAATATTATCAAGTAATTTTTTCTGAAAAAATTATACAAACAGGCGCTGCTTTCAGTTTCGCCTGTTTTGTTATATAATAGAGCATATGAAAAGAACAAAAATTGTCGCCACAATCGGACCAGCATCGAGCTCAAAAAATATTTTGAAAAAAATGATTGAGAGCGGGATGAATGTGGCGCGCATCAACTTTTCCCATGGCACATACGCAGCCAACAGCGAGCTTATAAAAAGCATCCGGGAGATCAGTGAAAAGATGGATATCCCGATTGGAATCATGGCCGATCTGCAGGGGCCCCGGATCCGCACGCTGGCGGACGACGATGTGGAGATTAAAAAGGGCGAGACCGTCATGGTTTCCGACATTTCAGTCAGAAGCCGACTGCCAATCGTTAAGTATAAGTTTTTCAAACTGGACTCGCCTGGAATAATTAAAACTATCTCTCTGGGAAACAGCATACTGATCGAAGATGGGCTTATGCGGGTTAAAGTAATCCAAAAATCCAAGGATTATCTGCTGGCGGAAGTAATCGAGGGCGGAATAATAAAAAATCACAAAGGCGTGAATATTCCGGACGCTAAGCTGAAAATCGGAGCGGTGACAAAAAAGGACGAACGGGATTTGAAATTCGCGCTTAAAAGCGATGTCGATTTCATCGCTCTTTCTTTTGTCAGCAATAGGAAGGAAATCGAAAGCATCAAGAAGAAGATTAAAAAAATTCTGGGCAGAAACGATGATCTGCCGCAAATCGTGGCCAAGATTGAAAGAAAAGAAGCGATCAAAAATATTGATGAAATAATTTCTGCTACAGATATTCTGATGGTCGCCCGAGGAGATCTAGGGATAGAAATGGATGAAAGCCGGGTGGTGATTTATCAGAAAGATTTAATTGCCAGGTGTTTGAAAGCTGGCAAGCCGGTGATCGTGGCGACCCAGATGCTTAATTCCATGATTGAGAATCCCCGGCCGACGAGGGCTGAAGTCAGCGATGTTTCCAATGCCGTAATCGACCATGCTGATGCTGTTATGCTTTCCGGAGAATCGGCCAGCGGTAAATATCCAGTGGAGGCCGTAAGAACAATGCGCGATATTATTGAAAGGACGGAAGAATCGCCCTTTGACGATCTGATACACGGATTTTTGGGCGACAGCAAGTCATCTGTCTCAGCGGCGGTGGCCAATAGCGCCCACGAACTTTCCAAAGACAGCGGAGCCCGGGCGATTGTCGTGGCCAGCCGCAGCGGTTTCACCGCCCATATGATCGCCAGGCACCGTCCGATGCAAAGCATATTCGTCATTACTAACAGCGAAAAAACGCACAACCAGCTGTCGATTCTCTGGGGAACGGAAAGTTTTGTGCTGAAAGATTGCAAAACTTTGGACGATTTAATTACCCGGTCAGTCGACATTCTAACCAAAAAAAAGCTGCTCAAGAAAAAAGACAGGGTAGTAATTGTTACCGGGCGGCCGCATGTGAAAAGAGAGCATATGAGCTTAGTGAAAGTTGAGGAAATAAAGTGATCTCGTAACTCGCAACGCATAACTCATAACACAAAATAAAATTTAAAATAAAAAAATGCAAAACAAAAAAAACATTCTCTGGTTTGCGGAAACCAGAATCAAGGACATTCCCTTGGTCGGAGGGAAAAACGCGTCGCTTGGCGAGATGTATGCTAATCTCCGGGTGAAAAAAATCAATGTTCCCAACGGTTTTTCCGTAACCGCCGAGGCTTTCCGTTATTTTGTCCATCATAATAAGCTTGAGGACAAATTCAAAAAAATATTAAAAGGCTTGAACACCGGAAGCATGCGCAATCTGTCCGAGCGCGGCTATCGCGTTCGAGAATCAATCCTGGCTTCTGAATTTCCGGACGATTTGCGAAATGATATTGTCAAAGCCTACGCCAAGCTTTCTGGGCAATATTTGCCGCACAAAAGTTTTCGGCTGACAACTGACAAAGAAGACCACACTAACCATTTTGCCGGCGGCGTGGATGTGGCAGTGCGCTCCAGCGCCACGGCCGAGGATTTGGCTGACGCCTCATTTGCCGGACAGCAGGAATCTTACCTGAATGTTACCGGTGAATATCAACTTTTGGAATCGGTTAAAAAATGTTTTTCTTCTCTTTTTACCGACCGCGCCATATCTTATCGCGTGGACAAAGGCTTCGGCCATTTTGATGTCGCCCTTTCCGTGGGAGTGCAAAAAATGGTCCGTTCCGACGAGGCTTGCTCCGGAGTAATGTTCACTATCGATACCGAATCCGGCTTTCAGAACGCCATCATTATCAACGGATCCTGGGGGTTGGGCGAGAATATTGTGAAGGGAAAAGTCAATCCGGATGAATTTATCGTGCATAAGCCGACATTGAAACAGGGATTTAAATCCATTATTGGAAAGAAAATGGGGAGCAAGGAAAATAAGCTGGTTTATAGCGTCGGCGGAACTTCCTCGACGCAAAATGCCAATGTGTCGATTGAAGACCGCAAGAAATTTTGCCTGAACGATGAGGAAGTTTTACAATTGGCCAAGTGGGGAGCGCTCATCGAGGAACATTACAAAAAAGCAATGGACATTGAATGGGCCAAGGACGGAAGATCGCATGAGTTGTATATTGTCCAGGCCCGGCCGGAAACTGTGCAGTCGCAGAAGGACAAAAATGTTTTGGAAGAATACATTCTGCGAAGGCTCGGGACAATTCTTTGCGTCGGGGCGGCCGTGGGGAATAAAATCGGCTCCGGACAGGCCAATGTCATAAAGGACGTGGCCCAAATAGCTGATTTTAAAAAAGGAGAAGTATTGGTAACAGAAATGACAGATCCAGACTGGGAACCGATTATGAAAATAGCCAGTGCCATCGTGACCAATAGCGGAGGGCGCACTTCGCACGCGGCCATTGTCAGCCGGGAATTGGGAATACCCTGTGTTGTCGGAACGGGCAACGCCACGCGCGCGATAAAAGACAGGAAGATGATAACCATCAGCTGCGCCGAAGGAGAAGAAGGAAGAATTTATGATGGCGCTCTGGCTTTCGACATCAAAAGAACGGATCTTAAAAACTTCAAAAAGCCCAAAATAAAAATAATGATGAATGTCGGCAATCCTGACCAGGCTTTTGAGATGTCGATGATCCCCAACGACGGAGTGGGGCTGGCGCGCATGGAATTTATCATTACGGAATATATAAAAGCCCACCCGATGGCGCTCATCCATTTTGAAAAAGTCAAGGACAAAGAAGAAAAGAAAAAAATAGAAGAGCTGGCGCACGGCTACAAAAGCAAAGAGCAATTTTTTATCGACAAGCTGGCGGAAGGAATCGGCAGGATCGCGGCCGCCTTTTATCCCAAAGATGTGATTGTCAGAATGAGTGATTTCAAAACCAACGAGTATGCTACGCTGGTTGGCGGCAAAAATTTCGAACCGCATGAAGAAAATCCGATGATCGGTTGGCGCGGAGCGTCCCGCTATTACGATCCGGACTACATTGAAGGATTTAAGCTGGAATGCGAGGCGCTCAAAAAGGTGAGAAATGTTATGGGGCTGACAAATTTGAAAGTTATGATTCCGTTTTGCCGGACAGTGGAAGAGGGTGAAAAGGTTTTGGCGCAAATGAAAAAATTCGGCCTCAAGCGCGGCGAGAATCAGCTGGATGTTTATGTGATGTGCGAAATCCCGTCCAATGTGATCCTGGCTCATGAATTTTCCAAAATCTTCGATGGATTTTCCATCGGCTCCAATGATCTCACGCAGTTGACACTTGGCGTCGATCGCGACAGCGCGAAAGTGGCGCATATTTATAATGAAAGGAATGAAGCGGTGAAGGAACTGATCCGCATGGTGATCGCGAAAGCCCACGCGGCCGGACGCAAAGTCGGCATCTGCGGCCAGGCTCCGTCAGACTTTCTGGATTTCGCCGAGTTTTTAGTCAGAGAAAAAATAGATTCCATATCTTTGAATCCGGACACCGTGATTAAAACAATGTTGGATATCGGGAAGATGGAGAAATAGTTGAATAAATCCAAGATACTTGCTAGATTATAAGCGGGGCGGAAGCCTCGCTTTAAAATATGGAGGCGTCGCATAGTGGCCTATTGCGCATGCTTGTCCGCTCGGCTTCGCGAGCGGATCCGCTCACCCGCTCGCGCCATAGGCGCTGAGCTGGGCTGAGCGGAGAAAATTAAAATGATATGTTTTATATTTATGTTTTGCTGAGTAAAAAAGATAATAAATTTTATATTGGATATAGCTCTGATTTGAAAAAAAGAATAGAGGATCATTGTGGTGGCAAGGTGGAAATTACAAAACATAGATTACCATTGAAACTAGTTTATTACGAGGCTTTTATAGATAAGGGAGCAGCAAGAAGACAAGAATTATACTATAAAACAGGACAAGGCAGAAGAATTTTAGGCAAAAGATTGGGTTTTTTGAAGAAAAAATAAATTTTGGAGGCGTCGCATAGTGGCCTATTGCGCATGCTTGTCCGCTCGGCTTCGCGAGCGGATCCGCTCACCCGCTCGCGCCATAGGCGCTGAGCTGGGCTGAGCGGAGAAAATTAAAATGATATGTTTTATATTTATGTTTTGCTGAGTAAAAAAGATAATAAATTTTATATTGGATATAGCTCTGATTTGAAAAAAAGAATAGAGGATCATTGTGGTGGCAAGGTGGAAATTACAAAACATAGATTACCATTGAAACTAGTTTATTACGAGGCTTTTATAGATAAGGGAGCAGCAAGAAGACAAGAATTATACTATAAAACAGGACAAGGCAGAAGAATTTTAGGCAAAAGATTGGGTTTTTTGAAGAAAAAATAAATTTTGGAGGCGTCGCATAGTGGCCTATTGCGCATGCTTGGAAAGCATGTTTGTCTGAAAGGGCATCGTGAGTTCGACTCTCACCGCCTCCGCTAACTCAAAATGACAAAAAAAGTAAGCCGGGAAAAATTTGAAGAAGTAGTGGCAGATGGAATGCAAGCCATTCCGGAAAAGTTTTTGGCGAAACTGGATAATGTGGCGATTGTAGTGGAATCGCAACCAACTCCGGCGCAGATAAAAAAACTGAAAATCCGCCAAGGCTGGTCATTGTTCGGGCTTTATGAAGGCGTGCCGCAGGCCGTGCGCGGAGCGCATTATTCTTCAGTTCTGCCGGACAAGATAACCATCTTTCAAAAGCCGATTGAAGAAGCGGCGCGGAGCGAGAAGGAAATAAAAGAAATTGTAAAAAATACGGTTTGGCACGAAATCGCCCATCACTTCGGGATGGGCGAAGCGAGAGTTCGCCAAGCCGAAGCCAGGCGAAAAAATAACCCCTACCATTAAATGATAGGGGCTTTTCATCTCTTTTAAACAAGAGGAAGATAAATTACAAATATCGTTGGGTCAGGCTTTTCCTTGTCTTTGTTATGGGGCTTTTTCTTGCGGCCGTTTTTAGGTTTTTCTTCCCTGGTCTTTTTTTGAAACTCTTGCAAAAAAATTTTGCCCCCATGAGCTTTGATGATAGAAGATACGATAGATAAGCCACTGCCAATTTTTTTATTATTGGCACTGGAAAAGAGAAGAAAAATCTGATCTTTGATAAGCGGATTGATTGGCTGACCATCGTTTTCTATGGTGATTTTAATGTTTTTTGATACTGGAGAAACAGAACGGATGAGTACTCGGATGATAATTTTTTTGGCATCCGCTTCTACGGCATTCTCCATGAGTATCCTGAGGCAGTGCTTGAGCTGTTCATAGTCAAATTTGGCTGTCGCGTTTTTTGCTATCTTACACAAATCAAGATTGATTGATATTGTATCTTGGCTTTGTTTTTTTTCAGCAATATATTGGTCAGTCAAATTCTTTAGAAAATCCCGGATATTATGTTCTCCGGTTACCAGGTTTGAGGCGCAAAATATGGTTGTGGCCATAGCCTCATCTGCTTTTTTAGAAAACTGATTAATGGCATGTTCTAATGTTTCTGTGCAAAAAATCGCCCGTTCAATCATTTCCATTTTTTCTTTTGTTTCCCCCTCAACTTCTTTTTTCAGGCTGCTATGGACTCCCTGAAGTTTTTTTAGAAAAGGCTTGAGAGTAGTGTTCACATTGCGGATGATATCCTCAAATCCCCTCGATTGCTCTCCTAATGTTCTGATTCGAATGATTTTTTCCATTTCGCCCAGCTTTAATAGCTTTTGTTGATCATTGAGCATTATGGCTACCACGAGCTTAGCGATTTTATTAGCTTGAGAAGCAACCCGTTCAAACACCTCTTGGTTGTCTGTTTCGATAGCGTCGAAAATAATAATACCGAATGGCTCAATGTCATATCCGGAATCTCTTTTTTTATAATAAAGAGGAATGAAGAGTTGCTTCTTGATTTTAAAATGCTTAATCATCGGAAGCATATATTTCACCTTTTCGCTTTTTGAGGAATCCGAAACATACACAATGTTTCCTTCATTGATGATTTTTTGCAGGTCTCGTCCTCCAATTTCCGGTTGCAGATCAAGCCCAATTCCGTGATCGCTCTGAGGATAGCCGGCGGCGATCATAAGGGCATGCTTGTTTTTTTCGTCGCGGCTTTTTTTAAGAACGATGCAGCACCTGGAGCAGCCCATAATATAGCTCGCCAGTTCTGCGACACACATCAGCCGTTTTTCTGGATTAAGAAACATTTCTGACAGCAAATCAAGTATTTTTGTCCATTTTAAAACTGATCCGTTTTGATTCATGACCCGCTACCTCCTTCCATTTATTTTGTGGTTATTTATTTGTATAAGAACTGCTCCTTTTCCTTGTTGGCCTAATGTTGGCATAAAACCGGCCGGGTTGGCAAGGGGGCCAAAAAAGGCGGATTCTGAAATCTTTTGCCTAAATCTCGGTAGTATAATATAGTAGAAACACCATAAAGCTTTATTTATACCATAAATACGCGATGAACCCCGCACTAACTTATTACATTCGTAGAGTTTTTAGGGTAACTGCGGGTAAATATAATTAATTTGTTTATTTTTACAATAATTCAATATACTGAATTATTGTAAAAAGTTAGTGCGGGGTGAATTCGGACATTGAAGAGATAAAATCCAGGCTTAATATTGTTGATGTTCTGGGGACTTACATCCGTCTTGAAAAGGCAGGCGCGAATTGGAGGGCGCTCTGTCCTTTTCATAATGAGAAGAGCCCGTCTTTTATGGTGAGCGAAGAGCGCCAGCGCTATCATTGTTTTGGGTGCCAAAAAGATGGCGATATTTTCAGTTTTGTGATGGAAATGGAGGGGCTGGAATTTAAAGACGCGCTGAATAATTTGGCGGAAAAAGCCGGAGTGGAACTCAAAAAAATGAATCCAAAACTGGCGGCCGAAAAAAACAAGACCTTGGAAATCTTGGAACTGGCGGCTAAATTTTATGAAACCCAGCTGTGGAAAGGCGAGGGCAAGGAAAAAATAATCAAATATTTATACGACCGCGGGTTGAAAGATGAAGCGCTAAAAGAATTTCGTTTAGGCTACGCGCCCAAAGGCTGGAGAAATTTACTCCAATTTTTAGAAAAGCGCGGATACAAAACTGAAGAAATAAATAAAACCGGGCTTTTAGTAAAAAAAGAAAATAATAGTTATTATGACCGATTCCGCGACCGGATTATTTTCCCTATCGCGGATGTGAATGGAAAAGTCGTGGGTTATTCCGCGCGAGTGGCTCCGGGTGGCGATGAGTCGCAAGCCAAATATGTAAATACGCCGGAAACGGAAGTTTACCATAAAAGCAAAATTCTTTATGGAATCAACACGGCCAGGCAGGAAATGCGCCAAAAAGATTTTGTACTTTTGGTTGAGGGCAACACGGATGTCATCGCGGCCTGGCAGGCGGGACTCAAAAATACGGTGGCGGTTTCCGGCACGGCGCTGACTTCCGAGCAGGTGGGGATCATTAAAAGGTATACGGACAAAGTCAAGATGCTTTTTGATATGGACAGCGCCGGAGAAAACGCGACGAAAAAAAGCATCAAAATTTGTTTTGAAAAAGAAATGGAAGTGAAAATTGTGACGCTTCCCGAAAGCAAGGACGCGGCCGAGCTGGCCCAGAAAGATCCGGAAAAACTCAAAACGGCGGTAAAAAAAGCAATAGGCGCGATGGAATATTTTTTTGAAAAGACATTCTCCCGCTATGACAAAAACAAAGTAGCGGATAAGAAAATTATTGCCGAAGAGCTTTTGGCGCAAATTAGCAATCTGGCCAGTGAAATTGAGAAGAGGCACTGGCTGAAAAAATTGGCCGCGGATTTGGAAATTGACGAAGCTGTGTTGACTGATATGCTCAAAAAAGCTACGCTTAGTGAAAGATTGGGCCGGCAGGCTCCGAGTGCCGAGATTCAGGAACCGTTTAATCCGAAAAAGAAGATGGAAACGCTTCTCAGGGATCTGGCCGGGCTGGCGCTGGTCTATGGGGATGTTTGGAAGAAAGTTTCTGGAGAAGAGGCATTGAAACCTTTTTTTCTAAAAGATAGCCTTCTGAGCGCGATTATAAAAAAGGGCAAAGAGGCGGAGTATAACTTCGACCGTTTTATAAAGGTTCTGGATAACCAGGAGCTAGCTGGTGATTTTGAAAAAATATATTTTGAAAAAAAATACCGGCTGGATCTGAATAATAATCTGGAAGAAGTTATTGCTGATGATCCCCTGGTAGAGGCGGAAAATATCCTGAAAGAAATAAAAAAGGAAATCAAGAAAGAGGAACTGGAAAAAATTACGCGGGATTTGAAAATCGCGGAAAAAAACAAAGATAAAGAAGCCATCCAATTCTTGCGTCTGGAAGTTAAAAAAATATCGGAAGAGATGACGGATTAGGTATAATTTAAAACAGCGACCCCAGCGAAAGTTTGAGCATGGCGATCCCAGCACCAATTCCGATAGGGTTTTCTGCAAGCGTATAGTTTTGTCAGCGAATACGCCTGCGGCTTAGTTTAAAATATAATAATCAAATTAAAATAGCGAATTGGTGCGGGATGCTCATTTTTGTATCCACTCGCACAGCTCGCGGACAAAAATGGCAAAAAAACGCCCTAAAAAACTCAAGCATAAACCCAAAAAGACTGTAAAGAAAAAAAAGAGGCTGATGCGGCCGAAAATGAAAAAGAAAGTAAAGAAAGTAAAGAAAATTAAAACGCGCAAAAAGATCAGAAAACCGGCCAAAAAAGCCAGGCGGGCGCGCAAGGTTGCCAAAACAGCAGAGGAAAAAAGCAGAGGCAAGGACTTTGTCGGCGATTTGATCGTGCGCGGAAAACAGCGGGGTTTCATTACCGAAGATGAAATTTTACACGCCATTCCCAACGCGGAGCAGAATATTGAAGAGCTGGAAAGCCTGTATGAGCGGCTGGAAGAAATGGGCGTGCGGGTTATGGGATCAGACGAAATGCTTAAAATGGAAACAGACAAGCTTTCCGAAGATCTGGAGGATGAGAAAAAATCATCCAAGAAAAAGAAAAAGGAAATGATGGATGTTCCGGACGACGCTTCATCGGACCTAGTGCAGATGTATCTGCGGGAAATCGGACGAGTGGATCTTTTAAAATCAGAAGAGGAAATCTCATTGGCTAAAAGAATTGAAAAAGGCGATCCGATGGCCAAGCAAAAACTCACCGAAGCCAACTTGCGGTTGGTGGTAAGTATCGCCAAAAAATATGTCGGGCGCTCGCACAATTTGTCGCTTCTGGATTTAATCCAGGAAGGCAACATCGGCCTCTTTCGCGCGGTGGAAAAATTTGATTATCGAAAAGGCTATAAATTTTCAACTTATGCTACCTGGTGGATCCGCCAGGCAATTACGAGAGCCTTGGCTGACCAGTCGCGCACAATCCGCATTCCGGTGCATATGGTGGAAACAATCAATAAATACACGCAAATCACCCGCAGACTCGTGCAGGATCTCGGGCGTGAACCGTTGCCGGAAGAAATCGCGGTGGAAATGGGACTGGAAGTTGACAAAATCCGCCATATCCAAAAAATTTCACAGGAAACTGTGTCTCTGGAAACATCGGTGGGCGACAGCGAAGACGACAGCGTGCTGGGCGATTTCATCGAAGACACGGAAACGATTATGCCGAATCAATCGGCTTCCCGCAAGCTCTTGAAAGATCATATCGTGGAAGTTTTAGATTCGCTGACTCCGCGCGAACAGAAAATTTTGAAAATCCGGTTTGGCCTAGAAGATGGCGTGATTCATACTCTTGAAGAAGTCGGGCAGGAGTTCGGCGTGACGCGCGAGCGCATCCGGCAGATTGAAGCCAAGGCGCTCGAAAAAATCCGCGACCACGCGTCCATTAAAAAACTACGGGATTATTAAACTTGACCCCGCACTAACTTTAGCCATTAAAAGTATGTCTGCAAAATATTATCCAATTATTATTGTTGAGCAAAGTTAGTGCGGGGTTGATTTTTTTAATAAGGAGAGTATAATAAACCCTGTTTGAAAATTTAATATTTATTCCGGCGTAGCTCAATGGTAGAGCAGTTGACTGTGAGATAAGCGCAGCTCTTCTTGGAAACTTGAAGATGAACTTTTCGGGATAACGGTGAAGGCTAAGTTCGCCTCGGCGAATAAGCTAATACCGTGGGAACCTCTCATGCTGAGGGGGCACCGTAGAGACTAGATACCGAAATACCTTAATCAAATTTATTTGAAAAGGTAAAGATATAGTCCACCCCTTTTGGAAACATTAGGATAAGTGTAATCAATTGGTTATAGGTTCGAATCCTATCGCCGGAGCCAACAAAAATAACCCTTATTTACGGGGTTATTTTTTATACCCGAGTAGGACAGTAGAACTTGTGGTATAATTGGGACATAAATATTTTAAGAATAATTATGAAAAAAGTTATTATAATTATAATCGCAATTTTAATAGCACTTTTTTTATTTAATGTTATTTTAGGGGTAATTAGAGGAATAACCAAGGCAGATGATTATTATGGAGAAAAAATGTTTTTTTATAAAAGAGATAGGATTTGCTATGAATGTATTGAAGGTGTCAGGAAAGGTTTTTGCCCAGCTATACTTAGTAATGAGGAAAAGTTTCAATATCCCAATGCCACTGAATATTCAGGCAGGAGAGATTTAAAGGTTGATGTAACTGATTACAGTGATGAAAATATAATAAAAAATAATGTTTGTGAAAGTTGGCATCACGATTTAATAAGTAAAAAGGATTTTGATTATACAAGGATAGCAATGCCCGAAAAAAGTTATTCGTATTCAATACAGAAAGAAATCTATAGAGGATTTGAAGGTGTGGGTGTTTTATTATGTGGTATAATTCCAGGTTGTAGTTTTTAGCTAAAACAGGTTCTAATGGCGTCCAGTCCGCGGAGCCAACTAAAATAACCCTTATTTACGGGGTTATTTTTTATACCCAAGTAGGACGGTAGAACTTATGGTATAATTTGAATATAGAAATTAATAAATAAAAATTATGCAAATGAAACCACAAACAAAATTAGGCAGATGGTCTGTATGGCTAAATGCTTTTTTTCTGATAACAATTGCTATTTCTGTTATTTTGGTCAATGTGCTTGGCATATTGTCCTATGATGACCACTGGTGGGATGCGACTGTTCCAATTTTAGCTCTTGCAACTATCACTGCTTTTATTTTAGGGATTATAGCTATAATAAAAAATAAAGAGAGGTCTGTTTTTGTCTACTTATCGGTCATTATTGGTTTACTGGTTATTCTTTTTATTCCTTTGCATAGTTTATTTATTAATGATTAAACTCTTTGCCGATTGGTTTACATATTCGATTCTGAAGATCGCTTCCCAAGCGCACTTGGGAGAAGCGGTTGATTTTTTTGTTTATGACACGATAAAAATTTTCTTGCTTTTGGCAGTTATTATTTTTATTGTTTCCATTATCCGTTCATTTCTTCCGCTGGAAAAAATAAAAACCATACTTTCCAGTGAAAAAAAATATTTTGGAAATATTCTAGCTGCGCTTTTGGGAATAATCACGCCCTTTTGCACCTGTTCCGCTATTCCATTATTCCTTGGTTTTTTAGAAGCAGGCGTGCCACTCGGAACAACCTTTTCATTTTTGGTGGCTTCGCCGATGATCAATGAAGTGGCTTTAGTTTTGCTTTTGGGAATGTTTGGCTGGAAAATAGCGCTGATCTATATTGTAAGCGGTCTTATCATCGCCATTTTTTCGGGCATAATCATCGGGCATCTGAAAGTGGAAAATCTGCTGGAAGAATTTGCCAGTTCAGGCGGCCAAAATAAACAAATGGGGCTGCCATCGTTCAATTTCCGGCAAAGGATCCAATACGCAAAAAATTATACCCAAAATATCATAAAAAAAGTTTGGCTATATATTGTCATAGGAATTGGCATCGGAGCTTGGATGCACGGCTATGTGCCTGCTAATTTTTTAGCTCAATACGCTTCATCTGACAAGTGGTATGCGGTTCCCCTGGCAGTTTTGATCGGCATTCCGCTCTATTCCAACGCGGCTGGCATAATTCCGCTAGTCGGCGTCCTTACTGAAAAAGGTGTAGCGATGGGAACGAGCCTGGCTTTTATGATGGCCGTGACCGGACTGTCGCTGCCGGAGTTTATGATTCTTAAAAAAGTAATGAAAGTAAAACTGATTTTGATTTTTGCCGGCATCGTCGGGCTGGGGATTATTTTTACGGGATATTTGTTTAACTTTGTTTTGGGAAAATAGCGGGAAAATACGCTTTTATTAGATAATTTTTTAGTTTATTATTCCAGCTATCGCTATATAATTAAACTAAAGTAGGCTTTTTTAAGCCTCTTTTTTAGTATAAAGATGAAAGAAAAAGGGCTCTAAATTGTATTAGTATATGCAAACCACCTCTAGGGAGAAAGACAAAGAATTAAACAGTCGAATGCCGGTGATTTCCTGAAGAGAGAGGGGATTATCAGCGTAAGCGGTGGGTACTGGAGAGAGTATGTAGGAAGGATGATGTTGGCGGCGTAAGTTGTTGAGGTGGTTTTTTTGTAGCCTTCCGAGCTTTTATCTGGAAGGCCTGAAATTTTTGTGGTAGAATAAAGACAGACAAATTATCCAAAAAACAAAAAGGTGAAAAACTTATTTATAAAACCACAGCTGATAAAAATCGGCCAAGCTGCCGGACTTGCTGTTGTAGTCGTTGTTTTTGCAATCGCGGCGCTGGCGGCGGTTTTTTTATTTGCTAGCCATGCTAACGCTCAAGATTTCAGCCAGTATGGCATGCCTCGTGAAGTCTGCAAAGCATATCGCAGCGCGCAAGGGTATTCTATTGTAAGAGATACGACAAATGATTGTTTGGTGAGATCGGGCAGTAATGATAATGTCGGCTTCGCGTATGTCCATGCTTATAATACGGGTAATAATTTTTGTGTGGAAATGACCAGTTCCAAAATGGGACAAGTTATACCTCCACAATGCGCGCCAATCACGCAAGCAAACAGAGCGGCGCAGCAACAGGGGCAACAGCAAAATACTTCTAAAAAAATTGTCACGCCCCCTTCTTTTCAAATAAAAGAACTTCAGTATGACACTTTGCCCCACGGCAAACCGATTAAAACGGGAGATAACGAGCGGATAGAACTTGAAATGCCCGACGGCTCGCTGATTCAAATTGACGCCAATGCCACATTTACCCCAGTTTCAGACCATGAAGTGCAAAGCGTTTTTGGCCGTTATCGCTATATGTGGCAACCATTTCATGACGGGAAATGCATCGTTGGCCAAAATTTAGTCAGGCAAGAATGCCGTAAAGTCAAAACCTCGGATGCAATTTTGGGAGATAAGGGAACAGAATTTTTAGTCGATTCTGACAAAAAAGGGACGACAGTTACAGTTTTAGATGGAATAGTTATCGCAACTGATTTGGGTGGAAAAAAAACAGTTGAGGTAGCGGCCGGGCAGTCAACTTTTATAAAAAAAGGAGGCCTGCCGGAAGATCCGAAGTCTTATGATCCGGACAAAATTGATCATTGGTGGGAGAAAAAAACCTCCAAACAGAGCTCGCAAGATTTCCTCGGAGTAATGTTCGTGGCCACTATTTTTGTTGTCAGTTTTCTTATTCTGGTCGCGATTATTAAAAAAATATTTCAGAAGAAAAAACCGGTTCCCGCAATCGCGCCAGCAGTGGAAGAAAAAATTCAAACAGTGCCTGTTGTCGAAAACAGCTCCGACAAAGAAAAAAAGAAGAACTATTGTCTAGGCTGTCTGATAGCAATAATAATTATTTTATTTTCAAGCCTGATATTCATCTTCTCTTCCAGGTAGAGCGCCCAGCCTCAAGAGCAAAAAAGAAATAAATAATCCGGTATATTATTCTAATAATAATAATTAATTTGACGGACATTATGAACCCCGTTAGAAATTCAAGTCGGATTTCATGATGGGATAAAAATAAATGGAAATTTCTAACGGGGTGAAAAAAGAATTTATTATTGGCGGCGCGGCTATTCTGGTAATCGCGGGCCTGGGTTTAATTAGCAGTAAAAAAGAAGCTCCAACTTCTGAAATGAAAACCACGGAAGTAAAGCAGTCTGAACCGGCGACTAAGCCAGAAGTAAAAATAGAACCGCAACAAATTGCAAATAATTCTAATCCTAACAATACTATGGAACTAAAAATTGAAACAACCCAAAAAGGCAGCGGTGAGCGCGTAGTGAAAAACGGCGACACTATTTCCGTCCAGTATACCGGCAGGCTGGCCGATGGCACTAAATTTGATTCAAGCCTGGACCACGGTGGAGCGCCTTTCACTTTCACAGTCGGAGCGGGGCAGGTGATCAAGGGCTGGGATCAGGGATTTTTGGGCGCGCAAGCGGGAGAAAAAAGAACGCTGACTATCCCGCCGGCTCTAGGTTATGGCGCAAATGGCGCCGGCAATGTCATTCCGCCTAACGCCACGCTTGTTTTTGAAGTAGAGTTAGTTTCGATCAAATAATAGGGGGTATTGACTTTTCTTGCCTGGCATGCTATACTTCAGAAAGTCACAAGGTTTTGCAAGTGGTAGTCTAGTCGAACTTTTCTTTGCATAATACCATTTGTGAGTTTAAATAATTCTCATCCAAAAAATGGAAACAGGAACAATCAAGAGACTGACAGATCGTGGTTTCGGATTCATTGCTCGCGAGGGCTCTGATAAGGACCTTTTCTTTCATTCAAAGGAACTCCAAGGCGTGGAGTATGCCGATTTGAAGGAAGGCGACAAAGTTCAGTTTGAGGTTGGCGACAGCCCGAAAGGACCGAATGCCACCAATGTATCACGCATTCAATAAGCGTATATATAAGAAAAGCCCCGCGAAGAAATTTGCGGGGTTTTTCTTTTGGCCGTTTTTAGTGTAAAATGTAGACAGCATAAAAAGTAAGGCGAAGATTTATGGGAAATATTTTTTCAGGATTGGGCCAGAATTATCAAGCGGCGGCTATTTTAGCGCTTTTGATTTTAGCCGGCTATATTTTTTTCAAAAAAAAATCGCCATTTAACCGTTCAACTTCCATTCCGATTCTGGAAAGTTTTTCCAAGGATGTCACCCGGCTGGCGAAAGAGGGAAAGCTGGATCCGGTGATCGGCAGGGAGGAAGAAATCAAACATTTGATTATGGTTTTAAGCCGGCGGACAAAAAACAATGTGGTTCTGGTCGGAGAAGCGGGTGTGGGAAAAACCGCCATAGTCGAAGGGCTGGCGCAAAAAATAGCCGACAAAAAAGTTCCACCGGAGCTTTTTGCAAAAAGAGTGCTGCTCCTCGACCTCAATTCTCTTTTGGCCGGAACCAAATATCGCGGTGAATTTGAAGATCGGGTGAAAAAAATAACTGAAGAAATTTCCCTTTCCAGCCGCAACATTATTCTTTTTATCGATGAAGTGCATAATTTGATTGAGGCGGAAAGCTCCGGGGAGTCAATTTCAGTCGGGGATATTTTCAAGCCGGCCATGGCCAGGGGGGACTTGCAAATCGTGGGCGCGACTACTCGCCGGGAATACGATGAATATTTTGAAAAAGACGATGCTTTTAAGAGAAGAATGCAGCCGATCTTTGTCAGCGAGCCCAGCGCGGAAGAGGCGCTGGAGATTCTCAGGGGAATAAAAAAGAAATACGCGGATTTTCACAAAGTGGAAATCACGGACGAGGCGCTCGGGGCCTGCGTCATAGAGTCAAAGAAAGTGTTTCCGGGGAAATCATTGCCGGATCGGGCGATTGATCTGATGGATGAAGCGGCCAGCAAGGTAAGAATGGAAAATGCTAAAAACTCCTCCGAAAGTGAAATTCCGAAAGTGTTAGTCAAAGATGTTATGGAGGTGGAAGAGGAGTATAAGAACGAACAGCCCAGGGTTGCGCGCACGCAATAATTTGCTTTCATATATCAATTAAAAAAATGCAAAGAGAAACAAAAATTAAAATTGGAGTTGCCGCCGGACTCGTAATTTTAGCCGGGATTATCGTGGCTGGTTCGGCGTGGATGTCAAAAAAAAGCGCCCAACGGGCGGAAGAAAACATGCGGGAAGCGGAGAAAATGACTGAATCGCTTACGGCCAAGAGAAATGAGAAAGACAACTCGCGTATTTTGTTCGCGACCAACGGCAGCCGGGATATTTATAAAATAAAAAAGGGCGGCCAGTGGGTAGTTGAGATTGACGGCAAGGAGGGCGAGGTCTATGACGCTGTTGCCTCTCCGGCTTTCAGTTTAGACGGAACGCAATTCGCTTATAGCGCGACGCTTAACGGCAAAACATTTCTGGTTATTAATGGCATCGCGCAGGAGACGCAATATAACAGCATTACGGAAATAGTTTTCAGCCCCGATGGCCAGCAGATTGCCTATATGGCCAATAAAAATGAAAAATATGTGGTGGTTCTGAACCAGAAAGAAGGCAAGGAATATGAGGAAATTGGGGAACTGGAAACCAAAACTGGCACAGCTTATATCATCTTTAGCTCGGACAGCCAAAGTTTTGCTTACAAGGTAATTCAAGAAGAGCAGCAGTTTATGGTAATAAATACCCAGGAAGGCAGAAGATACGACAGTATCAGCAACTTCTCGTTCAGTGACGATGGCCATGAATATGCTTATGAAGCTGAAGATGACGGCCGGGAAATTATTGTGGTAAATGGCAAAGAGGTTTCCAATACTCCGGCAGATACTCCCGATGATTCTGGTTCGCCTGATGATTCGCCAGGCTC
This sequence comes from Parcubacteria group bacterium, assembly GCA_041645535.1. Lineage (GTDB taxonomy): Bacteria > Patescibacteriota > Minisyncoccia > Moranbacterales > UBA2206 > JBAZPT01. The sequence continues at coordinate 209,859 of JBAZPT010000002.1, forward strand.
TTCCGACACTGATTATTCAACGCATTTTAGAAACGGAAAAAAAGATTTGCATTTGGATCCGAACCGCCTGAATTTTCCGGTGTGCACCGGGACTTCTTGTAATTTTTAGTTTCTTTCATTAACTATAAAAAGCAACCCCAAATATTTGGGGTTGCTTTTATTTTTCCAGAGTTTGCTATATGCTGAAAAGAGTATGGATAAAATAACAGAAGAAAAAAATGATAAACAACTGATAGAAAAGTTTTTGGCGGGAGACGGGCAGTCTTTTGAATTTTTGCTGAAAAAATATCTCAAGCCGGTTTATAATTTTCTATACCGCCTGACCTCCGACACTGCGGCGCTCGATGATTTGACGCAAACAACTTTTATCAAAGCCTGGCAGAATATTAAAAAATTCAATCTGGACAAAAATTTCAAAACCTGGATTTTCACCATTGCCAAAAATACGGCTTATGATTATTTCAAAAAGAAAAAAACCGTTCCCTTTGCCAATTTTATCGATGCGGAGGGCAACAATAAACTGGAAAATATTTCTGACGGCGATATTTTGCCGCTGGAACTTTTGGCCAAAGCCGACGCGGCTAAAACTTTGGAAACGGCGCTGGCTAAAATTAGCGATCAATACCACTTAATTTTAACGATGCATTATAAAAACGACTTAACACTCCGGGAAATTGCCGAAATTCTAAGCTTGCCTTACAACACCGTCAAAAGTCAGCATCAGCGGGGGCTGAAAGCCTTGCGTCAGATCCTTCAAGAAATGTAGGGGGCTCAAATAAAGCAAAAAACAGTATTTTGCGCCTAAGCTTGGGGTTTGGGCGTATTAGTCAATATGAACGAGAAATTGAGCCAATTATTCAAAAATACCCAAGATTTAGAGCTTTCTGATGGTTTGGAGGCTTTTATTTTGTCCGAAATTGGGGCGATTAAGAGAAAAAGCGCTCAAAGAAAACTGGCGCTTTCTTATGCTGGAATTTTTGGTTCAGTAATTGCCGCAACTTATTTTGTTGTGAGCTTCGGAGGCGGAATAGTTGAATCGGAATTTTTCAGCCTTATTTCGCTGGCGTTTTCCGATCTGGGCATAGTGCTGGCTAATTGGAAAGAGTTTGTTTATTCACTTCTGGAAACTTTTCCGGTCGTCTATGCCGCGGTTATTCTGGCGCCGATTTTCACTCTGCTTTTATCATTCAATGGATATTTAAATAATCATAATCATAGTAGACACTACAGTGCTACATAGCATTGTAGTTTTTGTTAAAAAATTCACCCTGTTAAATAAATTTTGCTTTAGCAAAACTAAGATTTGAGAAAAAACAGGGGCACTAAAAAATAAATTGTAACTATTAATAAAAATAAGTTGTTTCTATAAAATATAGACTCAAATCTTATTTAACAGGGTAAATGAATACTCCAGAAATAAAATCAAAAAATTGCACCTGTTTCCAGTCGGGAAAAGCGAAAGTTTTAATTGTTGCGGCAATAGCTTTGGGTATAATTATTCTGATGCTCGGAAGTTTTGCCGGCGGTGTGGCGGTCGGAGCGCACAAAGCTAAATTTTCATCTGACTGGGGAAAAAATTACGAGCAGAATTTTATGGGATCAAGACAAGGAGAAAAGAGTTTTTTTGGAAACGGCATGACGGGTATGATGCAGGATTTTTCCGGGCGCGATTTTCGCAACGCCCATGGCTTGGCCGGAACGATAATTTCCATCGCGGATAATAATGTTATCGTTAAAGATAAAGACGGGAAAGAAAACACGGTAATCGTGACTGAAAAAACCTTGATCAAATCACGGCAGGCTGATCTAAAAGTCGGCGATCTCAAGGCTGATGACCAAATTGTCGCAATAGGCAGCCCGGATGAAGGCGGAGTGGTGAATGCAGTTCTGATCCGTGTTTTTAACAATCAAAATAATCAATAGAGCAATCTGAATGAAACTATCTAAAATCAAGAAGTCTTATTTAATAATCACGGCGCTGGTTATAATTGGGGGAGGTTATTATTGGTATAGCCAGAGCAAAAATAGCGGCAGCCAAATCAGATATGTCACTGTCGCGGCTGAAAAAGGCACGCTTTCAGTTTCCGTGACCGGCAGCGGCCAGGCGGAGGCAGTGAATCAAGTGGAACTGAAACCAGTGGTGGCGGGTGACGCCATTGATGTGGTAAATGTATATGTAAAAAACGATCAGGAAGTGAAAAAAGGCGATCTGGTGGCGCTGCTTGATCCGGAAAACGCGCAAAACGCGGTGCGCAATGCCGAGCTGGATCTTGAGAGCGCGGAAAATAAATATAAGCAAGTCAAGGAAAATTACGAAGACGATGAAGCCGATAAGTATGACAAAAAATCGCAAGCAATTACGGTTGAACAAAAAAAGAATACTCTTGCTGACGCCAAAAAAAATCTAAGCGACTACTATATCCGCGCGCCTTTTGACGGAATAGTCACGAGCCTTAGTGTCAGCTCTGGCGATTCAGTTTCCCGTTCTGATATTTTAGCTTCAGTAATCACTAAAAATATTCAGGCGAAAGTTTCTTTGAATGAAGTGGATGCGGTGAGAGTTAAGATTGGGGACATGGCCGAACTTTCTTTTGACGCTCTGCCGGATTTGAAAGTTTCCGGCAAGGTTATAAAAATAGATACCATTGGCACATTAAGCCAGGGCGTGGCGACATACAATGCGGAAATTTCCCTGGATTCGCAGCCCGAACTTTTAAAGCCAGGCATGAATGTTTCGGCTAGCATTATTACTGATGTCAAAGAGGGAGCGGTCATCGTTCCTGCAAGCGCGGTGAAAACGGAAAATAACAAAAGCTATGTGGAAATTCTAAAGAACGGAGCCGCGGAGCGGAAAACAGTTGAGATTGGATCTTCCAATGATACGCAGACGGAAATTTTAAATGGTTTAAGCGCGGGCGATAAAGTTATTACGCAAACAATCAATTTGAATGCCGCGGCTAATCCAGCTTCAACCGGCGGCGGTCTTGGCGGCGGCGGAGCCTTCCGCGCATTGCACTAAACTATGATTGAATGCAAAAAGCTTTCGAAAACTTATATCAATGGCGACATAAAGACGCAGGCCGTCTGCGGCGTTTCGTTAAAAATTGGAAAAGGTGAATTCGTGGCAATCATCGGTCCATCGGGATCCGGCAAATCAACGCTTATGCATATTTTGGGCGCGCTGGATATTCCAACTGCGGGGGAATATTTTTTAGACGGCAGGAAAGTTTCCGAAATGAGCGAGGACGAGCTTTCTGATCTGCGCCGGGATAAAATTGGATTTGTTTTCCAGTCCTTCAATCTTTTGCCGCGAACCGCGGTTATGCGCAATGTTATGCTGCCGCTTCTGTTCAGTGAAATTTCTCAAAAAGACCGGGAACTTAGAGCGCGCGAAGCTTTGAAATATGCCGGTCTGGAAGAAAGTAAATTTAATAATTTATCCAATCAGCTGTCCGGCGGACAGATGCAAAGAGTGGCGATTGCGCGCGCGCTGGTGAATAATCCATCCATAATTTTGGCGGATGAACCGACTGGAAATCTGGATACTAAGACCAGCAAAATTATCATGCAAACTTTTCAGGAATTGAACCGCAACGGCCATACCATTGTTATCATTACGCATGAGATGGAAGTTGCTAATTTTGCTAAAAGAATTATTTCAGTGCGGGACGGATTAATCGAAAGCGATATTCACCCCCACACCAATAGTGTATGAAAAAATATTCTGTAAAAAATAAATTAAACCCGACACAATTGGTGTGGGGGTAAAAAAATAATGCTACAAGATTTATTTAAAGAAACAATCTGGTCGCTTTCAAGCAATAAGGCGCGTTCGGGGCTTACGATTTTAGGCATTGTCATCGGCATCGCGTCAGTCATTACGATGGTGGCCATTGGCCAGGGAGCCCAAAATTCGATTGAAACAAGCATTGAATCAATCGGTTCTAATTTAATTATGATTATGCCAGGCGCGCAACGGGTGGGCGGCATAAGCCAGGGCGGGGGCAGCGCGCAATCGCTCACCGTGGAAGACGCGGACGCGATTCGGGCGCAAATAGCGAATGTAAAAGCGGTGGCGCCGACAATGCAAAAGCGTTACCAAATTTCGTCCAAAGGAAAAAATACCAGCACGCAAGTTACGGGAACGGCAGAGGGCTATTTCATTGTCCGCAATCTAAAAATAAATATTGGCTCTTTTTTTAGTGAACAGCAAGTCAAAGTATCCGCTAAGGTGGCAGTCATCGGTCCGGATACTCGCGATGAATTATTCGGAGAAAATGTTAATCCGACTGGGCAAAGCATCCGTATCAACGGAGTTGACTTTCAAGTGATCGGCGTGACCGAAGCTAAGGGCGGATCCGGATTTAATAATCAGGATGACGCGGCGTATGTTCCGCTGGGGAGCGCCCAGCACTATCTTTCCGGGGATGAATATCTGAACAATATCAGTGTGGCGGCGGAAAACCAGGAATCCATGGGCGCGGTCCAGGAACAGATTTCAAGCCTGCTGATGTCGCGCCACAAAATAAAAAGCGCCGAAGAAGCGGATTTTAATATTATGAATCAAAACGATATTATTGCCACTGCGACCAGCATAACGGATACATTTACGCTGTTGCTTTCTTCAATTGCCGGCATTTCGCTTTTGGTCGGCGGCATCGGCATTATGAATATGATGCTTACGACCGTTACTGAAAGGACGCGTGAAATTGGTTTGCGCAAAGCAGTGGGCATCCGTAAAGGTTATATTAATTTGCAATTTTTAGCTGAAGCTGTGACGCTCACTCTTTTGGGCGGAATAGCCGGGGTGGCGCTGGGATTTCTGGCTTCGTTTTTGATTTCAAAATTCGCAAGCCTTACCACGCAAATTTCACCTTCGGCCATACTGCTGGCCTTCGGCGTTTCGGCCGGCGTGGGAATTGTTTTTGGATTTTATCCTGCCCGCAAAGCCGCAGCCATGAGCCCCATAGATGCTCTAAAATATGAATAATAATTTCAATTGCGTTTTACGCTAGTGGCGGTGATGTAAGCTCCGCGGATTGAACCGGTGACAGTTACTTTGTCGCCTTTTTTTAATGTGGCGAGATTCAATGTCGCGCCGGAAGCAGTTGTGACGCGCGAATAATTATAGACTTGGACGCCATAAGCGATTCCGTCAGCAACCATCGAAAATGCGCCGGCTCGCGAAGTGCTGGCATTGACAGCAGTCACTTTTCCGGAAATAGCTTGTCCTCCGCCGGCGAAAACTGGCGAGCCGGAAGATTTGGTGTTTAGATCATTAACTTGAATGGTTTTTATTTTTTCCGCTTCCGGAACCGCCTGTGAAGTCGGGCGGTAGGCCGTTTTTTGATCCAGGCTTTTTTTGTCCACAGCCATAGAAGACACAAAACTGCGCACCAGATATTCGCGGACAATCTTGCCAGTTTCGGGAACAACTTCCACAATCCGGTGCCGACCGGATTCAGCAATCAAAACGTGGCCGTTAGAAAGCTTGGCAGTGTCAGTGGGACCGCTCAAGTTTTTTCCATCCGATAATTTATTCAGGAGCCACAAAATTTTCCCAGAGCGGTCAACTTCAAAAACTTCTCCTTTTAGGCGGTCTTCCAAGACAAAGGTATTTTCATCAGTGGCGAAAACATTTTGCAGCCATTCGGCATCTGGTTTTTGATATTCCCAGACAATATTTTTAGTCTCTCGATCAACAAGCATAATTTTTTTCTCAATCGTGTCGGTAATCAGAAATTCTTGGCCGCCTTTAAGCGGGCGCACGCTGGTGTTGCCTTTCAGAAATCCCGGCGCGGAACTCATTTTGTGATATTCTCCATACTCCCAGACAACCTGATTAGTTTTTTGATCCACTACTTTTACCTGGCGGTCATTGCCGTCGTTGATGACTATTTCGTGATCATTGAATTTAAAAGCTTTGTCCGGCTCATCCAAAACTCCGCCGCGATAAGTCTGCAGGCCGGCAGTTCCGTATTGCCAGACCAGGTTATGATTTTGCCGGTCAAGTTCCTGCACCATCATACCATCGCCGTGCGAAGCAATCAGATTGCCATTGGTCGCGATCGTCACATATTCAATCCCGCCGATAAAATACCAGCTCGTTTGCGGAATCGGCGCGCTGTTCATATTCTGTTCCCAGACTACTTTGCCATCCGGGTCAAAACCTAAAACGCGGTTGCCGCTAAAATCAGTAATCCACAAAATGGAAAACCCCGGGCCAAAATCAGGAACTTTCGCGGGGGTTTCCGGAAAGGAGCTTATCTTGTTTGATTCGTTTTCTATTTTTGAAATTTTATTTTTTTGTGAAAAAATAAAAACCCCCGCGAGAATTATCACGGCGATCAAGGCTGTCGTTTGAATTTGTTTTTTGTATTTTATCCAAATATTATTTTCCATAATTTCCCGGCGCGTGGTTGGCGGCGTAGTTTTTCAGGAATTTTTCCTGCGCGATGCTGACTCCGCCTTGGAAAAGTTTAGCTTCTTCCAGAACTTGATCCACCGGCCAGCCTTGGACGGCATAGCGGTAAAGCGCGACCATTACTCCGGCGCGGCCGATGCCTCCGCGGCAATGGACATGCGCGGGTTGGTTTTCCGGTTTGGCGACAAAAGACAAGAATTGTTCCGCCTGCGCGTCTGTGGGCGCGGCGCCGTCCAGCATTTGGATTTTCAAATAGTTTAGCCCCAATTCTTTGAAGCCGGGGATAAGCGCGTCGTCCGAAACTTCCGGCGCGTGGTCTCCGTCAACGCGCAAATTGATGTCGCTTTTCCAGCCGTTGTTTTTCATCCACTGAAATCCGGAAAGTGTCGGTTGGCCGGAACGGGAAAGAACGCCGGGAACGGGAATAGCAAAAGACCAAAAGCCGTAATCGCTTGGAGCATCGGCCGGCAAATTACCGCGTGGGCCGACAAAAATTATTTCTGGCGTTTTTATTTCAGCAGTTTTTGCCGGCGTCTGAATTTCTTCGCTTGGGGACTTAGTCCCCAAGTCATGCGGAGCCAAAGTTTTGCGGCCGGAAAGGATAAAAATCAAAAACAGGATAACGACAAAAGCAACCGCGAGAAGATAGTAGTTGTATTTTTTCAAAATAAGCATGGTTTGATTATACCACAACACCATTAAAAGCTAATAAAAATTGATTATGCCAGATAAGTACGATCGTACTCAAGTGGTATAATTATTGAATTTGGCTTGATAAGTGATATAATAAATAAAGGCATAATAAGGCTTAAATAAGCGCTATGAAAAGCGAAGGGATTGTAGCAGAACTCCAAAAACTCAAAAATCCGGAGAAAGCCAGGCTTCTTGGCCGGTTTTTTAAGTGCGCCAAGGGAGAATATGGAGAAGGGGATATTTTTTGGGGCATTATGGTTCCACTTCAGCGGCAAGTCGCCAAGAAATATTTTCAAGAGGCGGACTTAAAAGACGCGCAAAAATTATTGGATAGTCCAGTGTATGAACAACGCCTCACCGGGCTTTTGATGTTGGTTTTAAAATTCGGGAAAGCCGATGAAAAACTGCGGAAAGTTGTTTATAATTTCTATTTAAAAAACACTAAGCGGATCAACAATTGGGACTTAGTGGATCTTACGGCGCCGAAAATTGTCGGCGGATATTTATTAAATAAAGATCGAAAAATTTTATACAAGCTGGCCCGATCCAAAAATTTATGGGAGCGGCGCATCGCGGTCTTGGCGACGTTCATGTTTATTCGCGATAATCAATTTGCAGACTCACTTAAAATTTCCGAAATATTATTAAACGACAAACACGATCTCATACACAAAGCCGTTGGCTGGATGCTTAGGGAAATCGGCAAAAGAGACATAAAAGCGGAAGAAAAATTTTTGCAAAAATATTACCGCGCTATGCCACGCACCATGCTGCGTTACGCGATTGAAAAATTTCCGGAGAGGAAAAGAAAAAAGTATCTGGAGAAATAATTTTCCGCTTGACTTTTGCAGCATTAAAGAGTATATTTATTAAGTAGATTATTTCTGCCTGGGGGCAGTTTTTTTCATCCCCACACCAATTATGTTTTATTTATATATTCTAAAAAGCAAAAAAGACAAGGAGATGTACATTGGTTCTACCAATGATTTACGAAAACGGCTAGCAATGCATAATTCAGGAAAAATTTATTCTACGAAATTTAGAAAACCACTCGATTTAATATACTACGAGGCATACAAATCAGAAGAGGACGCTCGAAGAAGAGAGCATAATTTAAAATTAAGAAGCAGGGCATTTGCCCAATTAATGAAACGCATCCAAGAAAGTTTGAAATAAACCCACACACCAATAATTAATAAATATGGTTTAGTAGAATCAGTTGGCCATTGGTGTGAGGGTAAATTTTTCTCAAAACATAATTGGTGTGGGGATAAATGGAAATTAGAAACATCGCAATTATCGCTCATGTGGATCACGGCAAAACGACCTTGACCGATGCTTTGATGCGCCAAACGGGGATGGTGACGGACGAGTCAGTGAGCATGGACTCGAATACTTTGGAAAAAGAAAGAGGCATTACGATTTATTCCAAAAATACCTCTGTCTTTTACAAAGATACAAAAATTAACATCGTGGATACGCCGGGACACGCTGATTTCGGCAGTGAAGTTGAGCGGGTGTTGCGCGCGATTGACAGCGTGATTCTGGTGGTGGACGCGCAGGAAGGCCCGATGCCGCAGACCCGATTTGTTTTGAAAAAATCTTTGGAATTGGGACTGAAACCGATTGTGGTGATTAATAAAATTGACAAGCCGGCGGCCGATCCGGATTTGGCGCAAGAAGAAGTCTATGAGCTATTTTTGGATTTGGGCGCGAGCGACGAACAATTGGATTTCACGGCGGTTTATGCCATAGCCAAGCAGGGCATTGCTAAAATGCATTTGGATGATGAATCAAAAGATCTGACACCTCTTCTCGACACGATCCTTGAGAAAGTCAAAAAGGCGGATCAAGATACGGAAGCGCCGCTGCGCATGCAGCCTTTCAATCTGGGTTATGATAATTTTTTGGGACGGCTGGCGATCGGGCGGGTGCAGGAAGGCCGGATGAAAGTCGGCGAAAATGTGATTGTCAAAAAACCGACGGGCGAGGCGCGCAGCGGAAAAATTACTAAGCTCTATACTTTTTACGGCATACAAAGAAAAGAAGTGGAATCGGCTGAAGCCGGGGACATTGTGATGCTGGCGGGAATTTCTGACATCTATATTGGCGAAACAATTTGCGTTTCCGCGGAGCAGGAGGCGTTGCCGGCGATCCATATTGACGAACCAACTATTTCTTTGAATTTTTTGGTCAATGATTCGCCGTTTGCGGGGCGGGAAGGAAAATTCGTGACCAACAAACAGTTGCGCGAACGGCTGGAAAAAGAATTGGAAATAAATGTCGGGCTCAAAATTGATTTCGAAGGCGATCATTACAAGGTTTATGGGCGGGGAGAACTGCACATCGCCATTCTTTTGGAAAATATGCGGCGCGAAGGCTATGAAATGCAAGTTTCCCAGCCGCAAGTCATTATAAAAGATATTAAAGGAACAAAATCAGAACCTTTTGAAGAAGTGACGATTGATGTGCCGGACGCGAGCGCCGGAACGGTCATTGAAAAAATGGGCAGGCGCAAGGCGATTATGATGAATATGAAACAAGTCAGCGGACAATCCCGTTTGATTTTTGAAGGGCCGACACGCGGACTCTTGGGATACCGCGGAGAATTTGTGATTGATACGCGGGGCGTGGGCATTATGTCTTCGCGCGTGATCGGATTCAAGCCGTATGTCGGAGAAATTCAGCGGCACTCGGTCGGGTCAATGATTTCCATGGCAACCGGGAAAGCGTTGGGTTTTTCTTTGGCGAATTTGCAAGAGCGCGGAGTTTTGTATATCGCGTCGGCGGTAGAGGTTTATGATGGGATGGTGGTGGGGAACACCGCCAAAGGTCTGGATATGGAAGTCAACCCGACCAAGGGCAAGCAAATGTCCAATATGCGTTCTTCCGGAGCGGACGAAGCTTTGCAGCTGGTGCCTTTTTGGGAAATTACGATTGAGCGGGGACTGGAAATTATGGCGGCTGACGAGTATCTGGAAGTCACGCCGAAATCCGTGCGCCTGCGCAAGCAGGGTCTTTCGGAAGTTGAGAGGAAGAGGCTGAATAGAAAATAGATTTACACTTGTACTGCTATCGCCTAACAAATGTAAAAGTATAAGAAAGTATTTTTGTGGTATAATAAGCTCAAAGAACAGCTATGTCATTTTTTTTAAATATTGATAGCCATGTAGAAAACTTTTTTCTGTCCATCCGCGGCCAAGGCGGAGTGGATTTTTTCTCGGCTGTTACCTGGCTGGGCGAATGGAAAATTTTAATTTTTGTCGTGGTTTTAATAGCAGTTATTTTTTGGCTGAAAAATAAAAAAGAATATATCCTGCCTTTTTTAATTACAGTCGGTGGGGCGGGAATTTCCGGGCAAATCTTCAAGATTATTTTTGAGCGGGTTCGTCCGATCGGAGACCTTAAAACAGGGGATCCGTTTTCCTTTCCCAGCGGGCACGCGCTCATTGCCGTGGCCTTCTATGGCTTTCTGGTTTATTATTTTTGGCAGACCTCTAAAGACCAAGTGCAAAAATATTTTTTTCTGATCATGGGTTTAATTCTCATTTTGCTTATCGGCGCGAGCCGCCTGTATCTGGATATGCACTATTTTAGCGATGTCATCGGCGGATACATTCTCGGCGCAATCTGGCTGGCTATCGGCATATATTTTCATCGAAAAAACTCCAAAACCAGCGCAGTATAACGCCATTTTTTCAATAAAAGTCAACTTTATCCAGCACTAACTTTTTCTATGTAAAAGTTAGTGCTGGATTGACACCACATAAGAAAACCTGCTAGCCTGAAAGCAGGTTTTTTGGTCTTTGACAAATATTTCCAAATTTTGGAAATCAGATAAATACTACATAAAGAAAGGCGGTGAGGAAGATGGGCTGGTATTGCTCGAAGAGATTTAAAAAAGATGTTAAAAGGGAAAAAGAAGAGGCGGAAAAAATAGCAAAACCGGAAATATCATTTGAAGAGGTGGATTGTCCGGAGGGCAAAAAAGATTTATCAACCGGGCAAATCTTGAAAGTAAAAATGCTCCTTGGAAATAAGTGCAATAAAGCAAAAGGCTGTAAAACTTCCTGCGGGCATAAAGCATCCGGAAGAAATTAATGAAGCGGGGATCATAAGCGGCTCATAAGCCGAATCGATTAGAAACAATCAAAAAGAAAGAGGTGAAAAGATGGATAAAAATTTCGCGGATAGGTTGATTAAGGAAATACTGGAAAAAAAGAGTTACCTATGTGTAGGACTGGATCCACAGATTAAATATTTTCCCCCACATCTCTGCAGTTACTACGGGCGGAAATATTTTGATCCATTTGAAGCAACGGCGGAAATGATCATCGCTTTTAACAAGGCCATCATTGACGCTACGGCCGAATCCGCGCTTTGTTTCAAGCCACAAATGGCCTTTTATGAAAAGTATGGCCATCATGGCGTGAGAGCCTTTATGGAAACGGTGAAGTATGCGCAAAATGCCGGTTTTATTGTCATAGAAGACGCGAAAAGAGAAGACGGCGGGGACACCGCACAGGCTTATGCCGATGGTCATCTTGGATGGGTTGATGTTATCAGCCCAGATGGCTACATAACCAATACACATTCACCTTACGATGTTTCGGCGATTACAGTAACGCCATGGATCGATAGTCCAAACTTCGATTCCTTCATCAGTGTTTCCAAGGCAAAAGGCAAGGGATTTTTTGTTGTTACGAAGACATCCTTTAAGCCGGCATCCGATTTGCAGGAGACCCTTGTTGTTGATAGAGATGAAGAAGGCAAAGAAGTTCATATTAAAGCTTGGATAAAACTTGCCCGTAAAGTCAAAAAACTTGGCGAAGATTTGATAGGCGAGAAAGGCTATTCGTCTGCCGGAGTTGTCATGGGGGCGACATATCCAGAAGAAGCGAAAGTTATGAAAGAAGAGATCCCAATGTGTTTCAAGCTGATCCCGGGATTCGGTTATCAGGGCGGTGGTCCTGATGACGCTGTTGTGTCAATTAATGACGACGGCTTTGGAGGGATTATTAACAATTCCAGAGCTACAAATTATGCTTGGCATCCGAAATTCAAAACCGGATATGAATGCGTCGGAACATCTTTTGCGATTGCGGCTGCCAAGGCGGCAAAAGCAGGCAGGGATACTCTTAATGAAGCCGTGCGTCGCAGTATCGGCATGATGCCCTGGGCATAAAATAAACCACCGGCGGATTGGGAATGAAAAATTCCCTTTCCGCCGAAAAATTTTGAGGAAAGGAGGCAAAGAATGAAAAGAACAAGGAAAAATTTAAGTTTACTGCTTAATCAACAAGAAGCGATAAAGTTTGACGAGAAAGGCTTCAAGTTTAATCTCCATAAGGAACATCCAAAAGTTCCCCTAAGCCCGAATTATATAGATTTTCGGGATGTCTTAAGGGATCCTGCCATAAGGCTATTTATCGCCGAGCTCATGCTTCCCATAATCAAGGAAATAGGGCCCGATAAGCTCGTTGATTTGCCGCAATCTATTAGTCCGCTCATTACTACACTCTCTGATATGACGGGTATCGGCACAATTACAATCAGATCGGAAGCTCTAAAGGGCGAGAAAAAAGATCATGGCATTGCAAGGGCGATAATGGGCAGGTACGAAAAAGGGCAACGAGTACTCATTATTGATGATGTTGTATCAAGCCGGGCATATACAAAAGGCAAAGCCGTCGCGGTCTTGAAAGAGGTAGGACTCAATGTCATTCGTGTTATTATTGTTATAGGAGACAGGGAGGAAGGAGGAAAAGAAGTTCTTGCAAAAATGGGATTCGATCTGATCAGTATCCTTAGGTTTAAAAAAGTACTGCGCCTGTATCTAGATAGAAAACTGATAACCCAGGACTTATACAGAAGATCCCTTGAATTTGCGAGGATTTCTAAAAGGCTTGCTCTCAGGGAAAAATAACTATTCATAGCCGGGACTGCAAATACAATGCAGGCCCGGTTTTTATTTTATCAAAATAATCTTTAATAAAAAACTGTAATATTCTGCTGGAGCAGGATTTTACAGATTACAGCATTTGGTTTTTTTTAGAGTTAATCATAAAGACTAAGCGATATTTTTATTTAATTTGCTGTATCATTGGGTATAAGCTAGAATTATGGCACACAAATTTATGATCAAGAATACTAAAAATAATCATAATGATTACGCGCCTTTGGCCGACCGGATGCGGCCGGAAAAATTGGCTGATTTTTTCGGCCAAGAAGAACTTTTGGGCCAGAATTCATTTTTGCGCCAGGCGATGGAAAAGGACCAGATTCCGTCGCTCATTTTTTGGGGTCCGCCGGGATCGGGTAAAACCACGCTGGCGTCTATCATTGCCAAACTGACCAATTCCGAATTTATAATTCTAAGCGCGGTTTCCAGCGGCATTAAAGATTTGCGCGCGGTTTTGGCGGAAGCAAAAGTTAATCAAAAAATGAACAAGCGCACGATTTTGTTTGTCGATGAAATCCATCGCTGGAACAAGTCTCAGCAAGATGCGCTGCTGCCGCATGTCGAACATGGAGTAATCACGCTCATTGGTGCGACGACGGAAAATCCCAGTTTTGAAGTAATCTCGCCGCTGCTTTCACGGGCGCGCGTTTTTGTTTTGCATAAATTGGAAGCGCAGAATATTGAAAAAATAATCCGGCGGGCGCTTGCGGAAAAAGAAAATGGGTTGGGAAGAAAAGATATAAAAATGGCGGACGATACAATAAAATTGCTGGCGAATTTAGCCAACGGCGACGCGCGCATGGCGCTTAATACTCTAGAAGCGACGGCCAATATCTCCAAAAATATTACCGAAGATATCATCCGCGAATATCTGCAAAAGTCGCATCTGCTTTATGACAAAACCGGCGAGGAGCATTATAATATAATTTCCGCGCTCCATAAATCCATGCGCGGCGGCGATGCCAATGCGGCTATCTATTGGCTCGCCAGGATGCTGGAAGGCGGGGAGGATCCGCTGTATGTCGCGCGCAGATTAGTAAGATTTGCTTCCGAGGATGTGGGGTTGGCAAATAACACGGCTTTGCTTTTAGCCAACGCGTGTTTTGACGCTTGCCATAAATTAGGTATGCCGGAATGCGCGGTGCATCTGGCGCAATGCGTAAGCTATCTCTCGCAGTCCAAAAAAAGCGTGGCGGTCTATCTGGCCTACGAAAAAGCCAAGGGCGATGTGGAAAAATATGGCAACTTGCCGGTGCCGCTTCACATCCGCAATGCGCCGACGAAACTTATGAAAAATTTGGGTTATGGCAAGGGCTATAAATATACTCCGCTGGAAGATAGTTCGGAGCAGGAATATTTACCAGAGGAACTTAAAAATAGAAAGTATATCTAATTTTTATTTCTAAAGCTTCGCTTTAGAAAAGTTATTATGGAAAATTTTTTAAATAGTTATCAGCATTTGCCGGAGCATATCAATCCGGTGGCTTTTAAGATCGGAATTTTTTCGGTTGACTACTATTCCTTGATGTATATTCTTGCTTTTCTAACAGTTTATTTACTGCTTGTTTTTCGCACTAAAAAGAAAGAAGGGCTGTATAGCGAAAGTTTAATTCTGGATTTTATGTTCTATGCTATTCTGGGAGTTTTGATTGGCGGGCGGCTGGGTTATGTTCTGTTTTATAATTTTCCCTATTATCTCGCGCATCCCCTGGAAATAATTTCGCCAATCAGTGTTACGAGTTACGGGCTGCAAGTTACGGGGATTTATGGCATGAGTTTCCATGGCGGGCTAATCGGTGTAATTCTATCCTCGTTTTTGTTTGTCAGAAAATATAAGATTGATTTTTTCCAATGGGCCGATTTTGTTGTTCCAGCCATTCCGGCCGGCTATTTTTTCGGCCGTATTGGCAATTTTTTAAACGGCGAACTATATGGGCGCGCCACAGAAAAATTTTGGGGAATGTATTTTCCGCAAGATCCTCTGGGTCTTTTACGCCATCCTTCGCAACTCTACGAAGCTTTTTTTGAAGGACTGGTTTTGTTTATAATTCTCTGGGTTTTGCGCAACGCAAAGACATCGAATGTCCTAAGGACGCCTGCCTGCCGGCAGGCAGGCTTCAGCTTGGACATCCGATGTCCAAATGGCGGTTTGTTTGCGCTGTATCTTTTTATGTACGGCTTTTTCCGCTTCTTTATTGAATTTTTCCGTGAACCGGATCCGCAGATCGGGCTGATTTTTGGCTGTTTAACATTTGGCCAAATTTTATCTCTGGTTACGATTGCGGCGGGAGCGATTATTTTCTTTGTCAGAGAGGAAAAAAACAGGTATAATAAGGTTAATGAGTGAAAAACAAGACAAAAATATATTTATAGACGGCCTGGGCGGAAGGATCCGAAGGTCTTTGGCTATTGATTTCCCGCTGTCACAGTTTATTCTTAAGCATAAAAAATCTTCAGTGTTGTTTGGGAGGGATGGACAAACGGAAATTTTTTTTACTTCGGATTCGAAGCTATATCTCACGCCGGCAGAGCTGAAAATGGCCAGCAGAAAAGAGCGCATTGTGCGCATTATCCGGCGCTTGGATAGTCTGAACGCGCGGTCTTTTGAAAAAACAAAAATCTATTCTACTACAGCGGAAGATTTATTTAGTTTGAAATTGCAAAGGCAATACAGTGCGTTCCGCGAGAGAGCGCTTGAGCTGGTGGAAAATTCCAGGCAGAAAATAACAGTAGTGAGAATGTGGAATCTTTCGATCGTGGGCGCCGTAATTTTCGGGATGTTCACGATGAGCATGATTTATAAATATTTGGGCCAAAGCGTATCCGCGAAAATCCAGGAAAATAAAAATGTTCAGCAGCAAACAGAAGACACGCAGGAGAATATTTTAGAAGAATATGCGAATGTTGATTCGCAGTATTTCACCCAGCTTCTTTCGGAAGAGGATTTGCCGCAGGCGGTGCTGGAAAAAAAGATGAGGGAAATGGTGGCTGGCCATCCGATTGAAAAAATGGTTCCGCTCATTGCCGAAAAAAGCCCGGTAGTCGCGGCCTTTATGATCAGCATCGCCAAACAGGAAAGCAATTGGGGCAAACGAGTGCCGGTGTATCAGGACGAGGATTGCTGGAATTATTGGGGCTGGCGGGGAAAAAATCCAGTAGGCACTGGCGGACATACTTGTTTTGACAGCCCCGAGGACGCGGTGAATACGGTGGCGAAAAGGCTGGAATTTTTGGTTTCTAATCAAAAACTCAACACGCCCGCCAAGATGATTATCTGGAAATGCGGGGACTGTTCCTGGGACAACCAGCGCGATATGCAAAGATGGATCAGCACGGTGAGCACATATTTTCAAAAGCTGGATACTTAGTTTTTAAATACTTGATTTGTGGTAATATAGAAATATTATGGGAAGATCAAAGAAGGTTAAAGAGGAAGATGAAAAAGAAAAAACCTCTTTTAAATTCGACATTGCTTCAGATGTGAAGCGCAGCGCGGCGGCGATTTTTTTGTTTGCTTTGGCGCTGGTAATCGCGCTGGGATTTTTTGGCAAAGCCGGCGTGATCGGATTATTTCTGGATAATTCTATTGGAATGTTAATTGGCTGGGCGAAAATTATTTTTCCGCTTTTTCTTTTGGCCGCCGGCATAGTTTTGCTTTTACGGCACAAAACTTCTTTTTATGTGGCCAAACTCACGGGACTGGCAGTGGCGCTCATTGGCGCGGCCGGATTTTTTCATTGGTTTTTTGAAATCGAAAAAATGATTGAAGCTGCCAAAGCTGGCTCGGGCGGAGGCTATATCGGCTATGTGGTCGCGTATCTGGCGGTGAAGTTTTTGGGCAATGCCGGCGGACTGGTTTTGATTCTGGCGCTTTTTCTGATCGGGTTCACTATCGCTTTCAATGTTTCACTGGCGAATCTTTTCGCAAAAATATTCAGGAAAAACGGCGAAGAAGCAGGGGCGGAAAAACCCGTTGAATTTGTGGAGGAAGTTCAAAATGAAGAAGCGGAAAAAAAAGCAGAACTGATTATGCCAGCCGCAACCGGGTCTGATTTAAAAAAAGCCGAG
The DNA here is from genome assembly GCA_041645535.1 of Parcubacteria group bacterium. Taxonomy (GTDB): domain Bacteria; phylum Patescibacteriota; class Minisyncoccia; order Moranbacterales; family UBA2206; genus JBAZPT01. The sequence goes on from JBAZPT010000002.1 coordinate 227,006, forward strand.
TCGGCGGCAGATCAGGATTCTAATATAGGAAAAATTGAATTTGTGGAAGGTCCCGACCAATTTGTGGATGAAAAATTTCTTTCAGGGCTCCAGCATAAATCTTTTGATGTAAAAAACGGCTTGGAAGAAAAAGTTTTTGCTAAAAAAAGGAAAAGCTTCGGAACAGGCAGCGGCAAAAATTCCCAATGGATCCTGCCGCCTCTGGATCTTTTAGAGGGACGTTCCGGCAAGGGTCTGGGAGGAGATATAGATCGCAATGCGGAAATTATTCAGAAAACCTTGCATAACTTTGGCATCGAAGTGGAAAGGGATGAAATAAAAACCGGTCCGTCGGTAACGCAATACCGTTTCCGTCCGGCCGTGGGCGTCAAGGTGGCCAGCATTTTGGCGCTGCAAAATGACATCTCGCTAGCCTTGGCCGCGCATCCGCTTCGAATAGAAGCGCCGATTCCCGGGAAAGCTTTAATTGGCATCGAAGTTCCCAATAAAGTGACGGCCCTGGTAAGGCTGCGTGATTTTATTGAAGATCCTGAATTTGTAAATCGCCAGTCGAACCTGACTCTTTCTGTCGGGGAAGATGTGGCCGGTAATTTTATTTTTTCCAATCTGGAAACGATGCCGCATTTGCTCATCGCGGGATCCACCGGCAAAGGAAAATCAGTGGCGATAAACAGTATTATTGCAACTCTGCTCTATCAAAATTCTCCCAAAGATCTCAAGTTTATCATGGTTGATCCGAAGCGCGTCGAACTGTCTTTGTATAACGGCATCCCGCATCTTCTCACTGATGTCATCACTGAAAACGGAAAAGTTATCAGTGCGTTGCGCTGGGTAGTAAGGGAAATGGAAAAAAGATATCGCTTGCTGCAGGATATGGGAGCGCAAAACATAAATTCATATAATGAAAAATTTGAAAAAGGGCAGAAACGAAAATATACCAATCCCGAAACCGGAGTGATCGAAGAGCAAGACATTGATAAACTCCCGTTCATAGTCGTTGTAGTTGACGAGTTGGCGGAACTTATGATGAGCCACGGGAAAGAGGTGGAAGGGGCGATTGTCCGAATTGCCCAAATGGCGCGGGCAGTAGGCATCCACTTAATTGTTTCCACGCAAAGGCCGGAAGTAAAAGTTATAACCGGGCTCATTAAGGCCAATATTACAACCCGCATTGCTTTTCAGGTGGCGACTCAGATTGACTCCCGGACTATCATTGATATGGCCGGAGCGGAAAAACTATTGGGCAATGGCGATATGCTGTATATGTCTACTGATACATCCAAGCCCAAAAGAATCCAGGGAATTTTTGTAAGCGAATCGGAGGTTAAGCGGGTAGTGAAATTTATTAATAGCCAGAAGAAAAAGCTGGGTGAAGAAAGCATAGGGGAAGATATTACCAGTCCGGCTCAAGGAGGAGCGCTGGAATTTAAAAACATGGATGAGAATAAAGACGAAGATGATTTATATGAGGCGGCGAAAGTCGAAGTAACGCGCGCCGGCAAGGCTTCGGCTACGCTTCTTCAGCGGCGCTTACGCATCGGCTATGCGCGCGCGGCGAGGCTGCTGGATGTTTTGGAGGACAATGGAATTATCGGGCCGGGGGATGGGGCCAAACCGCGGGAAGTATATGCTTCTAAGGATAATATTGAAAACGCTACAAATTATGAACGACCGATCGAAGATCAAGTGGAAAGAGATAAATGGCAAGCATAGTCATGAACCCCGTTAGAAATTTTACAATTCTAATAGGGGTGATAGTAAATAGTAATTGTTTTTCAAGCTTTATCCTTGTTAATGATAAACTTGTAAAATTTCTAACGGGGTGAACGGTTTTACTAAAAAAAGTGTCGGTACTCTCACGCTGGGCGAGAAGCTGGGGAAAATCCGGAGCGACCGGAGGATCAGCCTCTCGGAGGCTTCCCGCGCTACAAAAATCCAGGTTAAATATCTGGAATATTTGGAAGCAGGGGCGTATGAAAAACTGCCGGCCGATGTTTATGTAAAAGGATTTTTGCGCAATTACTCCGAATTTTTGGGCATTGATGAAAAAATTCTTGTGAAGCTCTATGAAAAAGAACGGGGCATAAAGGACAATTTGGAAAGAGGCAAGAAGGGGAAGAAGGGAAATTTGCCGGTCGGCAGAGAGAAAATTAATATCTCTCCATTTGTCATTACTCCGCGGATCATTGCTATAACCGCGGTTCTCCTGCTTATCTTCGGGGGTTTTTTTTATTTGTATCGGGAAGTCGGCTCTTTTGCCAGCGCTCCCCGCTTGGTTATTATCAGTCCGGAAAAAAATTATTCCACCGATGGAAATTCTGTGGAAGTTTCCGGCATAACCGATAGGGACGCGAAAATTTTCATAAACGAACAGCCGGTTATGGTAAATGATGAGGGAAAATTCCGCGAAAATCTGACCGTGCAATCAGGAACAAACACGGTCACGATCCGCGCGGTGAATAGATTTGAGAAAGTCGCCGTGGAAACGCTGACCATTCAATCGACCTGCGCGGAGCCTCAGGAAAATCCTTCTGCCGCGGATAATCCTGAAAACGGGCAAATGGCGCAAGCGGAAAATTCCCAGAAACTGCAAATTGAGGTTCGGGTTGATCCGGGACCAGTTTGGGTGGGCGTGGAGGCGGACGGCAACCTAGTTTTTAGCGGAACGATGCTGAGCGGGACAACGCAGTCGTTTCAGGCGGAAAATAAGATTGTCATCAATTCCGGCAAGGGGAAAGCCACTTTTGTAAAATTCAACGGCAAGGATAGGGGGGCTTTAAGCGATAGTTCCGGGGCCGCGCGGGGAGTGGAGTTTAATCGGGATACAAAGCTCTAGCTGAGGTGGCGTGGCCCGTTAGAGATCTGCCAATAAAATTAGTAACTTACAAGTGTTATTTAGATAACAATTCTGCCAAATTCTGAAAAAACATTATTCCAGATCTCTAACGGGCTGTGGATAACTTTGACTTGCAGACTATTCTTATAGTGATACAATATCACTAAGAAGCTTTTGGAAATTAGAGTATAATAAAGATAAATTCAAAAGTTTGAAAAAATATATGACTAATGAAAAAAATGCAGCCAGCCACCAAGATAATGTCGATCAGGTAGTTTCCGAGATAAAAGAAAAATTCGGCGAGGGAATGTTGATGAAACTGGGGGACATTAAAAAGGTTGATGTGGAAGCTATTTCCACCGGTTCGATTTCTTTGGATTTGGCTTTGGGTATCGGCGGGGTGCCGCGCGGCCGAGTAATCGAAATTTATGGCCCGGAGTCTTCCGGCAAAACCACTTTAAGTTTGCATATTATCGCCAACGCGCAAAAGGTGGGCGGTACCGCGGCTTTTATCGATGCTGAACACGCGCTGGATCCGGAATATGCCAAGAAGATCGGCGTCAAAATAAATGATCTGCTGATTTCCCAGCCGGATAATGGCGAACAAGCGCTGGATATTGTGGAAACGCTAGTGCGCTCCAACGCGATTGATGTGATTGTGATCGATTCAGTGGCGGCTTTGGTGCCGAAAGCGGAAATTGAAGGCGAGATGGGCGATACGCATATGGGACGGCAAGCGCGCCTGATGAGCCAAGCTCTGCGAAAGCTCACGGCCATCATTGCTAAATCGAATACGATAGTTATTTTTATCAATCAGTTGCGCATGAAAATCGGAGTGATGTTCGGCAATCCGGAGGTTACCACCGGCGGGCAAGCGCTCAAGTTTTATTCTTCAGTGCGCATCGAAGTGCGGCGAAGCGCGCAAATCAAAAAAGGCGAAGAAGTGGTCGGCAACCGCGTCAAAGCGAAAATAGTTAAAAATAAGGTGGCTCCGCCGTTCAAAACTACGGAATTTGATATTATGTATAATGAAGGAATTTCTCAATCCGGAGATTTGCTGGACACGGGCGTGAAATATGAAGTGGTCAAAAAATCCGGCAACTCTTATGCCTTTGAGGAGGTGAAATTGGGCGTGGGCCGGGAAACCGCCAAGGCGTTTCTTAAAGAAAATCCGAAAGTTTCGAGTGAAATCGTCAAAGCTATAAAAGCCAAGATAAAAGAATAATCCAGTACAAATTAATTACAAATATCAAAATGAGTAAATTATTTTCCAGTTTTTTATTAGCGATTGTAACCCTTAGCTTTTTTTCTGTTCTACTTTTGCCTTCTTTGGCCGACGCCCAAGTTTCCACTCCGGAGCCGGGCTGGAAAGGCATAGTCCCTTGCGGACGAAACACAGGCACAGCCGAAGAAATGGCGCCCTGCACCCTTTGCCATTTGGTCGTTGGCTTTCAAAGACTGGTGCAATATGGGATGTATATGGTGGTTTCGTTGGCGCTGGTCGGCATCTTCTTTGCCGGCGTGATGTATATGGTTTCTACGGGCGACGAAAATATGATGACCCAGGCTAAGGGATTTTTAAAAGTCAGCCTCATCGGCTTCGCGGTGGTCATCGGCGGCTGGCTGATTGTCAATGTCACGATGTGGGTTTTAGGCGCGAAAACAGATCTTGGAGTTAATGCTGTAGCTTGGAATAAATTTACTTGCGACACAAAAAGCAGCCAGGGAACGGGCGGAACTACTGCCCCTTGACTTTTTCTTTTAGATGGTGTATAATGGACATATGGAGTAAAAAAGCGGGTGAGCCCCCACACCAATCTTAGCTTACGGTCTGGATGACCGTTTTATGTTTTATTAAAGCTAAAATTGGTGTGGGGGTGAAAAGCCCGTTTTTGCGTTTTTTAAAGCGATAATCAATTAAAAAACCCTTAGAAAGGGGGAAAAACACCCCAGTTAAATAATTCCGCTACGCGGAAATTTAACGGGGTAAAAAAAATATGGACGAAACACAAACACCAACACCGACGCAGGAGCCGACACAAACACCGGAACCTTGCGTTGGACCGGATTGCCCGGAATGTGTCAAGAGAGATGAGGAAACAAAAGCAGCGGACGAAATAGGGATGGCCATCTTGGTCGCTCTGATGCCGCTCTTGTCTATCACTCTTTTTGGAAATATGGGGCTGATATAAAATTGAATAGTTTTTCAAAAATAAAAATCCCGAGCAATCGGGGTTTTGTTTTTTTTCTAAAGCTCGGCTTTAAAAATTTAAAAAAGCCGAGCTTTGATCCAGTAAGTTATGCCCGGCTTACATACTCGCCTTTTTCCGTGTTGACTATAATTTCATCGCCGGCGTTTACAAAAAGAGGAGTGGAAATTTTAAGTCCGGTTTCGAGCGTCACAACTTTTCCGCCAGTGGAAACAGTGTTGCCTTTGATGCCGGGCGGAGCGTCAGTCACTCTAAGCTTCATTTTGATCGGAAGCTCGATGTTGATCGGATCGCTGTTAAAATATAAAACGGTAATTTCTGTCCCTTCAATCAGATAATTCACGGCATCTCCCAGAGCAACATTTGAAAGTGAAAATTGCTCATAAGACTCGTTGTCCATAAAAGCATATCGTTCTCCTTCTTTATACAAAAACTGAGCCTTGCTTTTAGCTATGTCTGCTTCGGAAATATGATCGGCGCCTTGGAAGGTTTTTTCCAGCACCGCTCCGGTGGCCAGGTTTTTGAGCCGCGTGCGCAACACTGCGCCGGCCCGGCCAGTCTTGGAGTGTTCATGATAAAGAACGGCGTAAGGCGCGCCGTCCAGAACAATGTTTTTTCCGGTTTTAATGTCGCTGATGTTGAGCATCTATTTGACTACGAAAGGAACCAAAGCCATAACCCGCGCCTTTTTGATGGCGTTGGTCAGCGTCCTTTGGTGCCGGGCGCAGGTGCCGTGCCTTTTGGGCGGATAAATTTTGCCCTGCGAATTCATAAAGCGGCGGATAAGATAGGCATCTTTGAAATCAATTTTGTCCATCTTGTTGTCGCAGAAAAAGCAGGACTTCTTTTCAATTTTTTGGCTGTCGTTGGGGTTATTGTAGCTCATTATATAGTTATTAATTTACGAACTTACAAATCTAGCGAAAGTACGAATTAGTAATTTAGTTTAATTCGTATGTTCGTAAATATAAATTTAGTTTAAAAACAAGAATCTTTTTTAAAAGGGGACATCTTCGATTTTAACCTCGTCCTGCTCTTCATCCAGATTGATAGTCGGGATTTCTTCGGCGGGAGCTTCCTGCTGTTGTTGCGGGGCTGGCTGGGGAGCTCGCGGAGCCTGCGGGGAGTATGATCCTCCGCCTTGCGGACGAGAGCCAAGTTGCATATTTTCCGCGACTACCTCCGTAGTTCGGCGCTCAAGCCCGTCTTTGCCGGTATATTTTCTGGTTTGCATGCGGCCTTCGATATACGCTTCCTGTCCTTTGGTGAGATATTGGCCGGTAATTTCCGCGAGCCGTCCCCATAAAACAACATTATGATATTCAGTCTGATCCTGTCTTTGGCCGCTTTTATCTTTCCAAAAACGGTTGGTGGCAAGGCTGATTGAGGCGACGGATTGGCCGCTGGAAGTGGTCCGGACTTCCGGATCCCGAGTGAGCCGCCCGACTAAGAAGACTTTGTTCACATTCATAATTTTATCAGTAACTGGTAACTAGTAACTTGTAACTAGTAATAAAAAAATTTACTGGTTACCGATTACTGGTTACTGATTACTAAATTATATATTTAAAATTTCTTCTAATTTTTTATCAATATCATCTTGGGAAACTTCAGTTTTCGGGGTTTCTTTTTCTGTATTAGCAGTTTCTGTCGGAGCGGCTTTTTCCTCCTTAACTTTAGCTTGAGCTTTTACCGCCGGAACTTCGATTTCTTTCTTCTTTGGAATAAATTTGATTTTAGCCGCTTCTTTTTCTTTCCGTTCTTCGCGCGTAGTCAGCTCTGGCAGATCTTCGGTGCGGCTGATAATGAAGCGCAAAATTCCCGGATAAAGTCCGAGTTTTTTATTAATCGCGCCGAGCTTCTCAGTTTCTTCCAGATTAAACCGGTGGGCGACATAAAAACCGTGCGATTCTCGGTTGACTTTATAAGCCAGCTTTCTTTTTTCGGTAACTTCTTTCTCTTCAAGAATTCCTTCCTCGGCAGTAACGATTTTTTGAATTTCTGCTTTGATTTTAGGCAATTCCGCTTCTTTTGAGATGCCAACCAGATAGAATAATTCGTATAGCATTAGTTTTTTTGATTAATTAATAAAAAAATTCCTCAAGAAAGCCCCGCCTGCATCGCTATGCTCGCCCGAAGTCGCTACATCGTTGCGAGCGGGCGAAGCATTGCGGGCAGGCTTTCCTTGCGGATTATTATCCTCTTATCCCCGATGGACATCGGGGCGAGAAGATTCTTGGGCTTTCTAAGTTGTAAATCTAGTTTAGCAGGTCAAAGATTAATAGTCAAGAGCTATATTTTAAACTCAATGACATCCCCATCCTGCACAATATAATCCTTGCCTTCGGTGCGGAGCGTGCCCAGTTCGCGGGCTTTGCCCCAAGATCCGGCTTCAAGAAGTTTTTCCCATTGGATGACTTCGGCGCGGATGAATTTGTCCTTGAAATCATTGTGAATAGCGGTGCCGGCCAGAGGCGCGGTCCAGCCTTTTTGGATGGTCCAGGCGCGGGTTTCGTCTTCGCCGGTAGTGAGAAAGGTAATGAGACCCAGTAATTTATAAGCTTCAATGATAAGCTGGTCGATGTTTGATCTGATTCCTAGTTCCTCGGCTTCGGCTTTACTCATTTCGAGCAATTCCTCTTCAATTTTTATATCGAGAACAACAAAGCTGTTTTTTTCTGTTAATTTTTCCGGAATTTTGTAGGCCACCCCGTTAAATAGCTTCGCTCCGGCTTCGTCGGATTTAACGGGGCAAGCATTATATACAAACAAAAATGGTTTCATGGTCAGAAGCGAAAGTTCGCGCACAACTATTTTTGTATTTTCGTCTTCCAGATCTAGTTTTACAGTATTTGCAAGATTTCCAGCTTCCAGCGCCGTTTTTATTTGATTTAAAATATCTAATTGTTTGCGCGCGTCCCCGCTCGCATCGCTACGCGAAGCGTTGCGGGCGAGTTTTTCCAGACGAATTTTAACTTTTTGCACAGTTTCCAAATCAGCCAAAATTAATTCAGTATTGATGATTTCAATGTCATGTTCCGGATCGATTTTATTATGCACATGGGTGATGTTGGTATTTTCAAACACGCGCACAACCTGCACGATCGCGTCCACTTCGCGGATATGAGACAAGAATTTATTGCCCAGGCCTTCTCCGGTGGACGCACCTTCGATGATACCAGCAATATCCACAAATTCCACGATAGCTGGAATATTTTTTTTGGAGTTAGACATCTGGGCGAGCTTTTCCAGCCGAACGTCCGGAACCTTAACAATGCCAACGTTGGGTTCGATGGTGCAAAAAGGATAATTGCTGATATCCACCTGGGTTTTGGTCAAAGCCTTGAATAGGGTGGATTTTCCTACATTAGGCAGGCCGACAATGCCAATTTTCATGAAATTCTCTACGAATTACGAATTAATACGAATATACGAATAGTATAAGAAAGCGGCTGTTTTATCAATAGCTTGAAGGCTTTTGGCCGGGATGGTAAAATAGAGAAGTAAAAATTAAATAAGATAAGTATGGAAATCAATCCAAAGATTTTTAAAGCTTATGATATTCGGGGAGTGTATCCCGAAGAAATTACCGAGGACGCGGCGTATAAAATTGGGCAGGCTTTTGCAAGCTATGCAAAAGTGAAGTCAATTGTAGTGGGACGAGATACGCGTCTTTCCTCACCGTCTCTTATGGACGCCGTTATTAAGGGAATAACAAGCCAAGGCGTTGATGTGGAAGACATTGGTCTTTGTAGCACTTCTTGCTTCTATTTTACTGTAGGCGACAATCAAGAATTTGATAGCGGAATAATGGTAACCGCCTCTCATGCTCCCAAACTTATAAATGGTTTCAAAATGGTTTTTCGAGGCAATCTATCACTTACCAAAGAACAAATACTGGAGTTTAAAGATATTGTTTTAAAAGAAGATTTTCAAGAGAGGGAACATGAAGGGCAGGTAATTAAAAAGGATCCAACAGAAAAATATGTACAAACAATCAGAAGGTTCATTAAAGATAAAATTTTGCCTCTGAAGGTAGTTATGGATCCAGGCAATGGAACAGCCGGACTATATATTGAAAAAGTTTTTGCCGGAATCGGGCTTCAAATCATACCGATCTTTTTCGAACCAGACGGCAACTTTCCCAACCATGAAACAAACCCCAAGCTTCCTGAAAATAGGACAAAAATTATTGAAAAAATTATTAAAGAAAAAGCTGATTTGGGTTTTATGTTTGATGGAGACGCAGATCGAATGTATGTCCTTGATCGCAGTGGAGAAGTTGTTGATCCCAGCCTCATCCTGGCTATCATTGGGGAATACATGGTTAAAAATTCAACCAAGAAAAAAGTTGTTATTGAAGTCAGGACTTCTAAGATAGTGCGCGATTGGGTGGAAAAAGCGGGGGGAAAGATAATAGTTTCCAGTTGTTGGACAATCCCAATTAAGCTGGAAATGAAAGCAGATTCGGAAATTGTTTTTGGAGGTGAAACATCCGGTCATTATATTTTCCCTGAACTTCATGAAACGGATGATGGTATTTTTGGCGCGCTGACTTTTTTACAAGCCATTAGTGTTAAAGAAAAAACAATTGATGAAATAATACAAAAATTCAAAGAAGAATATTTTGTGCTTGAAGAAAGGAATTTTGAAATGCCAGACATGGACGAAGCGGATAAAATATTGGAAAAATTGAAAAATAAATACTCCAGCGAAGGCGCGCAAATTTTGGGCATTGACGGGCTGAGCGTGGTTTTTCCTGATTGGTGGTTCAATATCAGAAAGTCGCAGGCGGAGCCGGTTATCAGGCTTAATCTCGAAGCGAATTCAAAAGAATTATTCGAAGAAAAAAAGGCGGAGGTTATAGCTTCGCTAGAAAAATAATATATGCAAAACATAGTTGAAGATTCAAAAAAATTACTCTCAGATATTTGTGAAGAATATAAGGAGAATGATAAGGAAATAATGCAAGGAGTGGAAGGCGAAAGACTGCATGCGCTGGATGTTTTAGGATGGGTGGAAAAGTTAAATCCTAACGCCTCCATCGAATTAAAAATAGCGGCAATCTTCCATGATATTGATAGGGTTGTAACTCCCAAAGCAGGAGGAGGTTTTAAGGGCAGCAGAGATAGCAAGAAATATGAAGAACACAAAAAAATGCATGCAAAAAGAAGCGCCGATTTTATAATTCCAAGACTGAAAAAGATTATTAAAAATGATAAGTTATTGGAAGAAGTATATATCTTGATAATACATCACGATGATACGGGCGCAGAAGTTGAAGGGTTCGAGAATATGGATCTAAATTATATTGTAGCAGCTGATAGTTTTGCGTTTTTTACTTCTATAGCGCCTAAGTTATATGAATCCGAAGGGGAAGAAAGAATAAAGGGCAAGATACGTTTCATGGTTGAAAAAATGCCTGAATTTGCAAGAGCTAAATTACGTGAACACAAATTGCAAAATGAAATTTTTGATGGTTTGAAGAATGAAATTATTGAGGAATATTACGGAAGCCGGAAATAAGAAAGCAAAATTACTTTTAAATAAAACGGTTTATCGCGAGGTAAGTTTGTTTGAGAAAAAAAGCTGAGGTTGTAAAAATATTGGAATAATAATTTATAATAAACTAAAAATCATGAAACCAATAAATGATTTGACCAAGGACGTTTTAAAAGACATAAAACTCATTGTTTTTGACGTTGACGGCGTGCTTGTTCCTCGGGGGACAAAAATTAAGCAGGCCAATAATATAACCACTTTGCATACAAAGCATATTGCTCAGGAGCAAATCGATCAGATAAAGAAATTGAGAGAGCTGGGCTTCCTGATAAATGTTAGTTCGGGAAGAGGGCTTTATATGCTTCAAGAAGTATTTCGGGGGATACTTCCTTTTGCGAGTTTAACCTATGAAAACGGCAGCGCGACCTGGATTGACGGCCAGATTGTCCAGCATATCAATAGTTTCAAGTATTTGACAGACTTATTCCTGGAGCTTCGGGGCATAGAAGTCGAAAAAAATGTGAAGGGATTCGAGCCGAAAGAATTTATTATGACGATACATTGCGAGGATAGGGTAAAAAAAATTGAGGATATTGTTTCAAAATATAAGGATCTCTATTGTCTTTGGAATGGTGAGGCTTATGATATAGGGGTCAAAGGCATCCAAAACAAAGCCATCGGGCTGACTGCTTTGCAAAACTATCTGAATTTGGAAAAAAAGAACGTGCTTGCGATTGGAGATAATCTTAATGACAAAGAAATGATCGATGCGGCCGGAATTGCCGTTTCAGCGGATAAAACGAGAATTGAAGGCGATTTTTTTGTTCCATTGGAAGGAGAATTTCTGCCAGCCGATCTGATGATGCGGCAAATAATAAAAGAGTTTTCGCGATAAAGCCTAAAATAATCTTTTAATTAACTCGTATTCCTTTTCTCTTTTTGGATGGCAGACAATTTCGGTCCGGCCGGCCGGAAGGTTTTTGAGAAATTTCTCAGTGTTGTGTAGCCAGTCGAGGCTGGCCAAATAATCGGAACTCGCAAGATGGCTGGCCGCGAAAGCAGGCTGGTTTTTTTTGTGCAGGCGGAAGAGAATATGCGAAATAACTTTGTGATTTTTGATGACTGAAACTTTTCCGAAGCGCAGATATTTAATGTTGTATTGCTTGGCAAGCTTTATCGCGACTTTGAAATAGGGCGGAAAAAAATGGATGTGCTCATGGGCGTTGAGCCCGTCCGGAATTTTGCCGAAGAGGGAAATAAATTTCTGGATTTGCTCCTCCCAGCCGGCAGTGATGGACTTTTGATTAGTCAGATGATGATATAAAAAAAGAAAGGATCTCTTGATGATGCTCCGCGATTTCTTTTTCTGGAAAGGAAATTCAAGATGAAGGTCGAGTGCTACCGGACAAGCTTTGATCATCGCCAGATCTTTCGCGGAAAGATAATCGCGATTGACCATAATAGCTACGCGATCAAGCTTGCCTTTTTGCGCTAACTTCAGAATTCCAGCGTTGCCCTCTCGAGTTTTTCCAAAATCGTCAGCAGAAAGGATTATTTTTTTCCGCAAATTTCCGGTTGTTTCCATGGGTATATTCCTTTTAGGTCGTTTAGGCGGATTTGGAAAAGCGAGAAAAACATATTCAGCGGATCAAAAAATATGCGCACGCTGCTCTGGGGCGGATTCTGGAGAGTTATCGGCATTTCCTTGATGGAATAGCCGAATTTTTTGGCGATAAAAATTATTTCTGAGTCAAAGGCGAAACGATCAATAGTCGCCATGCCGAAAATTCTCTTAGCCGGGGATGCCTTGAAAACCTTGAATCCGCATTGGGTATCTTCAATATTCCAATTATTTAATATTGCCATGCGCAAAAGCCTGAATATTTGCTCCATTATTTTGCGATACCATAGGATTGGCTACAAAATCGTGAGGCCGGGAATAAAGCGGGAAGCGATGATTAAATCACGGCCATTTTCCATTTCTGCCGTAAAATCGGCCAAGCTTTCGATAGGGATGGCCAGATCCGCGTCCAAAAACATCACAATTTCATATTGGCTTGCCAGCACGCCGCCGCGCACCGCCTTGCCTTTGCCGGCGTTTTTGGCGTGAGTAATAATTTTAATCGGCAATTCTTTCGCCAGCGTTTCGAGTTCTGAAAGCGTGTTATCCAGACTGCCATCATTGATAGCGATAATTTCAAAAGCCTCAAAATTATTTGATAAATAGGCGTGGATTTTTTGTATGTTTTGGCGGATAGTTTTCCCCTCATTGAAACAGGGGATAACAACCGATATCCGTTTTTGATTCATGCGCGTTTTTGTTTTGACTTAAAAAGATTAAAGTATAAACCCAACTTTCTTTTTTACTTCCGCAAGCTTTTTCTGCGCCAGCGGACGGACTTTTTCCGCGCCGGCTTTCAGGATTTCCAGAACTTTTTCGTCAGTGAGTTCTTTCATGCGCTCCTGAAAAGGCGCGAGAAAGTTGATAATAACTTCCGCTAGATCACTTTTGAAATCTGAATATCCTTTGCCTTTATATTTTTCTTCTATTTCTTTAGGTGCTATATCCGCCAGTAATGAATAAATATTGATCAGATTTTGCAGCGCCGGCTTATCATCACGATAAACAATTTCCATTCCGCTGTCGGTCACGGCTTTTTTAATTTTTCTTTTGACTGTTTCCGCGTCGTCGGTAAGGGAAATATAATTATATTCGGAACTGGCGGATTTGGACATTTTTTTGGTCGGATCATCAAGCCCCATAATAAGCGCACCTTCCTTCTTTATGTAATAGTCCGGTATTTTAAAAACATCACCAAATTTTTTATTAAACCTTTTTGCCAAATCTCTTGTTAATTCAATGTGTTGCAATTGATCTTTTCCTACCGGAACTACCGCTGTGTCATATAGTAAAATGTCCGCTGCCATCAATACTGGATAATCATACAACCCAACGCCAGCGCTCTCTCTACTATCTTTTTGAGACTTATCTTTAAATTGGGTCATTTTGTCCAAGTCGGAAATTCTTGCAAGTGTATTCAAAATCCATGTTAATTCAGTATGTTCTGGAATATGCGACTGGACAAAGATAGCTGATTTTTGCGGATCAATACCGGCAGCTAATAAATTTTTTACTGCCTCAATGCAATTTTTGCGAAGTGTATCCGGATCTTGGGGGACGGTAATAGCGTGCAAATCCACCACGCAAAAAAGGGAATCATACTCATTTTGGAGCTTGACCCAGTTTTTGATGGCGCCTAAATAGTTGCCAATATGCAGGTTTCCGCTCGGCTGCACGCCGGAAAAGATTCGTTTTTGCATGATTATTCAGTTAAGTTGTTTAAAAAATTCAAGATATATTCGCAGTATTTCGTGTAATCTTCCAAACAGTCATGGACAGAAGTGTAAATTTTTTCTTTGTCTATTTTATCATATTCATGCGCCAGCTTGTTTCTGATGCCGACGCTGCGGCTGATATTTTCAGCAAAGTCTTTGTCATAAATTCCAAGGTCAATCAAACGCAGAAAAGTCCCCTTATAATCCAGGGGAGGCTCTGTTTTTAAATCAGCTAATTCGGCAATAAGATGCTGGTTTATGTCTATAGCTCTGTTTATGGTTCTTTCCAATATTCTTTCAACTCCCGCCTGGTTCATAAAATCCTTGCTCAATTCTTCAAAAGTATAATCCTTTAATGGCACAAGGTAAGTCAATTCATTTTGGATTAAATCAATTTTTCTTTTGATAAAATTTTTATTTAGCATTTGTTTGCAATTATCTTATTTAAAAACAGCTGTCTTTTTTTAATCAGATAATCTTCCAACTCCAAAAGCGGTTTTGCGTCAATGTATGTTCGGAACGCAAAAGCGCGATATTCGTCGAAAATATCTTGATTGCCGTAGATTAGCGCGCTTTTTGAAAAAATTTCGTGCAGCAGGAGCGGATTAGCTTCATTTATATTAGTCAGATCTATTTTATAATCCGGAATACCCAAAGCTTCTCTTAGAAAAAACAAAACTTTGGAATAATTGTCAAAATCCCGGATATTTTTGCGATCATCGGTCAAAACAGCGACATCATAATCGCTTTCGCTATGCGCGCTTTTATCAGCCTGCGAACCAAAGAGAATAATCAATCTTATTCCTTCGGAATCGGCTTCTTTCAATTTTTCCTCATTAATTTTCATGCTTTTATTTTAGCGTAAAAGCGGGTTTTAGGCAATTACGATTCTTACTTTCTTTGCGGACAAAGAAAGTAACAAAGAAACTCTCGAGCAGGCTCATAAATTGACAAATTCTCGTCTCACTGGCTAAAAGTTCACGGCTGCTTCCGCGGCGGAATCAAGGAACTTTCTTAACGCCAGCTTCGCCGGAATTTGTAACAATTTATTTCGCTATGCTCGAATAGTTATTTTTTTAAATTTTTTAACGCTTGCAATCTTGAAATTTAGAAACGCGCTTCGCTATGTGCGGAAGTATTTTAAAAAACAAAAAAGGCCCCCTTGAGGAAGCCTTTAAAGTTAGTTTTATACCTCAATCACTACCGGCAGTACCATCGGCCGCCTTTGGGTTTTTTGATAGAGAAACGACCCGACGGTTTCGCGGATGTTGTTTTTAACATAATCCCAATTGACCGCGGTGTTGGCTGAAGTTTTGGCGGCCACCACTTCCTCCACCTTTTTTTTAGTGGCGTTTACCAGATCAAAATTTTCTTTAACGAAAATGAAGCCGCGGGAAGTCACCTGGGGCTTGCCGATAATTTTTTTAGTCTTGCTGTCAATGATGACAATAATCGTAAACATTCCGTCCTTAGCCAAGAGCTGGCGGTCGCGGAGCACCACTTGTCCGATGTCGCCGACGCCGAGCCCGTCTACCATTATATAGTTGGTCGGCACTTTTTCTTCCAGCAATTTTCCGTTTTGGCGATAATCAAATTCAATCACCTTGCCGTTTTCACCGATCAGAATATTTTTTGGATCCATGCCGACGGATACGCCCAGCTGGCCGTGAAGTTTCAACATATAATAGTTGCCGTGAATTGGAATCAGATATTTCGGCCGCACCAGATTGATCATCATTTTCAAGTCTTCCTGGCGGGCGTGGCCTCCGGCGTGGACATCCATCATTTTGTAATGGACAACCTTGGCGTCTTTGCGATAAATCGTATCCATGATCGCCTGCACAGTTCTTTCGTTGCCGGGAATAACCGAAGAAGAGAGCACGAAGGTATCGTCCTTGTGCACCTTCACAAAACGGTGTTCGCCGGTGACAATGCGCATTAAAACAGCATTAGATTCGCCCTGGGCGCCAGTGCAGATTATGGCGACTTTGTTGTCCGGATAGTCATTGACGCGGTTGATGGGAATAAGCGTGCTTTTTTTCACCTGCAGATATCCGAGAGCCCGCGCGATTTCCACATTGGTTTTCATAGAATAGCCGTCCACCGCCAGTTTGCGCCCATGTTTTTCGGCGGCCGCCACGACTGATTGGATGCGGCTAATGAGCGCGGAAAAGGTGGCGATAATGAGGCGCCCTTCCGTGCGTTCAAAAATTTCATCCAAAGTTTTGGCGATTTTCGATTCAGAAAGGGAATAGCCCGGAGTCTGCGAATCAGTGGAATCCGACATCAGCGCCAGAACATTTTCACTGCCGAGCCGCGCGATCTTGGCAATGTCGGCCGGCGCGTCGGAAACTGGCGAATGGTCGAATTTGAAGTCGCCGGTATGGATGATAGTTCCCACTGGAGTGGAAATGGCCAGTCCCACGGAGTCGGGGATTGTGTGGTTCACATGGAAAAATTCAATGCTGAAAGATCCTAGCCGCAGGCGGTCGATTTTTTTCACGGTGTGGATGTTTAAAGACGGCTTGTCTTTGTAATCGTCCTGCCGTTTCATTACGATGCCGCGCGTCAGCTCGGTCATATAGATCGGCGGATTGCCGATTTTTTCCATAATATGCGGAATGGCGCCGATATGGTCGTAGTGTCCGTGGGTGATAATCACGCCGCGGATATTTTTTTCTTTTCCTTTAAGATAAGTGACATCCGGAATGATATAGTCGATGCCGGGCATATCTTCATCGGGGAATTGCAGGCCCATATCGACAATAATAATATCCTGCCCATATTCAAAGACAGTCATATTGCGGCCGATTTCCTCCAGGCCGCCGAGGGGGATGACGCGCAAATTGCTTTTCGAGTAATTGGCGCGGACATTCTGCGTTTTGAGCGGGCTTTGAGTCGGGCCAGCCTCGCGTCGACAAGAGGTCTCCGCGAGTCGAGGCGAGCCGAAAACTGTGTTCTGGCCCATACGGCTCATAGCTTCACTTGGCCGAACCAAAGGGGCCGGCGAGTTTGTTTTTTTAAGCATAAAGTAGATTTAGCTAACCAGCACAAACCGCTAGGCGGGTCGCGAAAGGTTAGCAAGTTAAATTAAAGTGAATTAAAAGGCAATGAAATAATAAAAAGATTGAAAACTAAATAAAAGAGAGGCTTTCTAAAAAGCTGACAAAAAGAGAAAAAGGCTTAAAAGAGGCAAAAATATTCAAATAGAAGAAGATTCTTTAGTATCTTTAATTATACACCCAAAAAGGGAATCTGTCAAGCCAATTTCTTTTTTAAATCTTCCACTATTGCGACCGGAGTCGGATCTTGTTTGTAGGCGAGAGCCAGATAGTAAGAAACCCAATCGCCCAGAATTAAAGTTGAAAATATTGTGTTAAAAATATTGGAGTCTGGCATTTCAATTAGGGTTGTTTCGATGCCTTTTTTCTTAAGCAGCTTGGCGGTAATTTTCATGCGCTTGATATTTTGCGGATGGTCCTTTTTGTCAATCAAGGTTATGACATGGAATTTCCCCTGCGGGAGAGTGAAACCTACCATTTCGTTGTGGTTGAGTTCCGGGTAAAAATTATAGAAAGCGGGCGTCTTGGCATTTTCATTTATTTTTATTTTCCAGATCATGGCCAGCGCTTTGTATTTGGGCGAGGAATAAATAACAGGAGTTTTGCCGACGAGTTTTTTGGCTATTTCTTTCCCCTTGGCTTCCAACTTTAAAATATCACGGCTTAGCTTTTTCGATAAAGTTATCAGTTCCTCGTCTTTGTTTTCCACTATTTTTGAGTTTACTAAAATTTGGAACATCGCTCCGAAGAAATAGCCGGTTGCATAGCGCGGCTGAATGCCGACAGGCAGAATAGCGCAAGGAATATTATTTTTTTTACAAAGTTCCGCCAATTCGCCGCCGGTGGCAAAGCCGACGCTTGGCAGCTTGGCCTTAATGGCTTCCTTGAGCGAGGCGATTGTTTCTTCGGTGTTTCCGGAATAAGAAGCAAAGAAATTAAGGCATTGGTTATAAGCTTCATGCGGGAGGGAGTAAAATCGGTTTTGGAATATGCCCAAAGGTTTATTTTTCTTGGGATTTTTTATGTAAAGATCATTGAGATAAATACGCAGAATATTAGCAGGCAGAGACGATCCGCCCATGCCGGAAATCTCCAAAGATTTGAAGTTGCCTCTAATTTTGATATTTTTGGCGAGTTTTATTCCGGCGGCGATTTGCGCGGGCGAATTGATGATCACCTGGCGAAGATTTTCCTTGTCGAGTGGATTGTTTTTTTCCATCGGATTTTTAATTATAAGCAAAAGAAATTGTTTTAGAAACCAAGAAGAAATACTACATGTTTATTATAAGATAAAAGCGGTTCTTTTTCCAGTTTTATTTTTTAGTTACTTTCTTTAAATATTTTCCCAAAAGCCAGGAACTGGATTGGACTTTGCCGCCTTTGCCGATATTAAAAACCACTTCGCAGCCGATTTTTTTACAGATCCCAACTTCTGGAACATCATTTTTAAAACGATCGCCTCCATTAGCAAAAATATCCGGTTTCAATTCTTCTAGCTCGCGACAAACGCTATATTCTATTGAACTCCTGTCGTATTTTTTTTTGGAACGCTTGTGCTTGCTTAAAATAACACGATCTACCGGCTTAAGGGCTTCAATTATTTCTTTGCGCTCTTCTTCCGGCATAAAAAGAGCTCGTCCTTTAATTCCAAACCAATTGTCATTGTTGAGTATTACTACTAATTCGTCTCCCAATGCTTTGGCCTCTTTAAACATTTTTACATGTCCGACATGGATCGGGTCAAAGCCTCCACTTACAGCAACTACAACTTTTTTCTTTTTTTTGCTTGGCATAAGTTTGTTCAAATTATCTTTTTAGAAAAAACTCTGCTTATTTCCAAATCCTTTTGGTTTTAATATACCAGTGACTGATGTCGGAAAAGATGCGGGCGGGGGAAGTCAGGTTTTCAATATCAATACCCTGTACTTTTTTATTGACCGGATAAATATAGGACGGGCTGTAGAGGAAGATAGCGGGGTTTTCCTCCAGCAGTTTCTTTTGAAAATCAATGTAAATCTGGGCGCGCTTTTCCAGATCAAATTCCACCCGGCCGTCCTCAATTAATTTATCCGTGTCGGAATCTCCGAAAAGGGACAGATTGAGCCCCGGATCTCTTTTTTGCGAAGAATGCCAGAAAGAATACGGGTCAGGATCAGCGCCGAGAACTTGCCCGAAAAGCAATGCGTCGTATTCGCGCGGGCGCAGATAATTTTGCTGGATATCAGAAATGGAATAGTTGCCGACATTTGCCTCGGCTCCGACTTTCGCCCATTGCTCCTTGAGAATTTCCGCGGTCTGAACCAATTCCGGCCAATCGGTGGTGATCAGAGAAAATTGGAGAACAGTTCCGTTTTTGGAGCGGATTCCATTTTCGCCTTTGATCCAGCCTGCGTCGTCTAAAATTTTATTGGCTTTTTCCAAATCGAATTCACGCCTGTCTAAATCTTCTGAATATCCAAGCATGCCCTGGAGAATCGGGGAATAAACAGGCTGGCCGCTCGAAGCCAAAACTCGTTCAATAATTTCCTGCCGGTTGGCGGCCCTGGCTAGGGCGTTTCTCACATCGTCCGAAGCCAGCGGAACACTTTTAGTCTGGTTGATGAAAACCGCGAAATAGCGGGGGATGTTGAATTTATGCGCGGCCGTGCTTTGCGCCAATTTGATGGCGGATATTTTTTGCGGGCTCAAGCTGTTGATGCTCATTACTTCCTTTGAATTGTAGGCTTCCAGCGCGGCATCGTCATCTGAATAATAGTTGAAGGTAATTTTGGAGATGTATGGTTTTCCCGAGAAATAGCTTGGATTGGCCGCCAGTTTGTAAGAAATAATATTGCCGCTGGAATCTTTTTGGATGGACGAATATTTATAAGGTCCGGTGCCGATTGGTTCCAGATTCAGGTCGGTAAGAGCGAATTTTTCCGGACTCACGGTTTCCCAGATGTGTTTGGGCAAGATTCCAAAAGTCAGATTATTAAGGAACCCGATATAAGGGCTTTTAATCTGAAAAGTAATGGTCTGGTCATCTAAAATATTCGTAGTAATGCCCTGCCAGTTGATGCGCAAAGGGCTTTTATAAGCCGGATCGCCTAAAATATTGGCGGAAAACATCACATCATTGGCGGTGAATGGCTCTCCATCGTGCCAAGCAACATTATTTTTCAGATGAAAAGTGTAGAGAGTTTTGTCGTCTGAAATTTCATAACTTTCGGCTAGATCCGGAATAATTTTTCCCTGGCCGTCATATTTCATAAGTCCGCTGTAAACCAGCTGAACCAGGTCTTCGTCGGCGCTATTGGATGAGGAAATTATCGGATTGATGTGGGAGGGCTGGCCAACGGTGCCCCCAATATATTCTCCGCCGAAATTAGGAACGGCTGTGGTTTTGGAATAGTAAAAAACCGCTCCCCAGCCAAGCAGAGAGGCGATTAAGACGAAAATAAGGGAATAAAAAATAATTTTTTCCTTCAGATCAAGGACCCGGGTTATTTTGAGCCATTGCTTGAAAGAAGTTTTTTTGGGGTTGAATAAGTTACTAATAGTTTTTTACCCTATTAAATCCGCCAGGGGCGGTCCCGCTTGGCGGGAATTTAACAGGGCGAGTTAATTTTTATATAGTTCCGCTGCTAATCAGAAGATTAGCAATAGCCAGCCCAATAAAAAGGATAGCCAGGACTATGGAAAAACGAACCAGGAATTTTTCAAATCCGCGCTTACTGTAATAGCCGCCGAAATCTCCGCCGAAAGTTCCGGACAGCCCGGCACCTCTATTTTGCAATAAAATAGAGATAGTGAGCAGGACGGCGATGATTAATTCGGAGATGTTGATAATCTTGAGCATTTTAGTATTCGTTAAAACTTATATCAGCTTAGCACTAGGCAATTTGCTAGTCAATACTTATAGCTATTTTGAGGCTTTATCACGCCTTTTTATAATAATTTCTCGCAAGGCAAAAACCTTCTTGCCAGAAACTGGCATTTTGGGTTTCTTTTTAACTTCGCGTTTTTCCGCTTTGGTTTTTTTGGGCTTCATGAGGGTATTATAACACAAATAAAAAAAGCAGGAGACAAGTCGACGGACTTACTCCCGCATGATTCTAAAAATGTATCTATGACAATAATAGTTCTTTTGCCTTCTCTACCATTCGCGGGATCTGATCAAAAAACTTGTGCTTGTCGGGCCTGTCAGAACCGGCTATTTCTTTGGGCCAATTAATGACCCATAATTCTGCCTTCTCTATGGTTCTGTACACATCGAAGAAAAAGATTGCCGTTGCAGAATTACAAATGATTATGATTTTTTCGTAATCAGTCCAGTCAGCCAGATGTTCCGGCATTCTACCTATACCTATGAGGTCGGAAAGATTTATAGCTTGTCCACCAATCTTGTTAAAATCTTTTGCCAGCAATTCATCAAATGTTTTGACAAGCTCATCACCGGAAAGATTATTTACAATTACTGCAAACTTAATTTTCATATCACACTCCTTTCAAATTTTTTCTAATTCGTTAATGTGTTTCTCGTGACAGCAGTTGCTGCCTGCGATAATAATTGTGCATATGCCCTTGGATGTTATTTCCAGTATGCGGCATTTTACCTTTAACCCGTTGATTATGACTAAATACTCCTTGGTTTTATCAGCCATAAATTACTCCTTTGCATTGAATTTTCAAAGAATGATATTGTATTATTGGTCAGGTGTAACAAATTGTCAAGCTAGCCTGGTATTTGTCTAAAACAAATAGTTGGTATAGAATAAACAGGTAATAAATAATTTTAAAATATGACAGAAGAAAAAACACAAGACCAGGGGTTTTTAACTAAGAAAACAATTGTGGCAATAGCGATTTTATTGCTCATCGTCGGGTATGCTATTTATGCTAAAAATAAGGACAAAGCGATTGTCACAAAAATGTTTACCAAATCTATAACTCAAGATGAAGCCAAGGCGAAAATTGAAAGTCTTATCAAAGACAGTGGCGGAGCGGCCACAGTAAAAGAAGTGACGGAGGATGGAGATTTATATAAAATAACCGTAAGCGCTAATGGTCAGGATCAGTCAGTCTATGTTACCAAGGACGGGACTAAATTTATTCAGCAGGCGATAACTTTCGATGAAATAGCTAAACAGCAGGAGGAGGCCAAGAAGCAGCAAGCTGAAGCCGCCAAGCCGGCGCCCAAGAGCGACAAGCCAAGTGTTGATTTGTATGTTATGAGCTTTTGTCCATATGGCAACAAGGCGGAAGACACAATGAAGTCAGTCTATGTTTTGCTTAAAGATAAGGTGAATTTTAATTTCCACTACATTGTGTCGGTTGAGGGAGATAAAATAACTTCTCTGCATGGCCAGCCGGAAGTTGACCAAAATGAAAGGGAGGCCTGCGTTCTTAGAGACTATGGCAAAGGAAAGTGGCTGGATTTTGCGAGTTATGTGAATACTAATTGCGGATCAGACGGAAAATGCTGGGAAGCGGGCGCGAAAAGCTTGGCCATCGACACGGCGAAAATTTCCGCTTGTGTGGCATCTTCCGGAACAGCCCTCATGAAAACTGAAGCTGAAGTTTCCGCTGCGGCTGGAGCCAGCGGTTCGCCGACTATGATCATTAACGGCCAAACATCCCAAGCGGCTTATCAATATGGAAATTCCGAAGCTTACAAAAAAGCGATCTGCGATGCTTTCACAACAGCGCCGGAGGAATGCTCTAAGACTTTGAGCGCCGAAACTTCAACTTCCCAAGGCGGCAGCTGCGGGAGTTAAAAACTGATTTATAGATTTGAATGGGGCGGTTAGATACCGCCCTTTTTCTATGTTTCCCACTATGCTTCCCGCTATTGTTAAGAATGGTAAAGTGTGATATTATTTGCATATGCGAGAAAAATCACACTTAATTAAAAACTGTAAAAAACAAAAAATAAAAAAATGAAAAAGAAATATAAAATAAGAAAAGAGAGGATTGATCTTAAAAATAAAATAGAAGCGTTTTTGCATTCAGACAGTGTTCCGGCGACCGCGACTAAATTTTTATTGATGTTTCTGGCCTTAGGCGGGGTCGCGTTTGGCGGGGCTGTTGTTCCAGGCATGCTGAAAGTTTTGAAAGAATTTGGTTTGTTGGTAGAAGAAACCGGTTTTGGGTCTAAGCAGATAAATAATGCCATCAGACAGCTCAAGCGGAAAAAATTAGTTGAAATCATCAAAGATGACAATAATATAGTTTCCGTAAAATTGACAAACAAAGGGAAAAGCAGAGTGCGTGAATTTGCAATTGACATAATTGCCATTGAAAAACCGCATAAGTGGGATGGAAAATGGAGAATATTAATGTTCGATATACCGACCAAGCCGAAGATATATAATCAGGCCAGAGAGGCGCTACGCAGCAAGATAAAAGAGCTGGGATTTTACCAGATGCAAAAAAGCGTTTGGGTATATCCGTTTGAATGCGAAGATGAAATTTTGTTTATCGCGGAAGCTTTTAGTGTGGAAAAACATATAGAAATTGTCACTTCGGATAAATTACTGCATGGAGAAAATTTAAAAAGTATTTTTGGAGTATAAAACCAGAATATTATAGACTGTAGTGTAGAAAGTGTGATAAATCTTGCATATGCGGAATTTATCACACTTTAGAAATAGTTGAATGAATGGGTTAAAAAGGCTAAAAAGCAAGTTGAAAATAAAAAAGCCCCGACTTTGTAAGAAAAGTGAGGCGAGGAGCTAGGCCGATGCTACGGCTTCGCTCCTGCGGTAAAGTTTGCATTTATAATCAGATTCGCAGTTCGCATGAAAATAAATCAAACATAACAAATACAACAAGGCAGATTACAAAGATAAAATCATATCTCCTTCTCTCATCAGAGGTCTCTTTGTTCACTATTTCTTTCAGAATGCCAATTGTTGCTAATGTGAGAAGGGATAATATCCAGGAAATTCTGCCCAAGGGTAAAATGTTAAAACCGCAAAGCAATATGATCTTATAAAGAATTGAAGATGTTATCCATAATCCAGTCATTAGACCACAAAGCCCAGAGCCCTTATCTCCCCTTACATATGTATTTCCTCGACTTTCTGCCCATATTCCCAAAATCGGGAGAAAAATGAAAATACTTGCAATGGTTTGATGAATCACAGATGCCTTCAGCATGACCACAACTCCAAAAATCGTTAAACTATCCATAAATCCCTCCTATTTTCACAGAATATTTTGTTTACAAAGAATCATAGTATTATCTATTAAGTTTATGAATTTGTCAAACCTCAAATCTAAAATTCAAAAACTGCCCCAAAAACCCCGGGGTTTTTGTTTTTTCGGGAGCTTGTAACATGCTTATATATCAGTCCTTGCCCCGCACTAACTTTACATTGGCGGAATCGAATTTGCGTCATAAAGGTGCAGGCGCAAAGTTTAGTGCGGGGCTTGCCAAACCTCCAAAAGTCCTTTACAATTTATAACTAGTTTACTATTTGTATTTGACTGGCTATCCTGCACCAAATTCCAACAAAGTTTTAATTCTAAAATTAGTTTTGTTTGCGAATTCGCCTGCGGCTATATCTTATTTTTTTAAAAGTCTTAATCAGCGAATTGGTGCGGGATGCTCATGTTTGTATCCACTCGCACAGCTCGCGGACAAACATGGCAAGACGAGACAAAATTATTATCAAGGGCGCGCGGGTCAATAACTTAAAAAATATTGATATTGATATTCCCCGCGATAAGCTGGTGGTGGTGACGGGGCTTTCGGGATCAGGGAAATCCTCGCTCGCTTTTGATGTAGTTTATACGGAAGGCAACCGCCGATACTTGGAGGGCATGTCATCTTATGCCCGCCACTTTCTGGATGTGGGGGCGAAGCCGGATGTCGACAAGATTGAAAATTTAAGCCCGACGATTTCCATCGACCAAAAAAGTTTGAGCCGCAGCCCGCGTTCGACCGTGGGAACCTTGACGGAGATTTATGATTATCTCCGTGTTTTGTTTGCCAAAGTCGGGCAGGTGCATTGTCCGCAGTGCGGGACCGCGATGCTTCGCAAAACTAACCAGGAAATGCTGGAAGAAGTCCAAAAGTTTCCAGAAAATACGCAAATTGCAATTCTGGCCAAAACTCGCGAAGCAGGAAAAAACTCCAAGGAAATAATCAAAAGCATTGTCCAGCTGGGATTTGCCCGCGTGCGTTTTAATGGAAAGATTATGCTGGCGACGGAAGCCTTGGCGATTGCCAGCGAAAGAATCGACAGTCCCATTGAAGTGGTGGTAGACCGCATAACCTTGAAATATAAAAATCCGGATACGGAAAGAATTTTGGATTCCATTGAAACGGCGCTGCGCGTCGGCGGCGGAACGCTTATTATTTCGGCGGAAGGGAGTGATGACGAAACCTACAACCGCGATTTCGTCTGCCATGAGTGCCAGGCGAGGATCAATGAAATTACGCCCCGCCATTTTTCTTTTAATAATCCGGAAGGAGCCTGTGGATATTGTTCGGGTCTGGGCATTACCAAAGAAGTGGATATTGATTTGATAACGCCTAATAAAAATCTGACTTTGGCCGAGGGGGCGATTATGCCCTGGAGCAAATCCAACGGGCGCGCCGGCGGACAGGGAAATTATATGAACATCGCGGGCGCGCTGGCCCAGGAATATAATTTCTCTCTCAACACGCCGGTTAAAAAACTGCCGCCGAAAGTAATGGATATCCTTTTTTATGGCACTCGGGGCAAGGAAATTTTAGTAAAGCAGAAAGACGCGCTGGGCGGAATAAAAGAAGCGCGGATGAATTTTTTGGGAGTAGCCGGCATGATTAAGAAAAAATATGAAGAAGCCGGATCGGATTTCGCGCGCAGCGATTTGGAAAAATATATGTTGGAAAAAACTTGCCCGGCTTGCCGGGGCAAAAGATTAAAAGAAGAATATTTAGCAGTTTTAGTTTTGGGAAAATCCATCGATGATGTGGCTAATCTCAATCTTTCCAAGTTTAAAAATTTTATCGCCAGTCTCAAGGAGGAGCTTGCGGATCCGGCCAAAAAACCTGCCCGCCCGCCTGCTTCGATACGCGAAGCATTTCGGGCAGGCAATGCTGCGCCGTTGAATAATACTGAAAAAACCAAAGAGTCTGAAAATAAAATAAAAGAAAGTACTAATACTATACTGCATAGCGCTGCAGGCGGGGAAATTGTGGCGCCGCTCATCAAGGATATGCATGAAAAAGTTTCCGCGCTTACGAATGTCGGGCTGGAATATTTGTCGCTTTCCCGCGGAGCCAATTCAATTTCCGGGGGAGAGGCGCAAAGAATCCGCCTGGCGACGCAAATCGGATCGGAACTTATGGGTATCACCTATGTTTTGGACGAGCCGTCTATCGGCCTGCATAACCGGGATACAGAAAAATTGATTGCGACTATGCAGGCGCTCAAAGACGCTGGCAATTCCCTGATCGTGGTGGAACATGATGAGGACATTATCCGGAGCGCCGATTGGATTATCGATATGGGTCCGGGAGCGGGTGAAGACGGAGGCGAGGTTATTTTCCAGGGAGATTTTAAAAAGCTTCTGAAATCCAAAACGGCCACGGCGGAATATTTAACCGGCCGGAAAAAAGTAGCGGAAAAATTGAAATTCAGGAAAGGCACCAAAAAATCGATCGAAATCGTTGGCGCTACGGAGCATAATTTAAAAAATATTGATGTAGAAATTCCGCTGGGAAAATTTGTTTCCATTACCGGCGTTTCCGGTTCGGGAAAATCTACGCTGGTGAAGGATATTTTAGCCAAAGCGCTGTCTAAGCATTTTTTCAAAGCCAAAGCCGTTCCAGGCGCGCACGAAAAAATCAAAGGCCTGCAAAATATCGACAAAGTCATCAATATCGACCAGGCGCCGATCGGGCGCACACCGCGTTCGAACGCCGCGACTTATACCGGAGTTTTTTCCCTGATCCGCGATCTTTTTTCCGCGACGGAAGAAGCCAGGGGCCGCGGCTATGAAGCCAGCCGTTTCAGTTTCAATATGAAGGGCGGGCGCTGCGAAGTCTGCCAGGGCGACGGCACGAAAAAAATCGAAATGCACCTGCTGCCGGATATGTATGTCAAATGCGAGGCCTGTGGGGGGACGCGATACAACCAAAAAACTTTGGATATTGAATATCAGGGCGTAAATATTGCCGAGGTTTTGGACATGAGCGTTTCTTACGCGCTCCGGTTTTTCAAAAAATCTCCGCTCATCGTGGAGAAACTGAAAACTTTGGAAGAAGTGGGATTGGGTTATTTGAAACTCGGGCAAAGCGCCACTAATCTTTCCGGCGGGGAAGCGCAAAGAATCAAGCTGGCGACAGAGCTGGCCAGAAAATCAACTGGCAAGACTTTGTATATTCTAGACGAACCGACCATCGGACTGCATTTTGATGATGTCAAAAGATTGCTCAAAGTTTTGGACGCGCTGGTGGAAAAAGGCAATACAGTTTTAGTGGTGGAGCACAACATCGGCGTGGTGAAAAATTCAGACTGGGTGATTGATCTGGGTCCGGAAGGCGGGGACAAAGGCGGGGAAGTAGTTTTTGCCGGCCCGCCGGACAAGCTTAAAAAAGTTAAGAGAAGCTGGACAGGAAAATACCTTTAATTTTTGTTTTTGTAATTTTTTTAAATGGCTATTTTTGAGGGGTCAGGCATAGAACTCGAAAAGAATATTTTGGCCACACTGGCTTATTATGATGTCATGGATTATCCACTGACGAGTTTTGAGGTGCATAAATATTTTACGAACTTTAATCAGCCAGCGGAGATTAAAGAGGAAAAATCCGGACTGTTGGAAATTATAAACGCTTTGGAAGGCGGCAAGCTCAAAGAATTTATTGGAGAATACCGCGGATTTTATTTTCTCAAGGGCCCGCCCGCAACGCTTCGCGTAGCGATGCGGGCGGGCCGGGATTTAGTGGAACAAAGGCTTGAACGCAGCAAAATCGCGGAAAACAAATTTAAAATTCTTTTGAAAACCGCGCGCTGGCTGCGCCTTGTCCCTTTCGTGCGGATGATCGCGGTGACTGGCAGGCTGGCGATGAAAAATACGAAGAGCCAAAGCGACTTGGATATTCTGGTTGTGCTAAAGAGTGGAAAAATATTTACGGGCCGGACGCTGGTGACTTTGGCGGTGCACCTTCTGGGCCGCAGAAGATACGGGAAAAAAATCGCCAACCGGATTTGCCTCAATTATTTCATCACTGAAAAATCGCTGGAGATAAATCTCAAAGACGCCTTTTCCGCTTCGGAGTATTCCTTTATTTTCCCGCTTTTCGGTTTTGCGGTTTTTCAAAAATTTCAAAAGGCGAATGAGTGGATCAAAAATTACAAACCCAATTTCCGCGCGGATGATATTCCTAATCTGAAATTATTGCCGGATACGCAGGCGGTAAAAATTATGCGCGGACTCGGGGAAAAAATATTCAGTTTTGATTTTATCGAACAGCGGCTCAAGCGTTGGCAGACGCGGCGAATTGCTAATGATCCGCGCACCCGGAAAGCGGGGAGTATGATTATCGCCAACGACGAGATGCTAGTCTTCCTGCCCGAACCCCAAAGCCCGGAGGTGTTCCAGAAATTCAAGGAGAGATTGGAAAAAATCGCTTGCCAATAGAATGACAGTGTTATCTTTGGCAGTTGATTACTAAAAACAGAATTTTGTGGTATAATCTGGTCATGATAAAGTTCATCAACGACCTTAATTTAAAAAAACAAGCCGATGAGTTAGGCGTGAAAATTTGGTTCGCGCCCAGTTTCCTATTCTTGATGATGGGCGTCATTACGATAATTGCGATGACGGCTACTTACTATATTTCCAAAAATTACGACAGTCCGGAAGTTTTGGCGATCGCGGAATGCGTGGTGGTAGCGGCGATTTTCATAATCGGCAATTCGATCATCCACGGCGTGGAACAGATCGCCCGGCTCAACAAAATGAAAAGCGAATTCGTTTCCATCGCCTCGCACCAGTTGCGCACTCCGCTGTCCGCGATCCGCTGGGAAACGGAAATCCTGCTTTCAAAATTCGCGGCCGGCCTTAATGAAAAGCAAAAAGAGACCATCGAAAACATCAGCCAAACCGGCCAGCAAATGGCGAGATTGGTGAACGATCTTCTGGATGTGGCGCGCATCGACCAGGGGCGGTTGATTCTCAAAAAAGAAAAAGTTAATTTAATGATGATAACCCGCGAGGTTATTAAAAATATCCTGCCTTTGGCGCAAGCCGGCAATGTTTTGATTATTTTTGACGAAAAAAATCCGGCCTGGGCGGTTGGGGATGGCGACAAGCTGAAGCTGGCGATTGAAAATCTTTTGAGCAATGCCATTAAATACACCTTGGGAAAGGGCGTGGTGGAAATAAATTTACAAAAAAAAGATGGCTGTTATATCTTCAGCATCAAGGATAATGGGGCGGGTATTCCAGAAAGCCAGCAGAAGAAAATTTTTGAAAAATTTTTCCGCAGCGACAACGCGCTCAAAAACAATACAACCGGCACCGGACTCGGCCTCTATATTACCAAAAACATCGTGGAGCAATCGGGAGGCAAGGTTTGGTTTCAATCCGCGGAAAACAAGGGCAGTGTTTTTAATTTCTCAATCCCGGCTTATTTGTATAAAATGTAATTTATAGGTAATTAATAATTTGTAAAAAACTATGGCAAAGATCCTAATCATCGAGGACGAAGCGACGCTCCGGAAAACTATGGCCGAATATCTGGCGGCGGAAAAATTCGAGGCTTTTGAGGCGGCAGACGGGGAGCTTGGACTCGCGCTGGCTAAAAAAGAAATTCCAGACCTGATTCTGCTGGACATCATTCTCCCTAAAAAGACCGGCTACGAGGTTTTAGAAGAACTGAAACTTGACGAAAAAACCAAAAAAATTCCGGTAATTTTGCTCACTAATCTGGAAAGCCCGGAGGATATTGAAAAGGCTTTTGAAAAGGGCGCTTTGACTTATTTGGTAAAATCGGATTATCGCCTGGAAGATATTGTTAAAAAGATCAAGGAAACATTAAAAATGTAGTTACCCCGGCACTAATTCCGACAAAATTTCAGGTAGTTTATGGTTTAATGTTCGGACTCGCCTGCGGCTTAAAAAACTAAAATAAAAGTTTCTGCACAAAATTAGTGCGGGGTTCTCAATTTTGTAACTCCGCAAGGTGCGGAGACAAAATTGGAATGCGAATCGAAAATGTACAACTTAGGGATTTCATCAAGGACTCCAACATGGTCAGTCCGGAGGAGTTGGAGGCGGTTTTTAAGGAAGCGCAAACAGGCAAAAAAAGACTGGGAGAAATGCTGGTGGAAAAAAAACTGATTGACGAAATCCAGCTGCGAAAACTATATGCCTATATTCTGGGCGTGCCTTTTGTGGATTTGTCCAAAGAAATCATTCCGCAGGAAATTTTGCAGATTATTCCCGAGCCGATTGCCAAGAAATATAAAATTGTTGCTTTTGAGCGCGGGGCGGAAGAATTGAAAGTCGCGATGCTCAATCCGGAGGATATTCAGACCGTGGATTTTATTAGAAAAAAGACCGGCCTTAAGATTATCAACTGTCTGACCTCTGAAGAAAGCATTAATATTGTTCTCAAGCAGTATGAGAGAAGTTTAAAAGCCGAGTTTGGCGATATTATAAACAAGGACGCGTCAGAAGTGGGTGAAGGCGCGGACGAAGAAGATCTGGAAAAAATGGCGCAGGGACTGCCGATAATCCGGATTGTTGACACGCTCATCAAACACGCGATTTTGCAGGAAGCCAGCGATATCCACATCGAACCGGATGAAAAAGAAGTGCGTATCCGTTATCGCATTGATGGCATTTTGCATGACGCGATGACGCTGCCGAAACAGGTGAAAAACGGGATTATCGCCAGAATCAAAGTGCTTTCCAACTTGAAACTGGATGAGCACCGGGTGCCGCAGGATGGCCGGTTTAAGCTGGAAAAAGAGGGGCAAAAGATGTCTTTTCGCGTCAGCATCCTGCCGATTTTTGACGGGGAAAAAGTCGTGATGCGCCTTTTGGATGAATCTTCCAAGGGGCTCACGATGGAGCAAATGGGAATTTACGGCAACGCGCTCGAGGTGATGCATCGGCAGATAAAAAAACCCAACGGTATGATTCTGGTAACCGGGCCGACCGGTTCGGGAAAAACGACGACCCTCTATACTTTTATGGATATTCTTAACACTTCGGAAGTGAACATCAGCACGGTGGAAGATCCGGTGGAATATCGCATGCCCAGAATTAACCAAACCCAGATTTATCCAAAAGTCGGGCTGACCTTCGCGGCGGGGTTGCGCTCGTTGTTGCGCCAGGATCCGGATATTATTATGGTTGGTGAAATCCGCGACAACGAAACGATGGAAATGGCTATTCACGCGGCGATGACCGGGCATCTGGTGCTTTCGACTCTCCATACCAACAGCGCGGCCGGAACAATCCCGCGGCTTTTGGATATGGGCGCGGAGCCTTTTTTGGTGGCTTCAACTTTGAATGTGGTAATGGCCCAGCGCCTGGTGCGCAAGCTTTGCCCTGACTGCCGCAAGGAATACAAATTGTCCGACAAGGATCTGGAAAGCCTCAAAGGAAATTTTGATCTGGACGAACTTTTAAAAACGATCAAGGGCACGGGGATCTTGAAAGGCAAATTGGGGGAAAAGGATCAATGGCAAGACATCAAATTTTTTCGTCCGGGCGGCTGCGAGCAGTGCAGTAAGACCGGCTACCACGGCCGGCTGGGAATTTTTGAAGTGCTGGAAGCGGATGAAGAAATTTGCAAGATGGTTTCCCAGAAAGCGACAGCGGAAGATCTGGAAATCAAAGCCAAATCAAAAGGCATGCTGACGATGGTTGAAGATGGATTTACCAAGGCTATGCAAGGCATAACTTCCATTGAAGAAATATTGCGGGTTACGAAGGAATGATCTACATTCCTCCCTGTTTTCAGAAGGCTTTCTTAAGCCTTTTTTGGTTATGCTAAATATCATTCAGATTATTATCAGCAACTTCCAGGATATCTTCAGCTGGGCCCGGTTTGGAAGCTAACGCTTCCAACGGGCTAAAGCGAAATTTTAGAAATAGGCCTGTGGACAAGTGTTTTCAGAAGCTAAAAAAGTATGTTATTATTCAGAAAGAAAGAAGGATAAAAAAATTATTTTAAACGTTTTATTTTTAACAAAAATAAAGGGCGCAAAGTTTGATTATGGCGGATACAATTATTGAGGTTAAAAATTTAAAAGTTACTTACAATAAGGACAAATCCAACGAGGTCCGCTCTTTGGATGACATTAATGTCAAAATTTACCCGGAGGAATATGTAATTATTTTCGGTCCGTCCGGTTGCGGAAAATCAACTTTGCTGTATGCCATTGCCGGACTGCAGGCGGCGACAGAAGGAGAGATTACCGTGGAGGGCAAGGATTTGGCCAAGATGAAGAAGAAAGAAAAAGTCGAGCTCCATCAAACCGGAGTCGGTATGATTTTCCAGGCCTTTTATCTCATTTCTTCCATTAATGTTTTGGACAATGTAATTTTGCCCAAAGTGTTCCGCGGAGAAGAGCGGCATAAGCGCAAGGAAGACGGCATGAAATTGCTGCGCCGGTTTAGTATCGCGGAGCAGAATGACAAATTCCCCAGCCAGCTTTCCGGCGGCCAGAAACAAAGAGTGGCTATTGCCAGAGCCCTGGTGAATAATCCCAGTATTATTTTGGCTGACGAACCGGTAGGAAACCTGGACAGCGAATCGGCGGAAAATGTTTTGAATATATTGAAAGAGCTGAACGAGGTGGATAAAAAAACAATCATTTTAGTTACGCACAACGCCGAGCATCTGCACTTTGCCGATAGGATATTGCATATGAAAGATGGAAAACTTGTCAGCGAAGAAATTAATCGCGACAAGCGCCCGAAGGACGCTCTTAAAGAAGATATTGCCAAAGAGCCGGATGTGATTTCCAGCGAACTCAAGCTTTTGATGAGAACTTTCAGAAATTTTTCTCCCCAGCAAATCGGAGGGCTGCTGATTCCCTATAAAGCTAAACAGCTGATTAACCATATTATTATGGAACTGACCGAAGAGCAGATTACAGCGGCGGAAAATTTCTTAAAAGACTTGCTGTTTAAAAATATTCAAATGGAAGCCTTCGAAAAAAATATCGATCTGGATCTCAAGGAAGGCGGAGCTGGTTGGAATAAATTGCGGGCCAAATCTTTTTCAGTTAAAGTTAATGATATCACGAGCCAGGCGGAAGCCTTGGCTAAGGATTATAAACAGGCTTTGCCGGGGTTTGCCGATTATCTTTTGCGCGTTTTTGATCTGAAATTGCAGCCGGAAATAAAAGCCCGCTTGCTGACATTTTTGAGGCTGCGGCTGGAAAACAAAATTGACGCCTTTGGCGTGCAGGAACGATTGGACGCGCCGGTATCCGTCGGCGGAGTGGGGTTATACAAAAATACATCGGAAAAAATGATGCGGGAAATAGAAATGGTAATGTTGTTAAAATATTCAGTATGAGATTCGGAGATTTATTCAAATTATCCACCAGAATGTTTAAGGCGAGGACTTCCCGGACGCTTTTGACTGTTCTGGGCATGAGCATCGGCATCGGCGCCATTCTTTTTCTGGTTTCCTTTGGCGAGGGTTTGCGCACGACCCTCTTGGAAAGAATTACAACTTCGGAATCATTGCTCACTTTGGATGTGACGGAAGCCAAGGCCGGAATAGTTTCACTTAATGGCGAGATGATTAAAAACATTGGACAAATGGACGGGGTAGCAGAGGTGAGTCCGGCATCTCAACTGATTACCCAGGGCCATATTGGAGATATGTCGGCGGACTTAAGCGCGATTTCCATTAAGCCGTCATTTTTGAGGCTCGGCGGAATTAAGATTTTTCAGGGGGAAACACTTAATGATAGCAATCCGGAGGG
The DNA here is from genome assembly GCA_041645535.1 of Parcubacteria group bacterium. Taxonomy (GTDB): domain Bacteria; phylum Patescibacteriota; class Minisyncoccia; order Moranbacterales; family UBA2206; genus JBAZPT01. The sequence goes on from JBAZPT010000002.1 coordinate 260,886, forward strand.
AGTGCTTATAACTTCGGCAGTGGCCCAGGTTTTTGGAAAGGAAGACGCTGCTGAAATGATAGGCGAAAATATTACTTTTTCTTTTTTCCAGCCAAAAGATGTTGGAACTGGAAGCGGAACGGGCTTGCAGGAAAATTTAGAGAAAATGGATTTTAATAAAGAGTATAAAATCATAGGAACGACAGACGGCGAGGATAGCGTGGTTTATATAAACGCTGCATCCCTTGGAGATTTGCATGTAGACAAATTCATCCAGGCAAAAGTTAAATGTTCCTCACAGCAGATGATGGGGGCGGTGCGCGATACCATTTTAAATCAAGGGCTTCTCGTTTCTTCTCTTTCAGACACTGTCGATCAGGCCAATCAGATTTTCAGCATCGTTCGCATTGTGCTTATGACTTTCGGCCTCATTGCTCTCATCGTTAGCGCCATCGGCATGTTTAACACAATGACCATCGCGCTTTTAGAGCGCACCGAAGAAATTGGAATTATGAAATCCATAGGCGCTTCCGACGGATCCGTGTCTATGATGTTTATTATGGAATCAACTATAATGGGATTTTTGGGCGGGCTGGCGGGCATCGCTATCGGACTTTTGGGAGGCGTAGTTTTCAATCAGTTGATCAATTTTGTCGCGGCTCGTTTTGGCGGACAGGCGGTGAACCTGTTTCATAGCCCGATTTTATACATCATTGTGATTGTAGCTTTTTCTGGAGTGGTCGGATTTCTTACTGGTTTTGTGCCAGCCAGGCGCGCGAGCAAAATCGATCCTTTGGACGCGTTGAGGTATAAATAATTTACAGCTTGGAGGGGTTTGCCGCTTGGCGGCATTTTTTTATGCGTGTATAATAGAAATTATGAAACTTTTAAGAGGCAAAAGAATAGCTGGCAAAATCCTCGCGGATTTAAAAAAGGCTATAAAAAAGGAAAATAACCGGCCGGGACTGGCTGTTATTTTAATTGGGGAAAATAAGGCTTCGGGTGTTTATGTTGGTCTTAAGAAAAAAGCTGCTAAGGAGATCGGCATTAATTTTTCTTTGCACAAATTTAAAGAATTCGAAAAAGAAGCGGTTATTATTGGAAAAATAAAAGAATTAAATGAAAACAAAAAAATTCACGGCATTATCGTCCAGTTGCCGCTGCCAAAAAATTTCAGCACGCAAAAAATTATCAATACTATTTCTCTCGCAAAAGATGCCGACGGTTTTTCCGCCCAAGGCGGACCAGCCGAAGGCTGGCATCCTAAGGTAGATAAATTGTGTTCAAAAAATTACACAAAGACATTACCAGTTTTTCCGCATGCAATAATATTGCTTATCGAAAGTAGCAAACAAAAATTGCAAGGCAAACGGGCGATAGTTATTGCTAATTCGAAAAAATTTGGGGAGACAATGACGGCCGCCTTAAAGCGAGAGAAAATAAGAGGAGAGTATATTTTATATAAAAATTATAAAAAATGTTTACCCGCCATTGGGCGGGCTGACATTTTGATTTCAGCTGTTGGAAAGCCGGGTTTTTTAAAAGGCGATATGGTAAAAAAAGGCGTGATTATTATTGACGGCGGAATTACCAAAATCGGCAAAAAAGTTTTAGGCGATGTTGATCTTAAATCAGTGAAAAACAAAGTTTCTTATATTTCGCCCGTTCCCGGAGGAGTGGGACCAGTGACTATTGCGTGTCTTTTGGAAAATGTTTATCTTTTGGCACCAAAAAAATAGGCCTGTTAGCAACAGGCCCGTAGTTAATGTCTTTAGACAGCTTCCAATTTTTTTATTATATCCTCTTTTGATTCTACCATAAAAAGTTCCGCATTTTCTTTTTGGGACGGTACTTTTTTAGTGATATCTCTGAGAACAGCTTTAAAGGAGCTTAGTCTTTCATAATCTCCTCCAGTTAATAAATCTCTGCAGTTCGCAAGTATGATCTTTGACGCGTGCTCTTTTATCAGGGGGTTTTTGGAGTCCTCAATTACCCATCTTAAATCAGCTATGCAAGTATGCTCTTCTTTAAGATATTTTTTCCATCCTACTTTGTCACAAGATTTTCCAAAGATTGCGATTATGAGAAAGCTTTCTCTCTCTGTGCCGATTTCGAGAAGTTTTTGAGCAGCTTTCTCTTGCAATGGTCCTGATGTCATGACGATGTTTTGAAGCTCTTTTTCAGTTGGATTTCGTAATATAAGCATTTCCCAAAGCTCGTGCGCCATTCTCTCATCGGGTACTTGGCGTTTTTTGTTCGAAACAAAGACAATAATAATTATTATCGCTCCTATGATTGAAAACCATTCAAACATAAAAACCTCCTTTTCTATTCGATTTTAAAAGTAACTAGTGCCGCTGATCGGACTCGAACCGATATGGAGTTGCCCCCACAACATTTTGAGTGTTGCGTGTATACCAATTTCACCACAGCGGCGATATTCTATATTTTTAAATCATCTAAAAATTTTCTTCCAACTCCGCTTTTGAGGAAAATTTCTCTTTTTCTAGCTTCTTTATAGTCTGCATATTTTTCAGAAAGTATTAAATCAAATGGCTTATATGTTCTTGTATTTTTATTATAACCATTATTATGTTGACCCAGTCTCCTTGTTAGATTATTAGTGATACCAATATATCGATAGCTTATTTTCTTACTCTTTATTACATATAGATATATCATAAATCGAGAAATTTTTATAGATATCGTGCACGGTCGCCAGAGGCGACTAAATCTGCCAGTTCCGCCATCTCGGCAAATATGATATACTGTATTTAATTATGGCGAAAATTATTTCTTTAGTCAACCAAAAAGGGGGAGTGGGCAAAACTACCTCGGCGATTAACTTGGCAACCTATCTGGCGGAAGCCGGCAAGTTTGTTTTACTGGTGGATTTGGATCCGCAGGGAAATGCTTCGTCGGGACTGGGAATAGACATTCGGAGCCTTGAAAAAAACTTGTATCATGCAATGATCAATGGCGAGCATCCGAGAAATATTATCATTAAGACAGAAACACTGGGACACGACATCATCCCGTCGTCGCAGGACTTAGCCGGAGCGAGCATTGAAATGGTGCAAATGGAAAATCGCGAGTTTCGCCTGTATAATGTGCTGCGCGAAATCAGGACGGATTATGATTATATCATTATCGATTCGCCGCCGAGTTTGGGATTGCTTACGATCAACGGGCTGGTGGCGAGCGACGAAGTGATTATTCCCGTGCAGACCGAATACTATGCTCTCGAAGGATTAAGCCAGCTGCTCAACACGATAAATTTAGTGAGGGAAAACTTGCAGCCGGATTTAAAAGTTATGGGGGCGATGCTTACGATGTATGACAAGCGAAATCGCCTGGCGCGCCAAGTCGTCAAGGAAGTGCAGGATCATTTTCCCGGGCATGTGTTTGACAGCATAGTGCCGCGCTCAGTGAGGCTCGCGGAAGCGCCTGGTTTTGGCAAATCAATCTTGAATTTCGACGCTTTTTCCAAAGGCGCGCGGGCTTACAAAAATCTGGCGCGGGAGATTATCGAAATGGAAAAAGAAAATAAAAAAGATTTTTCAATATAAATATAAAATAATATGGCACAAAACTACGGACTTGGCCGGGGATTGTCCTCGCTCATACCTAAAAAAACGGACTTACGCGGAACCAGCGTAAATACAGAAAACGGTTCTCTGTATAAAGCCACTAATGGAGTTGAGGAAATCGAGCTGATAAAAATTTCCCCCAATCCGCATCAGCCGAGGATGCATTTTGACGAGGAAAGACTCAAAGAGCTCGCTGATTCCATAAAAACCCACGGCATTATCCAGCCGATAGTCGCGACTAAAGTTGCCAATGGATATGAAATTATTGTGGGCGAACGGCGTTTTCAAGCGGCCAAGCTTGCCGGACTCAAAACTGTGCCGGTAATCGTGCGGGACGCGACAGAACAGCAAAAACTGGAACTGGCCATCATTGAGAACATCCAGCGGCATGATTTGAATGTTATTGAAGAAGCAAAAGCCTATCAGGAATTAGCCGCGGAATTTGATTTGAGCCAGGAAGCTATCGCGCAAAAAGTCGGCAAAAGCCGGAGCGCCGTAGCCAACAAAATCCGATTGCTGAATTTGCCGGTAGAAATTCAAAGAGCGCTTTCTCAAGGGCAAATTACTGAAGGACACGCCAAGGCGATCCTGGCTATTGAACAGCCGGAAAAACAAAGGGCGCTATATGAGCTGATATTAAAAAACAGCCTGACAGTGCGGCAGACTGAAGATAAAACCAAGGAAATTTCTGTGCGCACCCACAAGCGCGTATTGCATATCGATCCGGAAATAAAAGAATTGGAAAATAAATTAGTTGGTATTTTGGGAACTAAAGTTAAAATTACCAAATCAGGCGGCGGCGGACGGATTATAATTGAATATTATTCAGATGAAGAATTAAATAATATACTTAGTAAAATTTCTTAGGGTATAATCCCGTCTTTTTTCTTTTACGCTATAATTAACATGCATTAAAATTTTAGCGTAGACAAGCGAATTTTAGCTTGGTAAAGCTAAAAATAAGAAGTTAATTTATTGTTTATGCCAGAATTTTCTAAAAATAACAATATTCAGGAAAAAGGCGAAATCAAGAGCAGTAAAACTTTTGAATTCAAAGATTTGGCGGAAGCTGAAGAATATTTGGATTGGAAAAAAACCGCGCCTGTCGCAATAAAGCGGATGGTGGAAGGAAGGATTAAGGGAGTGGAAGTTTCCCAAAACCAATCCGGGCTGCCTTTAACGGATCAGTTTCTGGATAAATTAAACGACGGATTGTCGCAAGACAATGTCGATTTTTCCAAGATTGATAAAAAAGTTGTTAATCTTATATCCCCGCTGTCCAGAGTTGAAACCAAAGGCGGTTATCTAGATGTTTTTGAATCGCTGGCAAATCCCGGCGTTTCCTGGAATTTGAAAAGGAAAATTTTTGAAACGCAAATCAAGCCAGCATTAGATTGGTTAGTAGAGAAGGATTTGGAAAAAATAGCCGAGGAAACAAGACAGGTAATGGAAAACAAGGATAAATCTAATGAAAAGCAATCCAGTGAAGAACAAAAGGAAGAAAATAGCCTGCCGCCTGAAAGTGAGGATGCTAGCTCATCTATGGAAACGCAATCGGAAAAGAAAGAAGGCGAACCAAACGCGCTTTTTTCCGTCAAACCTTTCTATGGAGGATATTTCAAACAAGCAGCTTACCGGCGGCTTAATCCCCAGACTTTAAAATGGGAAAAAGGTAAAGATGAATTTGAAGAATCGACACGGGAAAATATTAGCGCGCCGGAAACAAAAATTTTATCCGGGAAAATCCGCGGCAATCAAATTTTAGCTTTGCCGCTTCCTTATGATTGGGCGGTAGACATTGAAAATATTGAAACTAGCGCGACAAAAGATAATGTCAAAATTTTAAAAAATCAAAATGGTGATTGGCATCTGCAGATTATCGGGGAGGGCGTTTTTCGATACCAATTGCGCATAGCTCCCAAGCAATCAGTAGAAATTGGCGGAAAATTTAGCGAATCGGAAACAGTGGGAGAACTTAGCCAAGAACTGAAGGACAAAATTGGGGCGCTGAAAAAAGAAAATTTGCCGAAAATGAAACTGGCGCGCGCGATTGCAAAATTCATCCGTAGCAGTTTAGTTTATTCCAGCGGAAGCGCGGAAAGCGTCGCAGCCTGGCAATATTACACGGAAAATCCGAATGAATTTTTCCAAAGAATGTGGGAACAAAAGAAAGCGGATTGTTTCGCGGCTAACACAATGGCGGTGCGCGCCTTAGCGGAAGCCGGACTCCAGACCAGATTTATTGGAGGATATTTCATTAAAGAGAAAAATAAAGACGGCGCGGCGGTTATGCATTCCGGCAATGGGCACGGCTGGCTGGAAGTCTGGGACGATTTGAGCCGGCGGGCGGTGCGGCTGGACGCGACGCCGAAAGGCGATCCGAATGTGGATGAAGATCAACAGGAGAAAGATTTGGAAGGCGAAACCGGTGAAGGAGATTATGGGGAATCCGAAGAAGAATTGATGCCGGAGGACAAGCTGAAAGAAAAAATCAAAGAAATGAAAGGCCAGAAGGAAAATCAAGAACGAAAAAAAAGAACTCCTGCCGATTTGGAAGAAGCAAGATTCGCGGAGTTAGCCGAATGCACGCCGGAGCAATCCAGGGAATTTTTGAAAGCGCTGGATCGGGTGCGGGAAATCAAGGACACACGCGGGATTCCGATCAGCGAACTCTTAAAGCTGGAATGGAAAAAAATAATTACCGAAAGAAAAATTGAAATCAATGACTATCATGGTCCGGTGCGAATGGACTCGGGGGATTCTCTTGAAGATCCGGTCAGTGCCAGGATTGACATTTTGTCGAAAGAATTCAATCCGACCGGCTTTGAAAAACTGGAAAAAGAAGAGAAAATTGAAACCGATTTCGGCGGCATAAATATTTATTTCTCCTTCGATCTGTCCGGATCAATGAACAATCCGGACGCTGCTACCGGCAGAAGAAAAGCGGATGTGCAAAGGGATGCCGCGCTTTTATTCGCGGACAGCTTGATGCAATGCGCCTATGTTTCCCGCCAGCAAGGCGAAAACTCGGATTTACTGCCGATTAAAATTATGGTAACATTAGCTTCAGATAGTGGCGATGTTAAATTGAACCTGACCGACAAATGGGGGCCGAAAGAACAGTGGGCTTTTTATTCCGCGCTTAATCAATTGGCTTCGGGCGGAACGCCGACACACACGACGCTCAAGTTGATTGAAAAAGATTTCGATCTGGAAATTGCCGATTTGAAAAAGAAAAAAATCGCGAAAGAAAAATTGCCCTTGCATTATGTGGTGGAAATATCCGACGGGGCTCCCGATGATTTTGCGGAAACGGAAGCCATGCATGAAAAATTAAAAAGCAAAGGAATGGCTGTCCGAAGTTATTGCATTGGCGGCGAATCGGCCAGCGAAGACGCGGCGGAGCCGATTGCATCATTTTCCCAATTGCCAGAGATTTTATCCAAAGACATCATAGAAAAGTTCAAAAAACTTAATCCAAAGAGAATAAAATAAGTTTATGTCGTTTGAAATTCATAAAAATTTAGATCCGGTGGTTGTTTCAAAAGGCGAGTTATCTAAAAGATGGCCCAGAGCGTTAACTGAAAGAGAGAAAAGTGAGCTAGGTGTCGGCGAAAAGAAAATACAGAAACAAAAAGAAACGGCCGGCGGCAGTTTCGCGGCAATGTGGAAGAATCCGGAAACGGGAAAAGAGCAATCGATCGAAATAAACTTGGAAGAAAAACTTTCTGAATTTAAAGCTTTCTTCAAAGATAAGTTTAACTTGGAAATCAATGAAACAGAAGTCAAAAAAATCTGGAACAAGAATTACACGGAAATAAAAAGTGAAGTCGAAAAATATGGTTATGATTCAGTCTTGATTATTCCGGATAATTTGCCAAGCGAATCTGACATAAATCAAAAGGCCGTCGAAACGATGGATGAAGGCGCGGGAAAAGGCAAAGTTGTTGCCACCAAATATTGGGCTGAGCAATCAAGCATTGCGTTTGTTGGTGAAAACAAATATAAAATTATATTGGTTCATTCTGACCAGAATATTTACGACAATCCTGATGCTAATCCATATCTTAAAACAACGCTTAATAAAAATATTATGGCCTTAACCGGTCTTGCTCCGAAGGAAATCGAGAAAAAAATCAACAGCGGCCAGGAACTGCCGGCTAATTTTGAAGCGGAAATTAATGGGAAGAAAATGCAAATTCAAGCCAGCGGTCTTTCTTTGGAAGAATATGAAATTTTTCAAAGGATGTATTTTGAGAAAAATAGGAAGCATTTGGATGAAAGCGGTTGGATATGGCTAATGAAATCCCGCTCGGGTTCCCGTGTCGTGAGCTCGTACTGGTCTCCTGATGCTCGGCGGCTGAGTGTCAATGCCCTTGTTCCTGGCACTGCGCTTGCCTCTCTTGGCCTCCGCCTCTCCCGTAGTTTCTCAAATTAACTTAAGCTTTGGATATTTTTGATTTATTTATATATTTTATTTTTTAAAATAAATTTGAGTTATGGAAAATTTTTTTCCAACAACTGAAAAATTAGACGCAACCCTAAAAAAGAAGCCGAAAGAGGATCCGGTCGGTTTATTTTTGTCCCGTTTCGACAAGGCGCTGGATGTTGAACATGCGGTTGCGGAGAAAATAGATTTTTCCTATCTCTCGCCCGCGCAGCGGGCGGAATCGATGTGGGCGGTTTTTCAGGACGCAAGAAATCTTGTAAAGCGCATGGGAAAAGCAGATATCCAGGAAAGCGAATTGCAGAGGTTGCGTCAGAATGTAGGCGTTTTAAAAAATTTTTATGATGATCCGGATACTCAAAAAACATACACTGAACAACACCAGAGGCACATAAGCGAAATTGAAGCGATCAACGGCGATTCGGAAAAGCGCAAGACTCTTGACCGGGAAATCAAAAAAAACCAGAAAACGGCGGATGTCTGCGCTCGGAAAATATTTTCCGAGAGAGGTGGAAAATCAAGCGAGCTGGACATTCTGCTTTTTGAAACAAGCAAGAGACAATTGAATAAAAAACGGGAAGAATTGACGGAACTCATTGAATCAAATCCGGAATTGGGCGGCTTGGCTAGATATGAAAAAATAAAAGAGGGGGCCGAACAATTATGCGCAGAAAATTTTATCTGGGCAGATTCCCGCATAGAACAGCTTGAAGCAACGGAAGAAGCGGCGCTTTCCGGGAAGCCGGTGCTGCTTTCGGGAGAATCAGGAACCGGAAAAACCAGATTGGTTGAACAGGCATCTTTGAAGTTGACCGGCCAAATAAACAATCTCACGCCCGGGAAAGATACAAGGTTTCAGGATCTCATTGCTAAGCCGAAAATTTCTCCGCAAGGGGAAACTTATTATGAATATAAAGAAATAGGCGAGGCAGCTACCGGCAAAGTGTCAACACTGGAAGAAAAGCTAGGACATCAAGGCCGGATCGTAGCGGATGACGAATTTAATTTGCTGCCGGAAGCGGAACAAACTGAACGGCTGGCCAGAATTTCGTCCTGGACGCCGGGAAAAAAGGTCAGGATGCCCGTGACTAACCGGGAAGAAAAAATCGCGCCCAATTTTTTATATTGCGCCATGGTGAATTTAGCTTCGGAAAGATATGCCAGAAAAAAAATTCCGCCGGAAGTTTTGCGCAAGTTTGCCAAAGTGGATGTCGGGTATCTGGAACAAAGCGCGGAAAATCCTGAGATTTATGAAGCAATACTCTCGGCTCTTTTGGATAAAAATGGGCGCCTGCGGGTCGCCAAGGGGGAGATATCGCCAGCCTATGAATTCAGGGAAGAATCAAAAACTATCGAAAAAGAAGGGCAGCAAATAAAGCAATCAGTGAACATACGCGAACTGAAGGTATCGGAAGAAAAAGACGGAAAAGCAGCCGTAGCCGGAGGTTTTGCGTGGAGAATGGCAAACGCGCTGAATGAGATTAATAAGTCTTTTTCCCACAAAGAAACAGTTTTGAAAGCCAAAGGGGAAGCGCAGTTTTTGAAAGATTTGATCATTGATATCGGTACGGTGCTCGGCTGGATGAAGGAATACGGAACAGCTGGCAGGGGTAAAAATTTGGAAATATTTTTTGCCGATAAAATGCAAAAAGAATTTTTGTCGCGGGAAGCATATTCACTGGAAGATCGGCAATTAGTCAAGGAATTTCTGAAATATTTCGATATCGACTTGGATAAAAAAACTGAAAAAAGAAAAGCAGATCAGGAATTTGAAATTATGACTCCTTTGGAAATCGGCTTGCTTTCGCCGCGGGTAAAATATGAAAAAGTTGTCAGCGAAGAACCGGTGTTGGCGGAAAGCTACAGGATTACTTCAGAAGGAAAACGGATTGAATACAAAATAGAAAAATACAGAGAAGGCGACAGGGAGTTTTTGCCAGGACAAATATTTCCAAGAATTGATTCCAATGGAAAAAAGTATGCCGAGCAATTTTTAGGGATTAGCAAGGAAGGCGGTGAACCGGTGATCGTGCCTTATAAAAAAGAAAAAATTGTGTCTCGTGAAGAAAAAACAGTTTCGTCGGTCATGAAAGCCGAATGGAAAAATCCGGAAACGCAAAAAGAGCAGGCGATTGAAATCGATTTGGAAAAAATTTTGGCTGAACAAAAAACTTTTTACAAAGACAGATTGAATCTGGAAATTGACGAGAATGAGATAAAATCCATCTGGAAAGATAGTTACGCGGAAATAAAAAGCGAAGTTGAAAAATATGGTTATGATGAAATTTTAATTGTTCCTGAAAACTTGCCGGAAGAAGAAGTCCTTAATCAGAAGCTTATTGAAACGATGCAGGAAACTGTCGGCAAAACAAAGAAAAAAGTTGCCGCAACCTGGCAAGGAGACAATTTCAAAAAAGATGGAGGTTCTTTTGCCGGAGTTAGAAATTCATATGCTCCAGAATATCGCATTGTGCTCACTCATAGTGTCCAAAATATAGAAGATCATCCTATCCTAAAGGTTACGCTAGGCAAAAATGTTATGCAAGTTACAGGGTTGGAGCCGGCGGAAGTTGATCGCCGAATCACTAACGGCATAAATCTGCCTGTCGATTGCAAACTTGAAATTAACGGGCAAGAAATCGAGATCAAAGCCGAAGGAGAATCTTTGGAAGAATATCAAATACAGCAGGCGATGTATTTTGAAAAAACGGACGAGCATTTAGACTCGAAAAGCAATAGCTGGGTCAGATTGCTCAAATCTTGCTCGGGTTCCCGTGTCGTGGGCTCGTACTGGAATCCTGGTGGTCGGCAGCTGTATGTCCTTGCCTATGGTCCTGGCTTTGCGTATGCCTATCTTGGCCTCCGCCTCTCCCGTAGTTTCAAAAAGTTAACTTAAGCTTTGGAATTTTTTGCTTCATTTAATTTTTTTCTTTTTTAAATTTTTTTTGATAAAAACGCAACTTTATTTAACGCAGTGAATTTGGGTCAGTACGGCCGATTTCGTCGGCTTACCCAAAACGATTTCCAATCAAAAAGACGGCCGTATAAAATCGGACGGCAGTGGATTGGATTCGAAAAAAAAGAAACTACAGCCTTTCCTTCGGGCGAACGGGTCGCCCTGATAAATCGCGATGAGCGAAGGCGCAACGGACAAGGAAAGGCTACAAGAGGCGGGGCTCGGGTTCCCGTGTCGTGAACTCGAACTGGAATCCTGATGATCGGCAGCTGAATGTCAATGCCAATGATCCTGGCAATGCGAATGCCAATCTTGGCCTCCGCCTCTCCCGTAGTTTAGCGTCTACTTCTTTGGTGTTTCTTTTTCATCTTTGTTTTCGTACTTAACAAAGTCTGATTTCAAATATTTTATCCAACCGCCCAGCATCCTGCCGGCTTCCTGGAGATATTCTTCAGCTTTGATGTATTGCGTCTGGTTGATAAATTCATTATCCAGCGACAGCCGGAAAAGAATTTTCAAAACTTCAACTTTGGCGTTGGCTTTTAGGAGATACCCGTCCTTGAAATTTTTAGGCTGGGCGTTTCCAAAAACGGTCAGCTCGATCGCTTCCAAAATATTCATCTCAATTTTTTCTCCCAGGCTGTATCGCTCGTGTTTCGGAAAAACGGAGATGGATTTGTGGGCGTATTTATATAGTTCGTATAATTTTTTAATCAGCGGAATTTCAATTGAGGTAAAATTTTTATTATTATCCATATGAGTTTTGATTATGATGAATTAATTAGCGTGGAAAATCTTTTTGAATCATGGCGGGCGTATAAAAAGGGCAAGAATAAAAAGACGGAAGTCATGGAATTTGAGAGGCATTTGGAGGATAATTTGTTTGCGTTGCATCGAGAATTGCAAGAGGGTAATTATAATCACAGTGAATACTCCTATTTCAGAATATCAGATCCCAAAAAGAGGGACATTTACAAATCAAAAGTGCGGGACAGGGTGGTTCATCAGGCCGTTTATAAGTATCTTTGCGGAATATATGAAGCTGTTTTCATTGAAAATTCTTTTTCTTCCAGAAAAAACAAGGGAACGCACAGGGCGGTTTGCGCGTTGTTCGAAATGGCAAAGAAAATTAAGCGGGAAAATAAAGGATGCCTGGCCATAAAATCCGATGTGCGGAAATATTTTGAAAATATCAATCATAAAATTCTTTTGGAAGTTCTTCACAAAAAAATACAGGATGAAAATTTTTTCAACCTGTTAAAAATTATCATTCAAAGCTTCAATGGCGGAATGGGCAAGGGTGTTCCGCTCGGAAACATTACCAGCCAGATTTTTGCCAATATTTATCTCAACGAATTGGATGAATTTGTCCGCGACGATCTAAATTCAGGCCAATATGCCAGATATAACGATGATTTTATAATGCTGGGAAACAACGGCAAAAAACTTTTTGGAGATGCCGCAAAAGCAAAAATATTTTTACGAGATGAATTGTTGCTTGATTTGCCGAAAGAAAAAACAACTTTTCGCAAGTTGAGATGGGGCATAGATTTTTGCGGCTTCGTTGTTTTGCCAAACGCAATCCTGCTTAGGAATAAAACCAAGGGCAGAATGTTTGCGAATATTAAAATGACGGTGAAAAAACTACACTGCGAAAAAATATCAACAAGCGATTCGCGAAGAATACTGGATTCATATTTTGGAATACTTTCGCATTGCAAGGCCTATAATCTTAAGACAAAAATAAAAAACAAGTATTTATACGGAGAAATACTCGAATAATTTTTTACTATATATATAATCTTAAAGCACGCCTTCTTTTTTCAAGGCTTTTTTGATGTGGCTTTTGGCCAAAGTCGTGCGCGCGAAGCGCAGCCAGTCCTGGCTCGGCGCTTTGCGTTCTTTGGCGGTGATAATTTCAATAACTTCGGCGTTTTTGATTTTATAATCCAGGGGTACCATTTTGCCGTTAACTTTGGCGCCCACGGCCCGGTCTCCGATTTCGCTATGGACTTTGTAAGCAAAATCAATCGGCGTGGCGTCCTCTGGAAGATCAATAACATCGCCATGCGGAGTAAAAGCAAAAATGTGATTTTTGAAAAAATCAATTTTCAGACCCTCGATAAATTCCTCATTGTCTTTTCCTAGTTCGCCCTGCCATTCCTGCAACTGGCGCACCCAAGTGAGATCCTCATCTAGAGTTTTTTCTTTCTTACTGAAGCCAAAAAAGCTTTTCCAGTTCGTTCCTTTTTCGTTATATGCCCAGTGGGCGGCGATTCCGAATTCCGCTTCGTCATGCATTCTTTGCGTCCTAATTTGCACTTCCATAATTTTTCCCTCCGGGCCGAAAACGGTGGTATGGATGGACTGGTAGCCGTTGGGCTTGGGGAGTGAAATATAATCTTTGATTCGGCCGACCAGCGGGCGGTATTTTTTATGGACGATGCCGAGAGTTTCATAGCAATCAGCCACTTCCGGAACAATGATCCGGATGCCGGCCAGGTCATAAATTTTATCGATATCCATATCATGGCGCTGCAATTTCAAAAAAAGCCGGTAAATGCGCTTGGTGCGCCCGTAAATATCCAGGACTTCAATATTGGATTTCTGCAGTTCTTTTTTCAGTTCATGAATAGTTTTTTCCAGATTTTTTTTGCGGATTCCAAATTCTTTTTCTTCCAAATTCTTTACGAGCGCATAATTTTCCGGATCCAAGTGCTTAAAAGATAAATCTTCAAGCCGTCCTTTTATTTCTCCGATTCCAAGCCGATTGGCGATGGGAACAAAAACATCCAGAGTTTCGCGCGCGATGCGCTTCTGTTTTTCCGGCGGCAGCGCTCCCAGTGTTTCCATATTATGCAAGCGGTCAGCCAGTTTGATAATAACCACGCGGATATCTTCCGCCATAGCCAAAAACATTTTGCGCAGATTTTCAAGGTAGAGTTCTTCTTTGGTTCCGCGCAATTTTATCTTTCCCAGTTTGGTGACGCCGTCAACGAGGAAAGCAATTTCGCGGCCGAATTTATCTTCGATTTCTTTGAGAGTTATGTTGGTGTCTTCTGGAATGTCATGCAGAAGTCCGCCGGAAATAGTTTTCGATCCCATGCCGATGTGGGCGATGTTTAAGGCTGTGTGCAGGGCGTGCTGGATATAGTCCTCGCCGGATTTCCTTTTTTGTCCTTTGTGCGCCTGCTCGGAAAATTCAAAAGCGCTGCGAATCAGCTTTTCGCGCTCCGGCGTGCGGGCTCCCCGCAGGTTTTTGAGGACGGTTTCGATGGTAATCATACTTTTAATACATTGGATATTGAAAGTATATGTCAATGGAGAGCAAAAGACAAGGTTTTCTCCGCATTTGCGAGGAGTATATTTTTGCCGTAAAATAGGGGTATGATTTGTTAAGTAACTAGTTAAGTAACACCCCAGTTAAATAATCCGCGAACGGAATCTAACGGGGCAAGAAAACTATGCCGATAAAAAAACTCGCGGACAAAAATATCCGCAAACTGACCCGAATGGGCCGCGCCGGCGGAAGTCTAGGCCTCACTATTCCGATTGAGATCGTGAAGAAATTAAAATGGAAAGAGCGGCAAAAGGTGAAAGTCAAAGTCGACCGCAAACGGCTGATAATTATCGATTGGAAAAAGTAATTTTTTATTTAACCACTATGTATATTTATAAGCATCCAAAACCTATTATAATAAAGCTTGCAGATGAAGCGGGATTTGAAATGCGAAAAATGGCCGCTAAATATATTGCGGATAATCGCAACACAACAGGAGCAGAAAGAGGCAGTTCCGAAGAACAGGGATTCGGTGCTTTGGCTGAGATTGTTGTTCGCAAAAATATCAAAATGCCGGAAATAAATCCAACTGATCATCCGCTCGCTTACGATCTTTTGTTGCCGTCCGGAGTAAAGGTTGATGTAAAATGCAGAGGAGGCTCATTACCTTTTAAAGAAGAGTATGTAAGTAATGACGATTTGCCAAGAGAAGCTAAGCATAATCTTTTTGCTAGGCAAGTACACGATGAAAGTCTGGATACCGATATTTACTTAATGACGCATTTGGAAACCCCAAAAGACAGGGCTTTGCCTGGCACAAAAAGACAGAGAAAGTGGATATTGTATATTTGCGGATGGGTTTCCAAGGAAAGAGTTGCAAATGAAGGCGTATATTTACCAAGAGGCTCTCTAACCGAGCAAGGAAGAACATGGTTCACATATAGAGGCCAAGAAATAGAATTTTATAATAAAAATTTAAACGGACTTGAAAAACTGGATGACTTATTAACAATTGAAAAAGACGATGTCGAAAAAGATAAAAAGCACAAGGGAGATTTAAATTTAACATCTGTTGATGCAATTAGAATTGCTTATGATCTGATCGGCAGAGGAGTTTTAAGGGAAAAGCATGTTGATTTTATAAAAAATAAAACAAAAATTAATCAAATAGTAAAACCCATCTTACACCCAAACCAATATTTTCATCTACTTCGGTGGCTTAAAGAAGAGGGACAATTATCTGATATAGAAATGACTAAGGCAAATGAAATTTTAGCAGAGGAACAATATAGCGGAGTCTAGTTTAGAATAAGGTACTTTCTTTCATTTTAGCGAATTTCTTTGCGTCGCCAATTCTTTTTTCGCAAATCTTTACATAATCCATTTTTTGTTTTTTGTGCAAATATATTTCCTCATTTTTTTCAATTCCAATAAACTGTCTGCCCTCTAAAACTGCGGAAACCAAAAAACTTCCACTGCCGCAGGTATTATCCAAAACAATATTATCCTCTTTTGTAAAGGTTCTTATTAAATATCGTCCAAGCTCTACTGGTTTTTGTGTTGGGTGATAAACATTACCCTCACTCTCTGCAGTTTTGAAATAAACAACATCTGTTGGGTAGCGTTCTCCCTCGCTTTTTACTTCAACAGAATTAAAATCACCATAGCTTCCAGTTAGTTGATTTTTTCTGAAGCCCTTGTTGTAGGGTTCACTCTTTGTCATTTGGGGATTGTAAGCGGGCTGATTCTTGTAAAAAATACAAATATCTTCGTGTTTTCGCAGAGGTTGTTTTTTTGCATTTAAAAAGTTGGTTGATTTTGATTTGATCCAAGTGATTTTATATTTGAACAATTTTTGATTGGATAATATCAATTTCGCAGTAAAAATTCCTTGTGATGTCAGAGCGATAACACCATTATCCTTGATGATTCTTTCATAATGTTCCCATAGCTTATCCAGTGGTATTATACTATCCCAATGGTTTTGAGTAGATCCATAAGGGAGATCGCATAAGATCATGTCTACGGATTTGGAGGGCATATTTTTCATTATGTCTAAACAGTCTCCCTTAATAATTTTATTCAAATAATTGTTAATATGTTTAGTTCCTGTATTTGTTGTTTTTTTCTCTTTACTCCTGTTTAACTCAGTGTTCTTGATAATACCCAAAACTATCCCTTGAATATCTAAATTCCTCTCGTCATTTTTAATTATTATTGGAGCATAGTCTTTGTTTGCTGGCTGTAATCTGATCTGGCTTCTCTCTTTATAAAATGTTTTTAATGTTGCTTCGGTATTATCAATGAGTGCTACTACCTTTTGTCCATTTTCGGCTGTCGTTTGTTTTTGTACTAAGACAATATCTCCATCGTTAATATTTTCATCAATCATACTTTGTCCCGCCACTCTTAATGCGTAATAATCTTGATTCGACCTAGTCCTTGTTCTGGGGATGGCGATACTTTCATTTTGATTGGTGATAACTTCAATTGGCTGACCAGCGGCAATTGTTCCAAGAAGCTGAATTTTTACTAAATCTATTTTTTTATCATTGACCAACTCAATACTTCTGGCTCCATATCCAGTTTTGGAAATAAATCCTTTTCCAATCAGTTCGTCTATGTGTTCAGAAATAGTAGAAAGCGCCTTAAGACGCAAATGTTTTCTTATCTCTTCAAAGGTTGGGGATATGCTGTGCTTCCGGACATATTTTTTTATGTAATCGTATATTTGTTTTTGACGTTTTGTAAGTGTGGACATTTTAGTATTGACAATTTTAGCTTATGAATTATACTTATATTATACCCGAAGATTACCCGAAGGTCAAAAAGTTATCCACAGGTCTTAAAGCAAAATTAAAAATATCCGTTCGACGCGGATATTTTTTGTTCAGTAACTAGTTCAGTAACAAAGTTATTTTAAGCCCTAAGCTTCTTTTTCAAATCCGCATTCCTTCTTCGAGCATTTGATTTTGCCTTTGGCGGCGAAGACGAGCAGGGATTTGCAGTCAGGGCAGATTTCGCCGTTGGGCTTGTTCCAGAGCGCGAAGTCGCATTTGGGATAAGTGTTGCAGCCATAAAACGGCCGGCCGCGTTTCGATTTGCGCTCCACGATGTCGCCCGCCTTCGCCAAGGCTTCGGCGGGCAAGCCGACACTACACTTTGGACATTTGATGCCGGTTTTATTTTCTATTTTTTTGATGCCTTTGCAGGCGGGATAATTGGAACAGCCGAGAAAGGTTCCGAACTTGCCGCGCTTCACTGCCATTGGCGCGCCGCAAACTTCGCAGATTTCGCCTTTATGCTCTTCATCCATTTTCTTTTCCGCGTCGGTTTTTTCCGTGTGTTTGCAATTTGGATAATTGGAACAGGCGATGAATTTTCCAAACCGGCCGAACTTCATAATCAAATCGCCGCCGCAATCGGGGCAGGACCGATCCAGTTTTTCCTGAAAATCTTCTTTCTTGACCTCCTTGGTTTTAGCCTTCAGATTTTTTTGAAAGGGTTTATAAAATTCGCGGATCACCGGCACCCATTTTCTCTTGCCTTCGGCGATTTCGTCAAAATCCATTTCAATCGTGGCGGTAAATTTGATATCCACAATTTCCGGAAAATGCGCAACCAGAAGATCGTTGACCAGCGTTCCGATTTCCAGGGGAAACAATCTTTTCTCTTCATTCTTATCGACATATTTTCTTTCAATGATGGTGGAAATTGTCGGCGCGTAAGTTGACGGGCGGCCGATGCCGTTTTCTTCCATAACTTTTACCAGCGTGGCTTCGTTGTAGCGCGGGGGCGCGGAGGTTTCTTTTTGAGTGGCCAGTGCTTCAATCAAGTTCAAACTTTCGCCGATTTTCATTTTGGGTAAAAGATTTTCGCCGTTGGCTTTGCCGTTGTAAACTTTCAAGTAACCGTCAAATTTTATTGTGGATCCATTGGCTTGGAGCAGATAATTGTCTTTTCCCTTAGCATCAATTTCCAGTTTTACAGAATCAAAAATGGCCGGTTGCATCTGGGAAGCGATCATCCGCTTCCAGATGAGGGCATATAATTTTTCCTCACTTGGATCAAGCTTGGCTGCCAGATCATCCGGAGTTTTATCAGGGTAGGCGGGACGGATGGCTTCATGCGCTTCCTGGGCGCCCTTGGATTTTGTTTTGTAAAATTTCGGATCGGACAAAGCATAATTTTTTCCGAATAATCGGGAAATAGTTTTTTGCGCCACAAGCATTGATTCCAAAGAAAGATTCAAGCTGTCGGTGCGCATATAGGTGATATATCCTTTTTCATAAAGTTTTTGCGCGACGCTCATGGTAAATTTGGCGGAGAATCCCAGATTACTGATGGCTGCCTGTTGCAGAGAAGAAGTGGTGAAAGGGGGAGAGGGATAACGCAAAGTTTCCTTTTCAGTTATATTTTTAACTTTGAATTCGGCGCTCTTAAGATCATTTACAGCCTCGTCGGCCTTTTTTTGGCTGTCAATGATAGTCTTTTTGATTTTATAATCCCCGGCGAATAGTTTCAGGGTCAGGGTTTGCTCAACTTTCTGGCCGTCCACTTCAACCAGATTAGAATCAAAAATTTCCTGCTTGCCGCCAGTTTTCAGTTTGACGGTAATGGCAAAATACTTTTCGGATTTGAATTTTTCAATTTCTCTTTCTCTTTCAACAATGAGACGGAGCGCTACTGATTGCACGCGCCCGGCGGAAAGTCCGCGGCGGATTTTTTTCCAGAGAAATGGAGAAAGCTCAAAACCGACCAGGCGATCCAAAATTCTGCGAGCCTGTTGGGCGTCCACTAAATTAAGATCAATGGCGCGCGGATTTTCCAATGCTTTTTCAATCGCGCTTTTAGTAATTTCGTGAAACACAATTCTTTTTGTTTCTTTCGGATTTAGATTCAAGGCCGAAACCAGGTGCCAGGAAATAGCTTCTCCTTCGCGGTCTTCATCAGTCGCGAGGATCACAGTTTCTGCTTTTTTGGCGAGTTCTTTCAGTTCCTCAACTCTTTCGGCGGCCTTGGCCGGGATGACATATTCCGGTTCAAAATTATTTTCAATATCAATGCCCATTTTTTTGGCGGGCAAATCGCGGATATGTCCATAGCTTGATTTCACAGTAAAAGCCTTTCCTAAAAATTTGGAAATTGTTTTAGCTTTAGTAGGAGACTCGACGATAACTAACTTCATAAAATTATATAATTCTGTCCTCCAATATTTTTCACCCAGCCTTTTATTTCCATCATCGCGAGCGTGGAGGAAACGGACACTGCTCCCAGTTTAGACAGTTTGGAAATATTGTCAATGTGAAGAGGTTCGTTCGATAAATATTTTAATAAAATTTCTTCTTCCCTATTCTCGGGAATTTTAGGAAGCGCGGGCATTTTTTCCCGGCCTTCGCCTAAATTCAACTCTTCCAAAATATCTTTGACGCCGGTAACGATTTTTGCGCCCTGGCGCAGAAGATTATTGGTGCCGGCCGATTGCGCGGAAAAAATTGAGCCAGGAACGGAAAAAACTTCGCGGTCATATTCCAGCGCGCAGTTGGCGGTGATGAGCGTTCCGCTTTCAACTCCGGCTTCGACGACTAGTGTTCCTAGAGACAGTCCGGCGATGATGCGGTTGCGCGCCGGAAAATTGCCGGGGATTCCGGCTGGCGTTTCGATTGGATAGTCCGAAATCAGCGCGCCATTCTCCATAATCTCGCGCGCCAGATTAAAATTCACGCGCGGATAAATATTGGCGTCGTCCAGACTGCCGCCCAAAACGGCAATGGTTTTTCCGCCGCCATCGAGCGCGCCGCGGTGGGCGATAGCGTCAATGCCGATAGCCATCCCGCTTACAATTGTTATACCGGCTTGCGCCAAATCCCGCGCGAACGAAGTAGTGGCTTGCGCGCCGTAAGAAGTGTATTTTCGCGATCCCACAATCGAAATCATAGTCAAGCTGTTGAGATCGAGATCCTTATCATTGGACTTTATATATATAATGTAAGGCGGGTTGGCGGATTCTTTGAGCAATCGTGGATATTCCGGACTTTTGAGCGTTATCATCCGCACATTTTCCTTTTGCATTTTTTCCCACTCGGCGTCCGGATCAACGGTTTTCCTGTGCTCGCAAATTTTCTCCGCTATTTTTTCACCAATACCGCTTTTAAGCAGCGCGTCAAAATCGGCTTGCCAAATATTTTCCGGTTCGCCGAAATAGGAAACCAAAGCGCGCATTTTTTGCGAACCCAGTCCATTAATTTTATTGAGAGCGTTCAGAAATTTCATAGCACTTTCTAAATATAGCAATATTTTTGGCGCTTGACCCCGTTAGAAGTTCGTCGCTAGATTTTTCTTTTCGGATACATGTGAGCGAAGCGGCTTCGCCTTAATATTTTTAATATTAGCAAATATTCCCCAAAACTTCTAATGGGGTTGACAAAAACTTCATTATTTGCTACTTTATGCTATTGGTTTTCACGGTCTCGCTCGTAAGTTCGAATGCAAGCCTCCTCCTTGGTTTGCAGGAGAGTAACCCCATTAGAAAAATGACAAGGTAGACTAAGGGATATTAAATGTTTTGTAAGCAAATAACATTAATATTCCAGAATACACATTCTCATTTTTCTAACGGGGTGAAGTACAACCCAAAGTGATAATTCACCGCGGGATGCCACTCACGCGCGGGACTGTGAAAGGCAAGGGAAAGTTTTTTGAAAACATAACAAAAAAGTCGAATTAAAATTTGAGGCACTAAAAAGGAGGCAGTTATGGAAGAAAGATTTGCTATGTTGTTGAGATGGTGGGAGCTTTTCAGACTCTCGGAAAGGGCAGCTGTTTTTTCGATGGAGTATAACTATGGAAACACTCCTGGTTCGAAAATGCTGCGAGAGGATATTGTCGACGCCTTAGTTTTTTGGAAGTTTATCATAGAGAAGGCGATGACGGCATTAACGACAAATGAACGGCCCGAATTCCTACAGTCTTTTTTTGAAGACAAAAATCCGTTTATCAAAGTCGTGGCAATTGTTGAGTGTTTTCCCACAAAAGTATGGAGAAAAATACTCTGGGGCTACAACATCGATTTTTCAAGCTGTGAGTCTTTTCTGCGCAGACTTACTGCAAATCAGCTCTCTTCAATCCAGGAAAACTATCTGGACCTTTTTTCCAGAAACGAGGTGCCTCGCGTATTCACAAAATTTGACAAAAGGTTCAGAGGCATAACGGCGGAAAAATTGTTAGCAGAGGCTAAATATGACGACGATGAAAAGAGATATGCCAGCAAGGGAGCAATGTCTTACAATTTACTCAATCTCGATTTTGGTTTCAACGCTTTCCCCAGGGGAGTTGCGAATGATACAAAAAAAATCGAGATTAGCCCTCTGCAATTCCTTTCAGTGAAAAACCATGCGGATGACTTCGTTGTTAATATGGAAGATGGAAAATACTGGGGGCTGTACCGATCTGTGCGGAGTAATTATGTCTGGAAGCCAAAAAAGCTAGTACAATTAAGCACGCACATCTGTCCCGGCTTCTGGTATACGCTTCTGATGCAGTTTCTCTTCTGGGTTGTCTCGCCCGTACTGGCTATTGCGATGGCATCGGTTATCGCAAGCGGACACTCGCATTCTATTCCGAATGCCCTGTTTATAGGTATGGCGATTCCGGGAATGTTCACTCCTGTTTGGCTGGCGCTTGCCACGGCGAAGTATTCGTTCAATAAAATCTTGACTGAAAATGTCAAGAAAAAATGGAACGACTTTGGAGAAAGGCATGAAGAGGCGCTTACTTTAATCGGTGTAATAGCAGGAGGTTTAGTTGTATCTGCGGCAGCTATTGCAGCAGTAATTGGGACTTACCTTGTTGCCAAACCACTCGGTATATTCTGGGCAAGCGTGACTGTTGTTTTGGTTTTTACCGGTCTCTTTTTGATACTGAACAAAAAAAACAACAGATTCTACTTTTGGGCTCACCCCGAAGTGGCAATGATTCTCAAAATAGCGCTCCCGACATTTGCCGGGGGACTGCTAATCAGAATTACCTATCCGTACTATCAGGTGATTGCGAAAATCGCGCTTTGGGTCTGGGGGATTTTGGAAAGTTTTGCCAGTATGGTGATTTCAATAATTTCCATGTTAGGCATGGTTTCCCTCGTATTCATTTTCCCATTTGTCTTTTTCGCTCTGATGGCATTTCTTTCGAAAAATTTGACCGAAGAGCAAATGGAAAAATTCTGCATAGCGCTTGAAAAAGCAATGCCTTTCGGCGTCGGGTTTACATTTGTTGCCTCATTGGCAGTGTTTGTGGCTAATGTAAATGAAGCGGTTCCTTCTCCGATAATAATAATCGGGATGCTGATGTTTCTGGCAACGGGGATTCTTTTGGCGATATTTTCATCGCAGGCTTTTAACAAGTATGATCCGAGGTTCATTTCTAATGCCGATGTGTTGAACGAAGCCTGCGGAGATGAGTTCAGGAGAAAAAGAATAAAGGCCAAATGGGTGCTAAAAAACAAATGGCTTCAATCGCTTAGCAAGGAAGAGCGAGAACTGAAAATCATAAAGCTCGTTGCCGCATTCGGGGAAATTTTCGGAATTTTAGAAAGAGAAATAGCGTATCTCGAGTTTATTCCGATTATGACGGCAAGTGCTCTTGATGACATAGCCGCGAATGTTTATGACATACGCCCTTTTAACAAGGGAAGGATGAAGATCGTAAGGCTCATGATTGCCAGTCACTCGCTTAGTGAAGCAATATTTCTTTACCAGCAAAAACAGCAAAGAAGGGAGCGCGGATGGAAAAGAACGAAAAAAATCTTTATGATCATCTTCTTTCCAGCAGTTCTTTTGTATTGGGCGCTGAAAAAGCTTTTGGAATACTCCAAAACTTTATTCAAACTCTGGAAGCTTTTCAATAAGCTGTGTCCATATGTAACGCAGACGAGAACCTTGAAAATAGGTAGCTAAACAACATCAAGGTTTATAATACAATTCTTAGGAGGCAGGTCAATGACCCGCCTCTTATTTTTTTCAAAAAATATTTACGGCTATTGACAAGGGGTTACTTTTTTGCAATAACTAGATTATTGCGCAGAAAATATGTTTAGTTATCGCAATCTCACGCGGGATCGTGAGAAGTAAAGAATTATAAGAAAAGGGAGAGATGAAGATGAAAAAAGCAGGCAGATGCATTTTTTTGTTCTTTACAATCTTAATTTTATACGACAGTTGTTATGCGGAGGAGAAACAAGGGGGTATTTCTTCGGCGTATGCAAGTAACAGCAAGGAAACTTCCATTACAACCGTGTGCCATGTTGAATACCAAAGCAGACTGACTGGACTCAAAATGGAAACAAAGCCGATGAGTTCTGCTCTCGCTCAGCGTCATAAGGAGGATTTAATCCGTGACGGATCGGCTACAAATGCTGATGTGGTATGTAAATAAAAAAGGCGGGGAAAGGTCACTTAGCCAAGTGATCTGACCTGCCTTATTTTTTCTAAGATAGTATTTTTACAAAAGTTTTTTGATCCTCCTTCGCTAAAGCTACGGAAGGATTTCGCTCGACTTATTATTTTATTATAAGTTGCTCAATTTCATCTAAAACATCATTTTCGATGTTTTTTATTTTTTCCATTTCTTCTTCCGTAAATTTATCTAGCACATAATCATGGGCGCCTAGTTCGCATTTTTTCGTAGAGGATTCTATGGAAGCCTCTGTTCCGATGCCGACGCGAATCCGTTTGAATTTTTGCGTACCGAGTTTTTCGATGATATTCTCGACGCCATGATGGCCGGCGGAAGAGGAATCAGTGGCGATTTTGTATTTGCCAACGGCAATGTCCAGATCGTCATGGATGACAATAATGTCATCTGGCGCCAGTTTATAAAAAGTTAAAATACCTTGCACGGCTTCGCCGGAAAGGTTCATAAAAGTTTGTGGCTTCACTAGCAACATATCAGTCCCCTTGGAAATTTCCGCGTTGAATTTTTTGTTAAATTCCCACGGCGAAAAATTCCAATCATTTTTGATTTTTTCCACAATCTCAAAGCCGATGTTATGTCGAGTATATTCATATTCTTTTCCCGGATTGCCGAGACCGAAAATAATTTTCATATAACTAATTTTTATTAAAATCTTGTGACTCTTGATCATCGCGTGCTTTATTTAAATCCTCCAGCGTTCCTTCTTCCATATTATACCTTTCCTCCAAATCTTTTCCAATCACCAAAATCATATCCGTTTTTTGGCTGCCGGCTAGTTTTTGGATATCAGCGCCAATCAAATAGGAAACTGTCGCCGGCAATTTGGTAGCCAATTCGTCAAGCGTGAAAGGCCTGGCTCCATTGCCCAAGTCATAAACAATTGTTTTATCATAAATAAATTTTCCCGCGCTGGCCACCGCCACATTTTTATAATCCAAATTAACGCTCAAAAGTTTTTTGATGGCAGTGAGAATTTTAGCGTTCCCGCTGCCGTTTATAAGAACTATGCTCGCGTTTTCTTTTTCAATTTCGGCGCGCCGTCTTTTAAGAATATTCAAATCAAAAACATTCTGGGCCAATTCCTGGATTTCACTTAAATTTCCCACGCGCGGCACCAGCGCGGAAAAATTATTAATATGGACGATTTTCAAAAGACTATCTTTGTTCCAGGCGTCCAAAACGACATTGTTGATATTCTGCGTGTCCATTTTTTGGGCGAGTTTCAAAAAGCTCACAATTTCGGCGGGCGCGGCATTGGTGACGATGTTATTGCCCAGCGCGTCAAGAAGATTGTTGACTTCGATAGGATTCAAAAAAGTTCCAGCGGAAAAAATTTTGTTTTTGGCGGATTGCAAAACCTGCTGCTGCCTTTTGGCGCGACCGAAATCGCCTTCAGGATCGTTGTGGCGCTCGCGGGCATATTTAAGAGCTGTCGCCCCATCCAGATGATGGAAGCCTTTTTCCAGTCTGAAAGGCGCGTAGCTGTAGTTCGGTCCCGGATAGCTTGGGTCATAGATGTCCCGTTCATTTACAATATTGATTCCGCCGAGGGTGTTGATGATTTTTTCAAATCCGCCGAAATTCAAAATCGCGTAATAATTTATTTTCTGCGCGGTTAATTCTTCAACCGTCTTCACGATCAAATTCACTCCGGAGGCGGGGTCATTTTTCATGTCGCCCAAGCCAATTTGATAGATTGTGTTAATCTTTGCTCGAGAAGTGGAATCCGCAATATCAACATACATATCCCGGGGGATGGAATAAAGCGCCACCTGGTTTGTCCGGGTGTTGAGGCTCACTATCATTATCGTATCAGTGAGGTTTTGCCCAGGATGTCCCTTGCCGCCGATGCCGAGCAGTAAAATATTAATCCGGCCGTCCGCGTATCCTTTTAAATCAACTGATGTTGCCGCAGTGAGGGACTGCGCGGTTCGTAAAAATGAGGGCGTGTCTGTGTTTTCAATATTTATTTTTTTCCCGACGGAATAAATTTTGTAAGTTAAAAATGATCCATAAGCCGCGCCGACAATAATTAAAAATGAAAACAACCAAAATGCTTTTTTGGCAAAAGAAGACTTTGCAGGCTTGTTTAGATATGGGTAAGAAATTTCATCCACTTCTATATATTACTACATTAGTAGCGATACTAAAAATATGGCTTGAGAAAGCCAGCTTCTGCCCTTGCCAAGGGACTAAAATCATGCTAAACTGGGAAAGTCAGAAGATTTTAAAGAGCATATCTAGGGCAAATTATGGATTTTGAGCCAAAAAAGAAAGTTACTCCGGAAGAACAATATTACGGTATTGGCGGTTTCATACTGGAAATAATCAAAGTTTTTGTTTTAGCGCTGGTTATTATTCTGCCTGTTAGGGTTTTTTTGTTCCAGCCTTTTTTTGTGCAGGGCGCTTCCATGGAGCCTAATTTTGAAAACAATCAATATCTTATCATTAATGAATTTGGCTATAAACAAACCGCGGTGGATGTCAGTAAGCTTCATTTATTCACGGTTAATCCTTTCCGGGAGCTTACCAGGCAGGAAGTAGCGGTTTTCCGCTATCCGAAAAATCGCAGCCAATTTTTTATCAAAAGAATAATCGGCCTCCCTGGCGAGCGGGTGCAGATCAAGGACGGAACGGTAACGATATTCAATCAGGAAAATCCGGACGGAATTGTTTTGGATGAAAGCGCTTATCTTTCTTCAGAAGTGAAAACTCAGGGCGAGGCGGTAACTGCGCTCAAAGATAATGAATATTTTGTGATGGGAGACAATCGCGGGGCGAGTTCCGATTCCCGCTCCTGGGGGCCAGTGAAGGAAGCGGACATTGTCGGCAAAGTATTACTAAGGGCGTGGCCTTTGGATCAATTGTCGATTTTTTAATTTTAATAGGCGATGGCTATTCCAGCACCGAATAATAAATGGCAACCCCAGCGAAAATTCCAATAAAGTTTCAGTGTGGTGTTTGAATTTGTGTGTGAACTCGCCTAACGGCTAAATTTTAATATAATATATAGTTTCAATAGCGAATTTTCGCGGGGTGCTCATAATTGTAGCTACTCGCGAGGCGCTCGCAGACAATTATGGCAAAGAAAAAAAACAAACCAGTGCGTAAGGCTATGAAAAAAACGGCAAGACCTATTCGGACAAGGAAGGCGAGAGGCAAGGAAACTGGGAAAGCGATTATCGAACCGATTGTTTTGCAGCCGCCGCGGGGCATGAAAGATATTTTGCCGGACGAACAGCCGTATTGGGATCAGGTAAGACGAACAACAGAAAAGATGGCGCGCGAATACGGCTATTCGCGGATTGATATTCCGGCGGTTGAATTCACCAATCTTTTCGTGCGCGGCGTGGGAGAAGGCACGGACATTGTCCAAAAAGAAATGTATAGCTTTGTGACCCGGGGCGGAGACAAAGTGTCGTTGCGTCCCGAACTGACAGCCGGAATTTGCCGCGCCTATATCCAGCATGGAATGAGCGTCTGGCCGAAACCCATCAAGCTTTTTTCTACCGGTCCGGCTTATCGCTATGACCGTCCGCAAGAGGGCAGATACCGCGAATTTTTTCAGGTGAACTATGATATTTTTGGTGAATCTGATCCGATTTTGGACGCGCAGGTAATTCAGGTGGCGCATCGAATTGTCCAAAGTCTGGGCATCAAGTCGGTGCAGATCCAGGTCAATTCAATCGGCTGTCCCGGTTGCCGCAAGGAGTATAAGGAACTGCTGGTGAATTATTTGGAATCGAAAAAACAAAAACTCTGCCAGGATTGCAAGAACCGCCTGGAGCGCAATCCCTTGCGAGTCTTGGATTGCAAGGAAGACAAATGCGCGCAAGTGGCGGCTACGGCTCCGCAATCCATCGATCATCTTTGCGACGAATGCCGGGTGCATTTCAAATATGTTTTGGAATATCTGGATGAGTTGGATCTCAATTATGTTATTAATCCGCAAATGGTGCGCGGACTGGATTATTATACGAAAACGGTTTTTGAAATTTGGTCGGGTTCGGAAGAAGGCCGGAAAAATTCTTTGGGCGGCGGCGGCCGATATGACGGACTCATAAAAATGCTGGGAGGAGAAGCGACGCCAGCCATTGGTTTCGGTTTTGGCGTAGAGCGGCTGATTTTGGAAATGAAACGGGTGCAGGCCAAGCCTTATCGCGCGCCTAGGGCGAAAGTCTTTTTAGCGCAACTGGGCGAACTAGCTAAGAAAAAAAGCCTCAAACTTTTTTCAGAACTGGAAAGGAATGGAATTCTTACGGCGGAAAGTTTCGGGCGCGGGAGCCTAAAGTCCCAATTGCGCGAGGCAGATAAGCAGGGTGTGGAGATAACTTTGATTCTGGGGCAGAAAGAAGCGCTCGACAAAACTGTAATAATTAAAAACATGGCGAGCGGAGTGCAGGAAATTGTGAGTGCGGACAAATTGATTGATCTGGTAAAAAGAAAACTCAAAGCCGATAATGTAGTCGTATATCACGAAAATAATAATCACACATAACAGAAAGGGGGTCTTTATGATTGAAGTAAAAAAGAAGGATAGAGAAACTAGCGAAAGCCTGATCAGGCGTTTTAGCCGCCGGATTCAACAGAGCGGTGTTTTGGCGCAGGCCAGGAAAACCAGATTCCGCCAGGACGAAAAAAGCAAACGGGAAATCCGGGAAGGCGCGATGTATAAAGTGAAAGTGAAAAAAGTTGTGGACCGGCTCAAAAAAATGGGCAAGTTCGATGAAGGAACTTTCAGGAATGTGAAGAAAAAATTAATTCCTAAAGAATAATTTACGAACATACTAATCAAGCTAAATTACAAATGTGCGTTATTCATAATTTCGCTAAGTTCGTAAGTTAGTAATGGTAATAATGTTATGTCACTAAAAAAACAAATATCTGAAGACTTGAAGAGCTCCATGAAGTCTGGCGATACTATAAAACGGGACACTCTGCGCATGCTGGACGCGATGATTAAAAATACGGAAATCGAAAAGATGAAAAAAGAAGAAGGATTGAATGACGCGGAGGTCCTTGAAGTTTTGGCGCGCGCGGTGAAGCAGAGGCGCGACAGTGTGGAGCAGTTTGAAAAAGGCGGCCGCGCGGATTTGGCGGATAAAGAGAAAAAAGAAATAGAAATTATTTCCGTGTATCTGCCGGAGCAATTGGGCGAAGATAAAGTTCGCGAAATTATCAAGGAAGCAATTTCACAAACTGGAGCATCAGGCAAGGCCGACATCGGGAAAGTTATGGGTGCTGCGATGGGAAAACTGAAAGGCCAGGCGGATGGGAATGATGTCAAAAAGGTAGCTGAAGAGTTGTTAGGATAAATTAACTTCAAATAAGCCAAAAACCGCCCTCTCAAAAACCGGGCGGTTTTTGTTTTGGCTCTAAAATTTCCCATTCCGGAGGAACCTTTCATTTTTAGTGGTATAATTACTCTGTGAACCCCGCACTAACTTTTGCGGGGAAGTGAATGCAAATAATTTTAATGTGCTTTTGGTGTTTTCAAATTGGCAATATCAAAAGTTAGTGCGGGGTGAAAAAGATTCTACCCAAAAAAGAATATGCGATTTTGAAAAAGTTGAACACACCGGCCAAAATCCAGAACTTTTTGGATACAATGCCGATGAACTTTGAAGAAAGCGGCGACACCTGTTTTTCGCCTATGACAGTTTTGGAAAAAAATTCCTGCCATTGCATTGAAGGGGCTATTCTGGCGGCCATGATACTGCGCGTACATGGGCATCCGCCGCTGCTTTTGGATCTGACGGCGGACAAGACGGATTACGATCATGTGGTGGCTGTTTTCAAAATTGACGGCAAATGGGGTGCCATTTCCAAAACCAACCATTCCGTTTTGCGTTATCGCGAGCCGATCTATAATTCCATCCGGGAACTGGCGATGAGTTATTTTCATGATTATGTGAATACCAACACCAGCAAAAAAACTTTGCGCAGTTTCGCGCGTCCGGTCAATCTGAAGCGCTTTGATTCTCTGGGCTGGATGACAACCAAAGAAGAAGTTTTTTATATCCCCGAGCACCTGGTCGACATCAAGCATTATAAAATTTTGAATCGGAAACAAATTCGCAATCTGCGCCCGGCGGACGCGGTTGAAGTCAAGGGAGGCAGCATTCAGGAATGGCAGGACGCGCAAGGCAGCGCGCCCAAATATCCATCTTGCTAAATAAGCTTATTATTTACTCGAATATAATCACGACAAATTTTATGCTGTCGCATAGTTTATATTGTGATGATATTTATTTATTGTTGCTAAACTAGTTACTGAACAAAATAATCAGCTGAAAAAAACATTCCGACATTCTTACTTGTCCGCCTTTGGAGGGAGAATGTCGGAATGTTGCAAATGGGGGTTTGCTTGCCTATTTGGGACAAACTTGCTAGGATGAAAGACTTTGAAAAGAAATAGGCCAGAACATTAACAATTTAAAATATAGCAGGAAAAAGGGGGAAATATGAAAATTGCCGAAAATCAATTACGGAACTTAAAAAAAGTTTCCAAAAGAGTTAACGCGAATATAAGCCTGAAAATGGTGGAAAAGCTTAAAAGCAAGGGTCTGATAAGCGGGCGCTTGGGTTTTCTTTCTGTTACTGAAAAAGGGCAGAAAGAAATAAAGAAAAGATTCGGAGATGATTTCTATGAAGAAGGAGGGGAAAAATTCGTTGATATATTGCCCGAAGGCACAAAAGCAAATAACAGGCAGTAAATCTGCAAAAAAGAAAGTAAGAGGCAGCACTAATTACGCCAGCGAGCGTGAAAAAGTGTTGCCTCTTTTATTTTCCAAAATAATTTTTAGGGGCTTTTGTCAAGTTGCATATTTCCGCGTATTTGCTACGATTAAATACTTTACTGAAGTATAGGTAAAGCGGATCTTTGACAATTAAAGAAGTGAAAAATAAAGCAGAATTAAAAAGGAAAGAATGTGAGGAAAGTATGCAAAAAAACAGGCAAGGGAAAATTCTTGAAAATTTTGAAAAGAGAGGAGGACGAAATGGATATTGGTTTTTTAAGGACAGATAAAAACGGAAAATTTGAAGTCTTCAATATGTATGATGACAATAATCCTGTCAGGATTGTTCTTCCGCATCGCGTAAGCCTATCTCTTTTTCGCCTGGAAAATTTTTTGGTAATCGACTGCGATTTAGGGCATACGCCGGGAGATGACATCCGTGTTTGTGAAATAAACACAAGCAAGAAGGAATATACAGAGGCCGTGCGCATGAATCCGAAATTTATGTCAATTGCACGGTCGTTCGAAAGCAGTTTCTGCGTTGACAGGTTTATAGACGCTTATGCAGTAAAAAACTATGAACATGTGTCGGCGGGAATGTTCGGAAGAGACCGTGTGGATCAGGTGTGGATCAATCTTGCGCCAGATATGCGTCTGAAAACAAACATTGAGTTTAGTGTTTTCAAAAATGATTATGTTAATTTGTTTGGGAATGAACACAAACTGGATGAGCCTGCGATGACATTGGTGGGATCGCTGAAACTTCACGGTTTAAAGGCGCACTATTTTCTCTTTGTGGAATGGTGGGGAGATAATCCTTGGCGTTACAGCAAAAACTTTTTTTACAACAATACGGCATTTGTTCCTCCGGGAACAATAACAGCCTGATGTAAATCAAGAAAGAGGGAGGTATTTTCAGACCAACCGCCGGTGGCACAGCACCGGCGATTTTTTTTATGGCTTTTTTCGTTTGCCAAGTTAGCTTTTTTGCGTTAAAGTGGTGGCAGGGGAAAAAGACAAAAAAAGGTTAAATTTGCTTTGTTTAAGCCCTTTGAAAATTGAAAGAAATGTGAAAATCGGCCACAGGCCAGAAAGGGAGGGGGAGGATGATTCCAAATGACTACCAGAAAAGATTGGAAGAAGTAGTCAGCATAAACAATCCGTATGGTTTAACCGAAAAAAACATTCGGGAAATGCTGTTGGAAACAAAGCCGGTTATTTTTGGCGGACATTTGGAATTCCTCGGTTTTCACTCGGAGGGGTATCTGCGAATGCAGGCTATAAACCAATATTCGCGCTATTCGACAAAAATCGGCGACGAGATTGCATCATGGGCGGACAAAAATTTTCCCAAATTTAATGTCGCGCTGTCTCCGGCTGGGCAGGGAATGCATATTGCGCACGATCTGGCGAAGACGAAAGGCGTCAGGGCGGCTTATGCTAATATCGAACCGGAAACAGGCCGGCCGACCAATGAATTTTGGGATGGATCCAGAATTAACCCGGGAGACAAAGTTGTCATCGTTAATGATATTAATGTTACGGGTGAAAGCCTGCGCCGGCTGATTGAATTGGCCGAAAGCAGGGGCGCTGAAGTTTTGGGCGCATGCGTTTTTGCGGATATGAGCGGAGGCCAGGCAGATATTAAACAGGAATATCCATTTCACTCTGTTATTAATTTAAATTTACCCTTTTGGCCCGAGAATGTTTGTGCGCAAAACTGCGACGGAAAACCGCTGGTGACAATGCAGCAGATTGCGTGCTCACCCGTAATTCCGGGCGATGTGGCTTACGAATCTTTTATCCAGGCAAAATAATAGCGGAGGATGGCGTCTTGGAATTTAAAAATATGAACCGAGTGGTTGTTTTATCAGCCACTCGGATTTTTTTTATGGCGAAGTTTTCAATAGTGTGATATTTCTTGCATATGCGGAAAAAAACACACCTGAAAAAGTTACATTTGTCAGGTGATAGCATAACAAATGTAAAATTGAAAATGATAAAATTTTTTCAAGGTTTTGTTACTGAACTAGTTACTGAACAAATTATGTAATTTCCTCCATAGGCGGATCAGCCTTTGGCTGAAATTACTTACATCGAATTTTTATTACAGCATAATTTTACCTTTGCGCAAGTTGCGGTTTGGGCGGAAAGTTGCTACGATAAAATACTTTGCGAGGATCGCAAAGAGATCCTTAAAAACAGAATAAGATTAATGTAAAAACAATAAAAATCGGCAAGACCGAAAAGGAATGAAAAAAATGAAAAGCTATGAAGAAAGATTAGAGAAGGCCGTCGAAATAAACAAGACATATTTTTTAACAAAATGGCACATTCAGGAATTACTCAGGGAAACAAAGCCAGTTATTTTTGATGGCCACTTTGAGTTTTGCGGTTTTCATTCGGATACATTTTTTCGTATGCAGGCCGTAAGTCAGTATCCATACTATGTATCAGGGATATGCAGAGAGATGTCTGGATGGGCGAAAAACATGACGGAAAGGCCGGATGTTTTTTTAGCCCCGTCGGCGCAAGGAATGTATTTCGCATATAGCCTGGCATCTGAGACAAAAGCAATGCGGGCGGTTTATACTAAAATTGAGCCGGAAACCGGAAGGCCAATTGGCAAATTTATTGAAGGATTTGAAATCAGGCCAGGGGAAAAAGTTGTCATCGTCAATGATGTTAATCTTACTGGGGCGAGCCTTTTCAGGTTGATCCAATTGGCTGAAGGCAATGGAGCCAAAGTTCTGGGGATATGTGTTTTCGCGGATATGAGTGGAATTGAGATGCTTGCTAAAAGTATTAAGGATAGATATTTCTTTCATTCCGTCATTAGTCTAAGTTTGCCTTTTTGGCGTGAGGAAACCTGCACTCGAAACTGTTTTCAAAAGCCACTTGTGACGATGTCGCAGATCAATCACTTGCCCATTTATCCGGGCGATGTAGCCTATGAAAGTTTTCTCAAAAAAATCGAAGCAAAAAACAAACTGTAAGGAAAGGAGGACAATTTATGAAACCTGTAAGAATTGGTATTATGATCGGATCGGACAGCGATTTGAAGCAATGTATCGGTGGATTTGAATATCTCAAGATGTCAGCTAAAGATGGTAGAGCACAGGTGCCTGTTGTAATAACTAATAGCATACATCGTAACACGGATGAGGTTATTGGCAATCTCGCTGAATTTACAGAAGATGTCGATGTGTGGATTATTGGTGCGGGAATGGCCAATCATTTAACTGGGACAGCAGATGCTATTCTTCGCTATAGAATGGGTGAAATGAGGGTGCCGGTAATTGGCGTGGCTTTTCAGGGCAAAACACCAGAACAAACCCAGGCAGCAATAATGAGCATTTTGCAGGTGCCGGGAACGCAAGTAATCTTTGATGATTATGTAGGACATATTGGCTTTTACCGAGCTTGCAAGAGAGCCATTGAAGGAAATTTCCCCGCAATCAAAGCCGTGCAAGATAAGCCCATAAAAATAAGAACGCTCGAAGATGCTCTTGAGACAGCAAAGTCTCTAGAAAAGGAGGTGAAATAGAAATGGGAAAGCTGGAGTTTATAAGACCCGGAAGCGCAAAAGATTTATATCGTGTCGACAAAAAATCAATCGCGTTTCGATTCAATGATTCATTTTCGGTTTTTGATGTAGGCAGATCAAAAGACAAGATTCCCGGGAAAGGTGCCGCTATCTGCGCTTGTGCAGTAAAATCATTTGAAATAGCCAAAATGATTGGCATTCCGACGCATTTCATGGAGCAGATTGACGAGACAACTATAAGGGTACGGGAAATGAAGATTATAACCGATCGCCCCCTGACCCTTAAGGACAGCAACTATGTTGTGCCTGCCGAATGGATAGATCGTATAAGAGCTGCGGGGAGTATTATCAGGGCCTTCAAGGAAGGAACAAAAAAGCCTGAGGATTACGGGCTGTTAAAAGGAAAGATACCTGCAGAAGGAACACCCTTCCCTCACCCCATCGAGCATACAACTACAAAGTTTGAGAATGTAGACAGAGATATTATTATGGCTGAAGTTTGCCGATTGGGTGGTATTACCCTGAAAGATTACGACGAGTTTTGGAGCATCATCCATAGACTCAATGGCGCGATCGATCTCGAAATGATCAGAGCAGGATTTATTAGGCTCGACGGCAAGAAAGAATGCGGCATGGGTCCCGATCGTAGAAAAATGATCGTCGATGTTTTCGGCACTCAAGATGAAGACCGACCCAGTAAGATAGTGGATGGCAAGATTATCCACTACTCAAAAGAATATCCTCGTCAAATCTTCATCGAGATGGGATATTACGAACAAGTTAAAAGAGCCCGCAAAAAAGGATATCATGTTCCACTGATACCGCGGCTTTCAAAGGATCACCTTGCTGAAATCAGCAGACGCTATCTGCTTGTCGCCAAAGAATACGCTGGCGTCAAAATTGCAGTATAACTACTGATAATATTTACACTCCCTTGCCGGGCTTCCGGCAAGGGCTTTTTTATTTGTTATAAAAAGGAGAAAATCTTATGTGGTCTTTGTATATCACGGCCTTTTTTTATGCTATAATTCCCATATGCCAATCAGACTCCAAGTCAACAACACAACTTCCAGCCCGATTGGGGAGGATTTTTTTCAAAAAGTCGCGGAGGAAACTCTGGCGGAGGCCGGTTTTGAGTCCTTGGGAAATAAGGAAATTTTTTTGAGCCTGGCGCTGGTCGCGCCGGAGGAAATCCGCCGATTGAATAAAGAATATAGAAAATATGACAGCGTGACGGATGTTTTGTCATTCGCGGAATATAAAAGCGCGGCGGCGATCAAAAAGGCTGTGGATAATTCGCAGGATGTCGCGGTGTTTCTCGGCGAGCTGATTTTGTGCTATACTGACATTAAGGAATATGCCCGGAAAAACAAGATTGGTCTACAAAAAGAATTAGCCAATGTTGTTTCTCATGGCGTGTTGCATCTTTTAGGAATGAAGCACGGAAAAAAAATGTTTGAGGTGCAGGATCGCGTAACGCATAATGTGTATTACACAACATATAACAGATAAAAATAAAAATAAATATGACACAGCAAATTAGGCAATTTGGCAGAAGCTGCCGGCACGCCTGCCGGGGCCTCAAATATGTTTTGGCCAACGAAAGAAATTTTCAGATTGAGCTGGTCATCGGACTTCTTGTCGTCATTTTAATTTTCGTTTTTAAAGTCAAAAACTGGGAAGCCGTAATCCTGATGCTGATGATTATGTGGGTGCTTATCACGGAACTGACAAACACGGTAGTGGAGCGCGTGGTGGACATTTTGAAGCCCCGCATCCATCCCTATGCCCGGCTAGTGAAGGACATTATGGCGGCGGTGGTGATGATTTCGGCGACGATGGCTATTGTCGTGGGCGTGATTATTTTTTATCCTTACTTTAGAAACATTTTTAATTAGAAGCAATGGCAAAAAACGAAATTATTGCCGGCATTGATGTCGGTTCGGCGAATGTGAGAACGGTAATCGTCCAGATTTTCCCCGAGGAAGAACTTCCGCGGGTGATTGGTGTTGGAGTTTCCGAATCGGCCGGCATCAGAAAAGGGATGATCGTTGATCTGGAAGAAGCAGTAAAATCAGTAAATGATTCAGTGGAAAAAGCAGAGAGAAGCGCCGGCGTTTCAGTGAAAAGCGCAGTCGTAAGCATCGGCGGAAATCATATTGTTTCCCAAAACTCCAAGGGCGTGATCGCGGTGGGGCGCGCCGACGGGGAAGTGACTGAAGATGATATTGAGCGGGTGATTAACGCGGCACAGGCCATTTCTATTCCGCCCAACAAAGAAATAATCCACATTATTCCCAGAGGCTATTCCTTGGACGACCAAAAAAATATCAAAGACCCATTGGGCATGAACGGGGTGCGTTTAGAGGTGGATGCTATGATCATCGAAGGCTCCGCTCCAGTCATTAAAAACCTCCAAAAATCCATCGAACAAGCCGGCATAGAAATCGGCGACTTTGTGCTTTCTCCCTTAGCTGCCGCGAGAGCTACTCTTTCCAAGCGGCAAAAAGAATTAGGGGTAGTCTTGGTGGACATTGGCGGCGGGACAACATCCATCGCGGTTTATGAGGAAAACGACCTCTTGCATACAGCCATTTTGCCGATTGGCGGCAGCCATATCACCAACGATTTGGCAATTGGCTTGCGCACTTCTATTGATGTCGCGGAAAAGGTAAAGATAGAATTCGGCAACGCGCTGCCGCGGGATATTAATAAAAAAGAAGATATTAATTTGGCGGAAATTGATCCCAATGAAGAAGGCATAGTATCGCGCCATCATGTGGCGGAAATTATCGAAGCCCGGCTCGAGGAAATTTTCAATATGGTGAACAAAGAGTTGAAAATGATCGCGCGCGACAAGCTGCTGCCCGGGGGCGCGGTGCTGGCGGGGGGAACGGCTAAAATTCCGGGAGCGGTGGATCTGGCTAAAAATATTTTGGGCCTGCCCGCGCAAACCGGATTTCCGGCGCGCCTCGGCGGATTAGTGGATAAAGTTGATGAGCCATCTTTTGTTACGGCTGTCGGACTAGTTATGTGGGGCGCGGAAAATGTTGGCCGGGGATCGCGCGGCGGCGGATTTTTTGGAAAAAGATTGGCTGAACATATCGGAGGCAATATGGGCGGAACGGTTGATCATATGAAAAAATGGCTGGGTAAATTTTTGCCGTAAAATAGGCCCCCAAAGCGGGTTAGTTTTAGGGGTTTGACCCCGTTAAAAGTTCGTTGATAGACCATATTTTACGGACACGCTCAAGCAAAGCGTCTTCGCCTTAATGTTGCGGTATTGACAAGTCTTTCTTAAAACTTTTAACGGGGTTGACATACAATAGCCGGATATGATAGATTTAAGTACTGAAAGGGCGAGGATTTTTTGGGTAAAAATCGGGTAGTTTCTAAAACCAAAACTAAAAGCCTAAAACAAAAAATATTAAAGACTGCTTTACAAGTTGATTTTTAATTTTATTTGTCGGGCTTATTTTTTTTGAATTTTTTAAGATTTAATTTAGAATCGGTACGGGATGCTCATTTTTGTAGCTTCTCGCTATCGCTCAAGACAAAAATGGCAGAGATCAAACCACCCGTAGAAACATTCGCGCGCATTAAAGTCGTAGGCGTTGGCGGTTCCGGAGGAAGCGCAATCAGCCGGATGATTGAATCGAAATTGCGCGGCGTGGAATTTGTGGCGATCAACACGGACGCGCAGGCCCTGCATCACAATAAGGCGACGGAAAAAGTCCATATTGGAAAAAATCTGACCAAGGGACTGGGATCCGGCATGAATCCGGATGTGGGACGGCAAGCCGCTGAAGAAAATCGGGAGGAAATACAAGAAGTGCTCAAGGGTTCGGATATGGTTTTTGTCACTTGCGGGTTGGGCGGCGGAACGGGAACAGGCGCGGCGCCAATTGTGGCGGAAACAGCCAAGGAGCTCGGGGCGCTGACGGTGGCGGTGGTGACTAAGCCGTTTGCTTTCGAAGGCGCGCAAAGAAGGGCGATTGCGGAAGAAGGACTGGAAAATTTGCGCGAACGGGTAGATACGATTATCATTATTCCCAATGACAAATTACTGCAAATTATCGATAAAAAAACAACACTGATAAATTCTTTCAAGATTGTAGATGATGTTCTGCGCCAGGGCGTGCAGGGCATTTCCGACCTGATTACCAAGCCGGGCGTAGTCAATGTTGACTTTGCCGATGTGAAAGCCATTATGTCTGACAGCGGATCGGCTTTGATGGGCATCGGTTTGGGCGCGGGCGAAAATCGCGCGGCGGACGCGGCTAAGGCGGCTATCAATAGTCCGCTGCTGGAGCTTTCCATTGACGGCGCGAAGGGAGTGCTATTCAATGTCAGCGGATCCAACGATCTCACTATGCTCGAAATTAATGAAGCGGCCAATA
The DNA here is from genome assembly GCA_041645535.1 of Parcubacteria group bacterium. Taxonomy (GTDB): domain Bacteria; phylum Patescibacteriota; class Minisyncoccia; order Moranbacterales; family UBA2206; genus JBAZPT01. The sequence continues at coordinate 299,293 of JBAZPT010000002.1, forward strand.
TTATCACCGAATCAATCGATCCGAATGCCAAAGTTATTTTCGGCGCGGTGGTGGATGAAACTATCAGAAAAGGCGAAGTGCAAATTACAGTCGTCGCGACCGGCTTTGACGCGGACAGAGTGAAGGAGTCTCCGATAGAAAAAATGTCGCGGCTTTCCATCGAGCGCGTCAAGAGTCAGGAAAATGAAGGAGAAAAAAAAGCCAAGATTACTTTCCCGTCCCAGAGCGAGCACAAAATGATTATTGAAGAAAAAGTCCAGCCGAAACCGCAAAGAATTTTCACGCAGGTGGAAAAATCGCTGGAAGACGAAGACGACGAACTGGAAATTCCGGCGTTCATCCGGAGGAAGATGGGAAAATAAATCCTGTAACCCAAAACCCGCAACTCGCAGCCCGCAACCTATAAAGTTATATTTTTTTGCAAAAACCCCCTTCAGGGTTTTTGTGTTTTTGGGCATGGTTGAAATTTTATTCCATCTCTTGTCTGGCAATGACGGCGGCGCAAACTTTTTTGGCGCCATTTTGTTTTAGCGCCTTGGCGCATTCAAAAAGCGTGGCGCCGGTGGTGGCGACATCGTCGATAAGTAAAATAGTTTTATTTTTTAATTGTAGCGGTCCGGCCGCTACGGAAAAAACATCCCGCATATTTTTTCCTCTTTGGAAATAATCTTTGATCTTCATTTGCGGCGGAGTATAGCGGATTCTTTTCAGGACATTTCCCAAAATCGGAATGGCATATCCCGGAGTTAAATTAAAGCCGATATAATTAGCCAAAAATTCCGCCTGATTGAATCCGCGCCAGCGCAGACGCCTTGAGTGCAGGGGCACGGGAATAATCATATCCGGAACGGCAGAGCCGGAATCCAAAAGCGCCTTGGCCAGCAGTTTTCCCAGGGGCGCGCTCAAATCTTCAATAAAGTTATATTTATATAGATGGACCAATTTAGAAACACTGCCTTCTTTATAGCGCGTGGCTACGACTAGCGCGTCCAGCGGAGCTCCTCGGGCTTTGCAAAAAGAACAAAGCCGGCCGTTTTGAGTAATCAGCTGTTCGCATTGCGGGCAAAGCTGGAAGGAAAGCAGTTGGATTTTTTGCAGACAATTTTCGCAGAGCCAAATATTAGGATGGCCGCAAGAGACACACTGAATTGGGAATAAAGTGTCAAGAATAAATTCTTGTGTTTGTTTGAGTATTTTCAAAGCTTAGGCTATTTTTATTTTGTCTTTCTCGATGCTGACTGTGATTTTATTATCCACCACTTTATCATAAATTATCATTTCCGCTATCCTATTCTCAAGTAATTCCTGGATATTTTTGCGCACCAAGCGCGCGCCCTGGTTCACAGCCAGGCTTTTTCGGGCGATAAATTTCAAAACATCTTTTCCAAACGACAGCTCGATGCCCTTGGTCAAAAGCCGCGCGGCCAATTTTTGCATTTCCAGCCCGGCTATTTTTTGGATTTCCGGCATCCCCAGCGCGTTGAAAACAACTGTATAATCCAAACGGTTCAAAAGTTCCGGGCGGATTTTTTGCTCCAATTCCTTGAGCACCTGGCCTTTAATAGTATTGAATCTTTCAATCCGGCTGGCGGCGGATTTTTCGTCTTCAAAGCCGACGCGGGCGGCGCTGGTAAATTCGCCGGTGCCGATATTGGAAGTCAGAATAACGATAGTGTTTTTAAAACTAACTGTTGTGCCTTCGGCGTCAGTCAGGGTGCCGTCTTCCAGGATTTGCAGTAGAATATTAAAAACATCCGGATGGGCTTTTTCAATTTCATCAAAAAGCACGACCGAATATGGATTGCGCCGGATTTTTTCCGTCAGATTTCCGCCTTCGCCAAAACCGACATAGCCGGCCGGAGAGCCGATGAGGGAGGCGACGCTATGCCGTTCCATCAATTCGCTCATATCAATGCGGATGTATGATTCCCCCCCTCCGCCAGACGGGCCGAAAAATTCCTGCGCGAGAATTTTGGCGGTGAGCGTCTTGCCGACGCCGGTCGGCCCCAGGAAAAGAAAGGATCCCAGCGGGCGATCGGGATTGCCGATGCCGGTTTGCGCGCGCAGAAGAACGCCGGTAAGATTTTCAATGGCCTCTTTTTGGCCGATAATTTGGGCTGAAAGTATTTTGCGGATATTTTTAATGCGCGAGCCGCGCTCTTCGGACAGTTTTTCCGCCGGAATTCCGGAAATTCTCGCTACAGTTTCAATAATATCGGCGGCGGTGATGCGGATGCGATTTTCTTTTTCAGAGGCGGCCTGGCTTTTTTGCAGAGCGCCGATTTTTTCGGAGAGTTCCTTTTCCCGGGTCCGGAGCGCGATGGCTTCTTCAAAATTCTCGGCGCTTACCAGTTTTTCTTTTTGTTCAAGGAGAGACAGTTTTTGGTCTTCAAATCCGCGGATTTGTTTTAAGAAATCAGTCCGCCACGGCGGATTATTCTGGCTGCGGATTTGGGAGGAGGCTTCATCAATGACATCGATAGCTTTGTCCGGCAAAAACCGGTTTTGGATATAGCGGATGCTCAGTTCGACGGCTAAATTAACGGCCTCATCATCCAGAGAAACATTGTGGAAATTTTCATAATAACCTTTAATGCCAAAAAGAATTTTTTTGGCTTCTTCCTTGCTCGGCTCCTTGATTTCAACCGGCTGGAAGCGCCGTTCGAGCGCCGCGTCTTTTTCAATATATTTTTTGTATTCCGCGGCTGTAGTGGCGCCGATGAGCCGCAAATCGCCCCGGGCTAGCGCCGGTTTTAAAATATTCGCCAAATCCAAACTGCCGGAAACATTGCCGGCGCCGACAATATTATGGATTTCATCGATAAAAAGAATGACATCCTGATTAGCGGATGCTTCGCCGATAATTTCCTTGAGGCGCGCTTCAAATTCTCCCCGGAAACTGGTGCCGGCAATAAGCTGGGCGACATCCAAATTCATAATTCTTTTCCGGTAAAGCGAAGCCGGAACTTGGCCGGAGTTTATGAGCTGGGCCAATCCGGAAACTAAAACAGTTTTTCCGACTCCCGGATCGCCGATCAGCAGGGGATTGTTTTTGTTTTTTCTGCCCAGAATATTTATAATTCTGCCAATTTCTTTTTCCCGCCCGATGACAATTTCTTTTTTAGTCGTGGTTTCCTTATTGATATTAACGCAAAACTTGTCGATAAAAGCCGTGGCGGATTTTGAGTCTGGCTGATTTTTGGCCAGGGCGAGCTCGGGCAAGTTTAATATTTTGGCCAAGGCTGAAAAATTACCGGAAGAGATGTGCGCCTTGGCGTCCCGCCGGGCGCGCTCGATTTCTTTGCGGGCGATAATTTTTTTGATTGTTTCGCTGCCGGAATCAAATAGGGCATAAACCAGATGTTCCGTGCCGACATAGGAAAAATTGAATTCTTTGGCCAGGCTGTAGGCGCGGGTAAAAACTTTTTTCAGTTCAGCAGAAGGCGAGAGAGAGGAATATTGTAAAAATTTCGGCTGCGGAGAGCCGACCTGCAATATTTTTTGAAAATCGGAATTTTTCAAGCCTAAATTATTCAGAATATTACCTCCCAAACTGCCTTTTTCCAGATAAATGGAATACAGCAGGTGAATAGCGGTAATTTCTCCGCTGGCGAGTTTGCGGGCCAAGTCTTCGGCGCGCAAAAAAGCTCTTCTGGCGTGGTTAGTCAGTTTTTGCCCGGTTTTTTTAGAGTTGGAGTTGTTTGAATTATTGAACATGAATTTTAGTTATCAACTATATTTTAGATGTCGCGAGCGGGTGTGTCAATCAGCAAAAAATTTGTAAATTTCATATACAAATCGGGCTGTGCCCAGCACTAACTTTGTGCTGGCTTTGCCGATTATGCGCCGTAGGCGCAAGCACAAAGTTAGTGCTGGGTGTGGATAACTTCCCGCAGTAGTTGCTTTTTTAATAATGTGGTATAATAACGGCAGAAAACGAAAAGGTGATACCCCCGCACTAATTCCGACAAAGTTTCAAAATGTGTCTGGCTTGGTGTTCGGACTCGCCTTCGGCTTAATAAAACAAAAAACAAAAGTTTCTGCACAGAATTAGTGCGGAGTTCTCAATTTTGTAACTCCGCAAGGCGCGGAGACAAAATTGGAAAAAACTAAAATGTTTGGATTTGGAAAAAATAAATTTCTTGGCATTGACATCGGAACCTCGACGATAAAAATCGTGGAGATCAAGATGAGCAGCAGCAAGCCGACTCTTTCCAATTACGCGTGGATGAAGGCGGGAAATATCGGCGATATAAAATACAGCTCATTCGATTCGACCTTGCCGGTATATTTAAAAAAAATGATTAAGGAGGCCGGATTTAAGAGCCGTGAGGGATATATCTCCATTCCGGCTTCCGGAGGGCTGATAACGCTCATTGAATTTCCGGAAATGAGCCGGGAAGATCTTGATCAGGCCATCCGGTTTGAAGCGCATAAATACATCCCGACTTCCCTGGAGGATGTGGTTTTAAGCTGGGACATTGTCAATAAAAAAACCGCGAGCCATCTCCTCAAAAAAAGCGGCGATGAAGCAAAAGCAAAAAGCGATGCCGCAGAACCGGCGGACAAAATCCAGGTGCTTCTGGTGGCGGCGCCGAAAAATAAAGTGGCTAAATATGAACAGCTGGTAAAAAATGCCGATCTGGAACTTAAATCAATCGAAGTGGAAAGTTTCGCGCTGCTCCGTTCCTTGGTCGGCAATGACCAGGGAAATTTCGTGGTGGTGGATATCGGAGCCCGCGTCTGCAATATAATTCTTATTGAAAAGGGAGTGATTAAAGTCAATCGCAATATCGACGCCGGAGGAAAAGATATCACCAAGGCTATTGCCCGCGGTATGAATATCGATGAAGAGCGGGCGGAAAGGATGAAAATGTCCGGCAAGGATTTTCTTTCCAAAGAGTCCAACATTAATTTTCCGTCTCTGGATCTGATTATCAATGAGGTGAAAAGAGTGCTGGGAGCTTTTTATAAAAACGACGGCGGATCAAAAATTGACGGAGTGATCCTTTCCGGCGGCACGGCGGGCCTGGCCGGAATTGACCAATACTTTTCCGACTCTCTCGGCACGCGCGTAATTCTCGGCAATCCTCTGCGCCGGATTGAATACGACGCCGTGTTCGAGCCAAAGCTCAATGAAATAAAATCCCAGCTTTCAGTGAGCATCGGATTGGCGCTTAAGGGCGCGGAAGAATATTTAAGAAAGTAAGCACGCCCCCACACCAACTTTTACAATTTAATTTTATATCAATAAATTGATTTAAAAAATCCCTTGCTAATTTTTGCATAACACTTGCTGTGTAAAAGTTGGTGTGGGGGTAAATAAAAAACTATGACAAACATAAATCTAGCCACCTCCAGCCTGCCGCAAAAACAGGGACCGCCCTACAAAAAGGGCATAATCAGCATCGCTGTAATTTTAATTATTTTGGCTGGCGGTTATCTTTGGCTGACGAGGGAAAACAATAAAACCGCCGCCGCGATCGGGGAAGCTAACAACAATTATCAGGCGGAATATCAGAAGCTAACCACTAGCAATAGAGAAATCGTCGATTTTCAAAACAGAGTTTTATTGGTTAAAGATTTGCTGGCTGAAAAGAATGCGGCCTTGGACAGTTTTCCGGAATTGGAAAAAAATGTTTTGCCCGGAGCGTATTTAACATCCTACGACTTCAAAGGAAACAATCTGTCTCTTAACATAACAACTGATAATTTTAATGTTTTAGCCAGGCAAGTTGCCAGTTTCAAGAATTCCGGATTTTTTTCAGCCGTGTCTGTCGGAAAGTCCAGCCTGGATGATAAAAATAAAGTTGTGTCGGATATTGTTTTAAAAATTAATTAAATTCACCCCGTGAAATACCCCGCTGTGGCGGGGTTCGCCTCCGGCGATATTTCACTGGGGAAATAAAAAAAATGAAACTAAAATTATTAATCGCTCCGCTGCTGGTTTTGCTGATAGTCGTTATGGCTATTTGGGTAATTGGGCCGGCTTATCAAAATTTGCAGGCTCAAAAAAAGGAGCTGGCTGCCGCGCAGAAAAAACTGGCTGATATCCAGGAAAAAAACATGCTAGCTGCTAAATTGAAACAGGCGCTGGCGGATAATCCGGCGCAAAAGGAAATGCTTCTGAAATATCTGCCTGAAAAAGCGCAAGAAGAATTAATTATAGAAAACTTGAGTTCGCTAATGCAGGGCGAAGGATTAACCCTTGTTAATTTAGCAGTGCTGGATGATTCGCGAAAAAAAAGCACGCAGGCGGCTCCGGTTATGAATGACGCAAGTCCGGGAGAAATAGCGCCGGCGGCCTTGGCAGCCGATTCAATCGGCATCAGCGTCGGTTTCGTTGGTCCGTATGAAAAAATCAGATCATTTATGGGCAAGCTGGCAACGCTTAAGCGCGATAACAATGTTGCTGCGCTTAAAATAACTGCCGTAGCCGCGGCGGCTGGGAGCCTGCAGGCGGATATGGTTTTGAATCTGGCCTATTTTACCGGAGGAAATTCCGCCATTAACGCCAGCAGCAGTGTTTTTTCCAAAGACGCTTTTGATATGTTGACTATTGATCAAATAAAAAATAAATTAAGCACCGAAATTATTCCAGTCACTATCGGAGAAGCGGGCAAGGCCAATCCTTTTCTTCCTTAAATTCACCCTGTTAAATATTTAACAGGGTAAACATTAACAGTTCGAATAAATTGCAAAAAAAAGAAAAAAAAATAGAAGAGGACGGCGGCGAAGGTGAAAAAGCGGAAGAAGAGATTGAAAAGTTAAGAAAGGCTCCCAAGGACATAGCGCCGGATGTCATTAGCATAATGACAGCGGAAGTTGCCGAGAAGCACAAAATGGCGGCTTTTGCAAAAGAAGGAGATATGCTTAAGGTCGCGATGGTTGATCCGCAAAACATCGACGCGCTGAATGTGCTGCGTTTTATTGCCGAGAAAGAAAAAGCGGAAATAAAAAAATATGCTGTTACGGAAGAAGTTTTTTCTGAAATCATGGATCTATATTTGGGCGCCAGGGAAGCGGTCAAGCAGGCGGTTCAGTCATTTGAGGACGATATTGTTTTTGCGGGTGAAGATAATGATAAAGAAGAAAACAATAAGCAAAAGGAGGTTTTAAAAGACGCGCCGGTAACCAAGCTGGTGCAGGTAATAATCAGCCACGCGATCGAAGGGCACGCAAGCGATATTCACATTGAGCCGATGGATCGCGATTACCGCGTTCGCTACCGGGTGGATGGAGTGCTGCATGTCAGCCTGATTCTGCCCAAAGGCATTGGCCCGGTTGTCATCTCGCGGATAAAGATATTAGCTAATTTAAAAATTGATGAGAAGAGAAAACCGCAGGACGGGCGTTTTAGATTGACCAGCGCCGGCAAGGAAATTGATTTTCGCGTTTCCACTTTGCCGGTAATCGAGGGAGAAAAGATAGTTTTGAGGATTTTAGATAAAGAGGAAGGAGTTTCCAATATTGAATCGCTTGGATTAATGGGTTCCGCTTTTGAGCATATGATGCTGGCGATAAGGGAGACATACGGGATGATTTTGCTTACCGGGCCGACCGGATCGGGAAAATCAACCACTCTTTACGCGTTCCTGAAAATTTTAAATAACGAAGAAAGAAATATTATCACGCTCGAAGATCCGATTGAGTATGATCTGGAAGGATTGAATCAGAGCCAGATAAAGCCGGAAATCGGATATACTTTTGCCTCGGGACTGCGGACGATTCTGCGCCAGGATCCCAATATTATCATGGTCGGCGAGATTCGCGACGGAGAAACCGCGGAATTGGCCGTGCACGCCGCGCTGACGGGGCATCTGATGTTTTCGACGCTCCACACCAACACCGCAATCGGAGCCATCCCGCGCCTGATTGATATGGGCATTGAGCCGTTCCTGCTTTCTTCATCATTGCGGCTAGTGGCGGCGCAAAGGCTGGTAAGAAAAATTTGTAAGGATTGCAAAGAAGAAGAAATAGTTTCCGATTCGGTAAAAGCGCAGTTAATCGCGGAGTTAAAAAATGTTTCAGGAGAGGAATTAAAAAAATATGGAGTGGATCTTGGGGCGGAAATAAAATTATACCACGGCAAAGGCTGTGACGAATGCAGCGGCACCGGACTCAAAGGAAGGCTTGCTATTTATGAAGTCGTGCCGGTTCATGAGGCGATAAAAACAATCATTGTGGAAAAAGCAGGCAATGAAAATCTTATCAACCAGGAGCGCGACAAGATGGGAGTCCTGACTATTAAGCAAGACGGAATTTTGAAAGTTTTGAAAGGCATGACGACCCTGGAAGAAGTGGAAAGGCTTACAGAAGGAAAAATCGGGTTGGCGGAAGAAGATGTATAGGCGGTAATTAAAAATTTATAAAAATATGGGCGAAGAAAAAAAGCAGATAATTATGATTGTCGAGGACGATTCCTTCGTGATGGACATATATAAAACCAAGCTGTCGCAGGAAGGACTTTCGGTAGTAGAAGCTGAAAATGGCATGGAAGCGCTCAAAAAACTGAAAACCGTGAAGCCGGATCTGATACTTTTGGACATTATTATGCCATACATGGACGGGCTGGAAGTGCTGAAAAAAATCAAGGAAAATGACGACACAAAAAATATTCCCGTCATTCTGCTTACCAATTTGAGCCAGAAAGAAGAAGTTGACAAGGGCATGGAACTGGGAGCTAAGGACTATCTCATTAAATCCCATTTTACGCCCTCGGAAGTTTTGGAAAAGATAAAAATCTGCCTGGCGGATAATTCAAATAATGTATAACAATTATGCCCTCTATTCACCCGGAACAAAGAATTAAAAATTTATTGCTTATTGTGGCTCAGCAGAATGCCTCTGATTTGCATTTGGTAGTCGGACGGCATCCGACGATCCGCGTGGACGGACGGCTGATTCCATTGGAACAGGACGGCTTGCTTACGCCAGCCGACACGAAAGCGATGGGCGAGGTAATTATGAACGAAGAAAGCCAGAAAAAATTAATGGACAGCGGACAGGCGGATTTTTCCTACAGCTTTGAAGAAAAGGCCAGATTTCGCGTTAACGCCTTTTTTCAGCAGGGCAATTTGAGCATTGCTTTCCGCTTGATTCCCAGAGAAATTCGGACACTCGAACAATTAAATGTGCCGGAAGTTCTCTATGATTTCACCAAGTATTCCCAAGGATTGTTTTTAGTGGTCGGTCCGGTGGGACATGGAAAATCCACTACTTTGGCGGCGCTTATCAATCAAATCAACCACAATCAGGAAAAGCATATTATCACCATTGAAGATCCGATTGAATATATATATGAACAGGATAAATGCATCATCAACCAGCGGGAAGTTTTTCAGGATTCAAAATCATTCGCGACAGCGCTTAAGGCGGTCTTTCGCGAAGACGCCAATGTAGTTTTGGTGGGTGAAATGCGGGATTTAGAGACCATTAGCACAGCAATCACGGCCGCCGAAACCGGGCATCTTATTTTCGCGACGCTGCACACTAATGATTCCCCGCAAACAATCGATCGCATCATTGATGTTTTCCCGGCTAACCAGCAAAATCAGGTGCGGATGCAGCTGGCCAGTTCGCTTTTGGGCGTAGTTTCACAAAGGCTAATTCCCAAAATCGATGGCGGACGGGTGCCGGCGCTGGAGATTATGATGAAAAACCACGCTATTGAAAATCTTATCCGCGAAGGCAAAACCTACCAGATTGACAATGTGATTGAAACCAGCTCTGACCAGGGAATGATTTCAATGGATAAAGCTCTGGCTGAACTGGTGCGGCGGGGTTTGGTGGGCGTGGATATAGCCATGGCTTATGCCAAGGATCCGAAAAATTTCCAAAATATTTTGCAATAAATTAAAAATTAAGGTGGCGATCCCGCACCAAATTCTCCCGCGTAGCGGGACCCCGCCAGAGGCGGTGGCGCTGGATAAAAATATTTAGTTCAAGTATGCTGCGGCTAAGTTGTAATTAAAAATATAATTTAAATAGCGAATTGGTGCGGGATGCTCATTTTTGTATCCACTCGCTACCGCTCGCGGACAAAAATGGCATGAAATTTATATTCAAAGCTAAAAACAAAGAAGGCGATCTGAAGGAAGGCATTATTGACGCGGCGTCAAGCGACGCGGCTATCGAGGTAATGCAAAAAAATAATCTTTTCCCTATCAGCCTCAAAGAAGAGCAAAAGCAGAATGCTTTTTATCGGACACTGCTCCGGTATATGGACAAAGTGGCTGTCAAGGAGTTAATGGTTTTTTTCCGCCAGTTGGGAATTCTCATTGAGGCGCGCGTTCCGATCGTCACTTCGCTCATCGCCATCAAGGAGCAGACCGGGAACCTCTATTTTCAAAAAGTGCTGGAAGAAATCATTGGCGATATCGAAGACGGTTTGCCTATTTCGGACGCGATGAAAAAACATCGCACTGTTTTCTCCAGCCTGTCCATCAATATCATCAAGGCCGGCGAAGTTTCGGGAAATCTTCGGAAATCCGTGGACTATGTGGCGGATAATATTGAAAAAAACTATAATCTCACGGCTAAAGTAAAGTCGGCGCTGATGTATCCGGCGATTGTGCTGGTTGTGTTTTTTGCCATTGCCTTTATTGTGGTTTCGTTTATTGTTCCACAACTTACTGCTGTGATTAAAGATCTGGATGTTGAAATACCCTGGTACACAAAGATTGTCATCGCAGCCGGAGATTTTATGGCTGTCTATTGGTGGGCGGTGGCGCTGGCCATTTTAGGCGCGGTCGGCGGATTTATCTACTACTTGAAAACCGAAGACGGGAGAAAAGAATGGGATCAGGTAAAACTCAAGTTGCCGTTTTTTGGCAAAATTTTTCAGGAAGTTTATATCGCCCGTTTTGCCGATAATTTAGCTGTTCTTTTAAAAGGAGGCATTCCAATTATTCGGGCGCTTACCGTGGTGAGTTCGGTTATTAACAACACTCAATATCAGGCGATATTTTTGCGGGCGGCGGATGAGGTCAAAATCGGAGGCCAGATGAGCGATGTGTTCCGCAAATTTCCGCTTATTCCGCCGATTGTTTCGCAAATGGTGAAAATCGGGGAAGAATCAGGGCAAATTGATTTAGTCTTGAATCATGTGGCCAGGTTTTATGAACAGGAAACGGATCAGGCGACCAAAAACCTTTCAGCTTTAATAGAACCGGTTTTGATTGTAGTTATCGGCGTTGCGGTAGGCGTCCTGGCAGTTTCCGTCATTATGCCGATTTACAATATTGCCGGACAGATGTAAAAAATGTAAAATTAAAAAATCGATGGTTTAAAGATAGAAATAAAATTTAATTTCCCGAAAAATTCGGGAAGACTGGAAAGCGAGGTGAAAAAAAATGGCTAAGAAAAAAACAAAAAAGCCTGCCCGCAGTGCTACGCATAGCGTTGCAGGCGGGAAAAAAAAGAAAGGCTTTACCCTGATCGAACTCTTGATCGTTATCGCGATTATCGGTATTTTGGCTTCCATCGTGTTGGTTAGTTTGAACAGCGCGAGAAGTAAAGCGCGACAAGCAGCCTTTAAAGGTGCAGTATCAAGCATAGCGCCAGCCCTTATACTTTGCGCGGATGATCAATTAGCTATTGGTTCTCCTGGTACGGGAGGTACCACTGCTATTTGCGCTGGATCAGACACATATCCAGATCTTACTCCTGCGTGTGGAGCTGGCAATACAGGAACTTTTACTGCAACTGCTGCTAGCACTCTCGATCTTCCAGAAGTTGCGATTACTGGTTGCGGTTCAGAAACTACTTGCAATAGTGCAGTATGTAATACATCCGGATGCACAGGAGGATGCTTCTAAAGAAAATTAATTCGGAATTGAAATCTTTTATGCTTGCTAATTTGTCCGCCTAGGCGAAATTGGCAAGCCCCGCACTAACTTTACGAGGAAAATATACAGGACTGTATTTTTGTAATCGTACTTGATAAGAATAGAGTTAGTGCGGGGCTTGCCCCCATACTGAAGTTATTAAAAAGTTGGTGTGGGGGCAAACAGATAAAGTTTTTAAATCTAGAAACAATTTTTATGAAAAACAAAAAAGCTTGCTCGCCGAAGAGGCGAGGGTTCACTATTATAGAAATCCTCATAGTTGTTGCTATTATTGCTATTTTAGCGGCGGCTGTTATGGTATCAATCGGAGAATCCAGGAAAAAGGCGCGGATCAATAGCGCCAAAACATCTCTAAAAACTGCTCTTACGATAATAATCTCCTGCAATGATTCCAGCGGCGCAGTTAATCCTCCAAACGCGTCAGAGTCTGGCGCGAATAAAATTTGCCCCGGTATTAATGGGGCATTTTGGCCGAAATTGGGAAACGGGTATCAATACATTACTTCTCCAGCTGGAAATTACACCTCTAATTGTAAGTTCAAGGTTGATACTAATGGCGATTCGGCCGATTTAAATTGCGATTGCGTTAAACAGAATTGCCAGTAATTCGTAAATTCATTCAAAAACTATGTTATTAATTTTTCTCGTGGCAGGGTTGATCGTCGGCAGTTTTTTGAATGTGGTCGTGTACCGCGTCAATTTGGCGGAGAATTTGGTAACCGGGCGGTCCTATTGCCCGCATTGCAAAAATAAAATACGCTGGTATGACAACATTCCGGTTTTGAGCTTCTTGGTTCTCAAGGCCGAGTGCCGGGATTGCCAGGGGAAAATTTCCTGGCAATATCCAATGGTGGAAATTTTCACCGGTCTTATGTTCGCGGCTATTGGCTGGAAATTTTTTAATATCGCGGATGTGTCAACCTGGATAGCTACCAGTTTTTATCTGGGCGCGGCGAGTTTTTTAATCGCGATTTTTGTCTACGACTGGCTGTTTTTGGAAATTCCCGGACTGGTTTTGTGGCCGGCCATCGGCTGGACGGTTGTTTTTAATCTAATTTTTGACTGGAGCCGGTTGAGCCTGGGCTCCAACTTGCTGGATATTGCCACTTATTCGGGGACGCTGGCGGCGTTCGCGGCTTTTATGCTTTTTTTCCTGATGGTCGCGGTTTCCAAGGAGAAATGGATGGGAATGGGGGACGCCTATCTGGTGATTCTTTTGGGCCTTATTGCCGGCTGGCCGAATATTCTTCTCGCGCTTATGCTGGCTTTCTCAATTGGTGCTATAATAGGACTAGTTCTCATCGCGTTCAAGAAGAAAAAAATGGACAGCCAGATTCCATTCGGGCCGTTTCTGGTCGCCGGAACATTCATCGCGATATTTTTCTCGGAAAGCATAATAAATTGGTATCTGGGATTATTTTATTAAAGTAAATGATAAATTCAAACAAATACAGAGCCTTTTCTCTCATTGAGTTGCTGGTCGTGGTCGCCATTATCGGCATTATGACGACGGTGGCGCTGGTTTCTATGCAAAAAAACAAGACCCAAAAAGAAGTGGAAGTCGCGGCGCGCGCCGTGGCGGCGGCTGTCCGCGAAGCGCAAAATAACGCGCTCACGGGAAAAAATGTAACCACGCCAGGTTGCAGTTATACTTTTGCCTACGGTACTGGCCCCTGTGTTGGCAACACAAAGTATTGCATTTCAGGATGTTCAACGGTCCAATATGTTTTGCAAAACGGAGTGACTTTTTTGGGATCAGGTAAGTTTGACTTTGCGATTCCTTTTGGCGGCATTAGCGGACTTTCTCCGGATCCCTTGGCGATAGTTTTGCAAAAAAATTCCATAAACTATGTGGTCTGTGTCAATTCGACCGGAGATGTTTCCGATTGCGCCGGAAGCGCCTGTCCTTGTCCGTAAAAAATAAAATTATAAAATATGCCATCCGCTGTTCAGGAAATAAAAATACGCAAAAATAAAAGCGGCTTTTCTATGCTGGAAGTTTTGCTGTCAATTTTTGTGCTTTCGGTCGGGATACTGGCCGCGCTCACGCTGATTACTACGAGCCTTAGGACTTCAATTAATGCCAGAAACCAGATTATCGCGTCGCAATTGGCGCAGGAAGGAGCCGAGTTGGTTATAAATGCGAGGGACAGCAACAAAGTTAAGAGCCTCGATCAGTTTGATTCCATATGCTCGAGCCCAGGCAATTGCACGGGAATTGCCGATTATTCTTCTGGACTGAATTTTTCATCTTCGGTTTATGGCCTAAATTATATTGGCGGATTTTACACCCATACGGCCGGAGGAACGGCAACTGCTTTCAAGAGAAAGGTTTCAGTCAGCATTTCCGCGCCTCCCAGAACGGCCGTTGTAACCAGTTTTGTCTGGTGGGGCGGTGAAACCTCCACTCCGGCAACATGCAATACGGCCAATAAATGTGTTTCGGTCCAGACGGCGCTTACGGAAAATAATAATTAAAAAGCTATGCGCATAAAAAGCAAAATAAAAAAAGCCATGCCTACTCGCAGACGGGGATTTTCTCTTTTGGAGGTGATAATCGCTATGTTTATTTTTATTATCGTCGCGACGACAGTTTCGGCGGTTTTTGGAAAAATAATCCTGGCGTATAGAAGCACCCACACGACGCAGAAAAATCTGGAAAATGTGCAATACGCGATGAACCAGATGGCGAAAATTTTGCGGGGCGGAGCCATAATGTCGGGCTGGACAGCTAGCAATATCAGAGTCTATGATTACGCGCAAAAAAAATGCATCGAATACGCTTTTGCCGGCAGCAGCCTGACATATGCCGATCTTTCTTATCCTGCTGCTTCTCTTGATAGTGATAATATTACAACTTGTCCACTCGATACGCTTTCTTCAGCCGCCGATATGGCCAGCGGGAACATCTCTGGAAATTTTTATGTAGTTCCGCCTGTAGCTGATACCCGGGCCGGGAAAGTTACAATTTCTATGAAAGTCTGCTCTGTTGTCGGCTGCGCGGGCCCGGCCTATATCCAAACCACCGTATCCTTGCGCAACAAAGAAGTCAACCCGTAGGAAACCGGCAAGGGAGAAAGGGAGATTGAAAATAAAAGTAATAAAGTTAATTTAGTATAAGCTTGCGGAGTTTTATTCTAGGGAGCCACTTCTTTCCATTTGGCTTGGCAGTTTTTTGTCCCGTCGCAAACAGAATTTCCGCAACTGTTTGGGCAACTAGTTCCAGGGCATATAAAAGCTTCACAGCCCGTGTTGCAAAGGCAAGGAGAAATAACTGTTATGGCGGAAGAAGCCAGCAGGCTTGAATAAGTTGCGTTAACATCAACTGGTCCTCCCATAGTGTTGCCTGTAATTAATCCCTTATTGCCATCATTATCAACTGAAACAATCGTTCCGTTATCGCTATTCCAGTCGGCGCTTGCGGTTACATCTGTCGCGCCGGTGGTATCCGAGCAAGTTATGGAGCCACTGGCAATATAATAAGCTGAAAGTTGAGAAGAAGATCCCAATGGCAGTGTTGTGGGAGTAGAAGGACATATAATAAGGACGGGGATATCCGGATCCAGTGTGGCAAAAATTCCGCCTCCCAAAATGCCTCCGGATTCGCCGCTTCCTTGGACTCCGTCATCAAAAAGGAAAACGCCCGGCGGCAAATTGGAACCGACATGCTGAAAAGCGACCCAGTTGTTTTTTGGCGGAACTTCAAGAACTTTTTTAAGCGGACTGTTGTCGAAAGCGCCATCTAATTCTGTGGCATATTTGTCGTGAACCGTCGGCCATAGATTGGGAGTATATTTGGTGGATAATACATCAAATTGCGCCCCTTCTCTGCCATAGGAAGGGTAGAAGGTGTCGGGGTTGCTGGCGTTAAGCGGTCCGCTTGTCTTGCTCTCCTCCGGAACTAACAACATTGCCCCGGTTCTTTTCGCCAGGATGTCAGTTTCGGCCGGTTCGTTACCCGCTGTCCCGTAAGACCAAACCATATAATTAGGACGGTATCTCGGGCAGGGAGAGCCGGTGCATGAAGCGGAAGAAGTTATTTTAGTTTCTCCGTCATAAAGCATGAAAAATGGGTTTAACTCGGTTTCTTCATTTTCCAGGTAGTCTATAGGATAGATGAAAACCTGGCTGGGCGAACGGTAACTACCTGAAAAACTGGGCCAGAGATCTATCCTTCCAGGCTTGGGGAGAGTTGCATCATTGTAGGGAACGATAATGCCCAAGCCGTCCCACCCGCCGGTGAAAGAAAGATTGAGCGTCTTGTCAGCTTTGAAAGTAATCAGCTCGGACGGCAGCTTCGCTATTCCTCCGCTAAACCCTGTTGATAAGCCCACTTTAGTGCGAGATTTTTCAAGCGAAATAGTCCTGCTTACGCCGCTTGCGAGATTAGTGACAGTCGAGGTAGAAACAGCTCCCTGCCAGATTGTCCAGACCTCGTCAGTAAGAACATCACCCGCAGCAACTTCCGCTGGCAATTTTATGATAATAGTTGAAGGTCCGGACCGGCCATTCGTCCCGACACCGGACACTACATAATTTACTCTAGCCTTGCCTTTGCTGGGATCCGGAATTAAAATTCTTCTTTCCGACCATGTTTCATGGTTCATTAGGTTGGCAGAAATGATGGTTTCCGATTCTCCGGGCGGAGTCCAATATAGAATTGCTCCGTTCGTTCCGTTTGTAACATTTAAATATAGATCAATATCGTGCCAGCCCGCTTCCAGCATGACATTGGCCAGTCCGTCACCTGTAGTCCACCACAATGATTGATCGTCCAGATAAAGGTAGTTTCCCTGATTTCCGTTTGTATCAAACCGGATTCGATAAACCCCAGCCTTGGGCGCGTATAAGTAGCCTTTCCAGGTGATAGCTACATTATTGCTTCGTCCCAAAATCGATTGGAGCCGGCTCTGAAAAGCAGTGAAATTTATGCTTTCAACGGATGAGTTGATGTAGGTGTATTGAGTGCCATCCGTAGACAGACCGTAGTGCCCCCACAGCCCGTTGGTCTGGATTAGCGTCACAGCAAAGGAAATTTTGTAGTCGCTTTCGTTGGTATGGCCCAGCTCATCCCGGCAGCGCACATAATAATTATAGGAATTGCCGTCTGTAATGGCTGCATCCTGGCTATGGCTGGTTCCGCCGGTTGCCGCAAAAGTGTTTTCCATAAGATCATAACTAGTCCCAAAAAGGTTGGAATATTTGCAGGTCGCATTTTTATTTGTCGTGAGGCTCAAAGAAGCGGTAGCGGCGCCTTGTGGAATAATGAGTTTCCCGGACGGTTTTCCGTCGCCGAGCAGCGGCGCATCTCCCTCCGGCCAGGGAGAAACCAGTTCTTCGCTCATAATCTGGTAAAAAGTTCCGGGACTATTTTGATTGTTATATTCGGTCTTGATCCAGTCAGCCGAGTGCGTGGTATGGGCAATCCTTATTTCATCCAGGTTTCCCGGGAAGGTATAAACAGTAGCCACACCCCCGACATATAAAGTACTGTTGTAGTTAATGAGGTTGCCGGTCCAGGTGTCAGACGCTTTTTGTTGGCCGTCAATATAAATCCATCCTTTTTTCGAGGCTTGGTCCACGGTCAGTGCCATCTGGTGCCAGGTGGAATCAACATAGCTGCCGCCAAAGGGCAAATCCAAAGTATTTCCGCCGTCCGTCCTGAAATTAAAACTTATATTTGACCCATCTTTCTTCTGCCCCGCATAAGAACTCCAGCCAGCTCCCGGCGTTCCGCCCGTGCTTCTGGAAAAAAGACAGCTGTAATTGCTGGATTGGCCGATAATTTTAAACCAGAGCTGAACAGTAAAATTTTTGTCGGAGAGGTTGTACTTTGAATCATTGCTGCTAAAATCAATATGGTCGTTGTCATTAGCATCTCCATCCGCTCCTCCAAACTCCTGCCCATATCCGATTTTTCCGTTTTTCCCCGTGGCCGCCACCCGGTCGTTGCCGTCCAGATTATTTTGCGTCGAATCCTTATACAGCTTATCGATGGTTATTCCGGGATAATCTTCCTTGAGATGCCAAACGGCCTTGTAATTGTCTTCCCAGACATTTTCCGGATCCTGCTCGTTGCCGGCAGAGAAATTGCCGTAATACAAATAGATGGAGGTATCTTTTGTAGCTGATAAAGAGGGAATTTTCACCCAAGCCGCCAACTCGCCGGTAGCCGGATCGTATTTTTCGATTTCGTGGCTAAGCTTTGTCGTGCCGTCGGAACTGGTGAACAATATATCTCCTCCGTTGGCTTTCGCCACCTTGCCCCCGTTTCCCGTATATTTAAGCTTGCTGTCGGTAATGTTTATTAAGACGGGGAAGTTTTCCAGAGCGCTTGCGCCCTCAACTTTGCTATCCAGGATATTGACTCCTTCGCGATAAAGCCAGGAGGAAGAATACCATTCGGCCGCGCGAACAGAATCCCAAGGCAGCATCAAAAATGATCCGGCAAATATGGAGAAAAGGAAAATTTTTAGGGCGTTTTTTTTCATTTGCTGGTCGTTTTTATTTTTTCAATAAATTTGGTTTTTTCGCATACCAGATAGCGGATCGTATTATTTAATCAGGGGAGGTTCGGCTTCGGACGGATGAATTTCATGGACGATTTGGATTTTGTTCGCGTTTAGCGTTTTGTTCTTTGCGACATCAGTCATTTCATCAAACTCAATAATCAGCCGGTCTCCTATTTCCAGATCGTCAAAAGAAGCTTGGGCGTATTCAATTGAAGGCATGGTTTCCTTTCCAGCCTCGCTGGGAGAGATGTAGGACATCGTCTCATAGGCGGTTCCGCTTTCAGCGCAAATATCCAACTTTCTTTCTTCTTTTAGGGCGTTAGCTTCTATCGACAGGCACTTTTTATCTTTATCCATCTTAATCAGGATTCCGGATACTGAATCCTGGAGGTCTATAGCTGGTCTTGAATTTGAAGAGATAGAAGATTGTCTGTAATTTTTAACTGTCTTGAGTACAAAAAAAACAGCCAAAAATACAGCTGCTAGCACTACTGCCAAAACTATAATCAATTTTTTATTTTTTTCCATCTCTATATTAGCTACAGAATAGGGGCATTGAATTTCTCCGGTCATAAACAAAAACCCTTAATTAAACTATACCACAATACAGCCTATTCTAATAGGAACACCCTGTGGATAACTTAAAATTTTTAAAACTTAAACTAAAATTCGGGGAAAGGCCTCGGGTTTTGTTTCTAAAGTTATCCACAGGGTTTGCGCTAAAAATAAATTTAAAGTACACTTGAAATTAGCTAAAGAATAGCAATAATTTAGGGTATGGTTGAAATATTCAAAAGTCTGAAAAAATACAACGCGTGGAATGGCGAAAAAATCGATGTTGGTTTTGTCCGAAAAATGTATACGGAAAAAAAATAGGCAAGTTTTCCGGCAACAATCTGATCAAAGTGATTTTTGGCCAAAGACGCGCGGGAAAAAGTTTTGTCATGCGCCGGCTGCGCGGGCCCGGCCTATATCCAAACCACCGTATCCTTGCGCAACAAAGAAGTCAACCCGTAGAAACCGGCAAGGGTGCTTGGCAGTATCTTTTCGATTATGAATAAAAAAATAATAGTTTCAGTTTTTTTGGCCACAGTTTTTTTGGCCGCAGGTTCAACTTTAAAAACATATGCCGGAACGGAAAATACCACCGGCTGGCTTTGGGGCGGCAGTAATGACGGCGCAGGCAATAATACCGGAGTCGGCTGGGCCAGTATGAATGATACCAATCCCGGAGCCGGAGGCGCGG
The DNA here is from genome assembly GCA_041645535.1 of Parcubacteria group bacterium. Lineage (GTDB taxonomy): Bacteria > Patescibacteriota > Minisyncoccia > Moranbacterales > UBA2206 > JBAZPT01. Next base: position 318,900 of record JBAZPT010000002.1, read on the forward strand.
TTTCCTACGGAGTAAATATTCCCGATGCCGGTTGTTCCGGAGCGGGATGCGATCTTTCCGGTTATGCCTGGAGTGAAAATATCGGCTGGATAGATTTTGCGCCAGCCGGGCCGTTTCCGGCAGTCGCTACCGGCGATGATTATGCTTATGCCGCAAAGAGGGATGGAGATTATCTGCGGGGATGGGCCCGCATCGCGGGAATAAAAACAGAATATGAAAAAGTTCCGTCAAATTCAGGCGGATGGGAGGGTTGGATAAGGTTGAGCAGCGACGCCGACGATCCAATCTTGTATGGAGTGGAGATTGCCAAAATGGATGGCACAGGAGATAGTCCAACTTTTGCCTGGTCCGGCGAACTGGGCTGGGTTGATTTTTCCGGAGCGTTGCTGGTTTTTCCTCCTGAAATCACCTCCTTTTTTGCTTTGAATCCTGTCATAATTCTTGACGCAAGCAAATGCTTGCCGCAAACCGACACCTTGGAATGGACAGTGGCGGACTGCGTAGCTCCGTGTTCCTGTACTGCAAGCGATGGCTGGTCAGGAAACAAAACAATACCCAGCGGATCGGAGGATGTTAATGTTACTTCTTCTTCAACTTATACATTAACTTGTTCAAATAGCGCCGGTTCGGACGAAGAGACCGCATCTATTGTTTCAGGTTGCAATAATACCGCCTGCAATACCGGCAATCAAGAATGTGAAACACTCTTTTCGATCACCGATGATTGCAATGAATGTTTGGCTCCAAGCTGTGTTTCCGACAATGAATGTAAAACGGATCGCAGCTGGAAAGAAGTGGCCCCGTAAATAATTAAAAAATATGAATTTTAATTTTGACCAAGCGCGCTTAAAAAAACCACTGCTCTTTCTGCTGGCGATTTTTATTATTATATTCGCGGCCGCGCTTTTAGCGGCAAACAAGGAAAGGAAACAGGAAAATCAAAAGCAAAACAAAAATAACGCCATAGGCGAAAAAGAAGAGGGACCAAAAATTTATACTCCCGCGGAAATAAATAAAGCCGTGGAAGAAACCAATAAGGATTACAAAGTGCCGGCAGGGCAGAAGATTTATACTCCCGAAGAGATTGACGCCGCGGTGAAAGCGACTAATAAAAATTATAAATAATTAATGAAAAACATATGAACGGAAAAATCTCCAAACAGATCACCTATTGGCTGGGAGTCGTGTCGGTAGGGCTTATCCTCGGGCTGTCAATCCAGTTTGTAAAAGCTGCCTGGACAAACCCGACATTAGATCCGCCAGACGGCAATGTCGGGGCGCCAATCAATACCAGCGATCTTATCCAGCACAAGAGCGGGGTTCTTTCAATGGATAGCGTTGGCACGGCTTTTCTGGTGCCCAACGGCAATGTCGGCATCGGGACGGTGGATCCCGACACCTTTGCTTTAAATATCCAAAGAACCGGGTCAAGTTCAGATGACGACGATCTTCTTAGCATCTCTTCAAATCGGGAAACCAGATTTAACATTGATTCTGCCAGTAATACACCCCTTTTAAATCCACTTATAGCAACAACCCGTTCTCGAGGAACTCAATCCTCGCCCGGAAAGGTGTTGGAAAATGATTCTCTTTTTGAACTGTTTGTTATGGGCCACGACGGTACAAATACTACTGATGCAGGGGCAATGCTGTTCTACGCCGACGCCGATTCAGCGTCCGGGGTTACTCCGGGGAGAATTGAGTTTAAAACTTCTGAATTTGGAGATACTGATCCGCAAACCAAGATGACCATTAAAAGCAACGGCAATGTCGGTATCGGGACGACGGATCCGCAATATGCTTTGGATATCCAAAGAACCGATCCGGCTCTTGATAAAATTCTGAATATCTCTTCAAACAGGGAAACGGAGTTTAAAATTGTAAGCGCAAGCGACATGAGTATGTTAAATCCTATTATAGTTTCAGACCGTTCAAGAGGAACTCTGGCCGCGCCCAGTCCGGTGCAAGATAATGATACTCTCCTTGAGCTTTGGGCGGAAGGCTATAATCCGAATAACAGGTTTGATGTTGGCGGCCGAATTACCATCAATGCAGACGGCAATCCCAGCGGAGATAGCGTTCCGGGAAAAATAAATTTTGCTACCACTACGCCGGGAACATCTTATTTTGCAGGTACAGCTCCGACTACAAGGATGACCATTGACTCGGGAGGCCGGGTTTTGGTCGGGGAATTCGGTTCTTCTCCGGCAAGCAGTTTTGATACCGGTTCCGGTCCAAATGCAATGACATTGTCCGGTAATAACAGGGACTTGGCTTTAGTTAGCAGTTCAAGCGGGAGCACCGACAAGGCAGATATTGAATTCTTTAGATCTCTCGGCACTCCCAGCGCTCCCGCGAATGTGGCAGCAGACACTAGATTAGGACAGATTAATTTTCATGGGTATTATAATGGGTGGGGAGGGGCGGCTGGCAGGATGGTGACAGTGGCAGCTCTTATGGATGGAACTCCAAGCGTCACCAGTTTGCCTACGCAGCTTCAATTTATGGTTACGCCAGCGGGAAGCACTACTCCCGGTAGCGCCGTTGCAATGACCATCAAAAACGACGGCAAAGTCGGCATCGGGACAACGACTCCGCAAGGGGCATTGGATGTCGCCTCTACCACCGGAGCTTTGATTGTCCCGAGAATGACGACCGCGCAAAGAGACGCCTTGGCTCCTGTAAATGGCATGATTATCTATAACGCGACTACCAATCAGTTTAACTTCCGTGAAAACGGAGCCTGGGTTTTGAAATAGCAGCCAAGGGATGGGATCGCATAGCATAGCCCTAACCAACTAATTCTGGAAAAAGTCATCCACAGCCAAATTTGACAGCGGTTCATAATAAGGGTATTATTTCATTAGGTTATTAAAAATGATAATTTTATGAAATACAATGATTTCAGGAAAGCCGTAAAAAATCCCTATTTCAGCTGGCAGGACATAAAACTGGCCGGTTTGAATGTGTTAAAATACCAGATTTCTCTCTGGAAGAAAAAAGGAAATATCGAGCGGTTAAAACGCGGACTCTATGTTTTTTCGGACGAAAGGGAAAAAATTTCTCCGCAAAGAATTTCTTTCTTATTATACGAACCCAGCTACATCAGCCTTGAATCAGCCCTGAGCCATTACGGGTTCATTCCTGAAATGGTTTACGCGGTAACGGCCGTGACGGCCAGAACTACCAGAAAATTTTCCAACGCCTATGGAAGTTTTATTTATCGGCATATCCGGCCGGATTTATTTTTTGGCTATATTATCCTGGAAAACGAAAATGGAAAATATCTTTTGGCCGAACCGGAAAAGGCCGTTCTGGATTATTTTTATCTGAATCTTTCCAGGCTGAATAATCAGGATGATATCGATGGGCTGCGCATAAATTACGCGGAGCTTCAAAGAGCCATAAACAAAAAAAAGCTGGCCGGTTATCTCGCGGAATATAGAGTCAAAAAATTGGAAAAAGTAATTAATATGTTACTCAAAAAATGCTGACGCTTGCCCAACTGGCCCAATATTATTCCGATCTGAAAAAAGTATCTTCCAAAAGTATTTTGGTGGAATATCTTCAGTATGAATTACTGGATTCCATTTATAAGCAGGAAAAAAGCAAGCATCTAAGCTTTATGGGCGGAACGGCTATCCGGATCGCTTACGGCGGAAACCGGTTTTCCGAAGATCTGGATTTTGACAATTTTGGTTTAGATTTTTCCGCTTTTCAGGAACTACTTGGAAAAGTTGTGCGGGATATGGGAGTTAAGGGTTTTTCTGTGGAATTTCGCTTTGTGGAAAAAGGGGCTTATCATTGCTATATTAAATTTCCCCATATTTTGCAAGATTCCGGAGTTGGCGGAGCGCGCGGAGAAAAAATACTGGTGCGCATAGACGCGGTCAGAAAAGAAAAGCTTTTTGCTCCTGTCCGGTTTACGCTCAATCGCTTCGATGTTTACCGGAATATCCTGGTAAATCCGGCGGATATAATTTTGTCCCAGAAAATGGCCGCTATCTTGCAAAGAAAAAGAGAGAAGGGCAGGGATTTCTATGATGTCAGTTTTCTTTATGGAATAACCCGGCCGGATTTTTCTTTTTTTGAGAAAAGTTTCCAGATCAAGAAAAATGAATTATTTGGAAAACTTTTGGAGAAATGCGAAAAACTGGATTTTAAAGATCTGGCTAAGGATGTTGAGCCATTTTTGATTAATCCGGAGCAAGCGGAGCGCGTGGCTGATTTTTTGAGTTTTATAAAAAACAAGTTGTAATGCCCGTTCGGTTTTTTGGAGCATTCCGGGATACTAAAAGTTATCCACAGGGCTTGCGCGAAAAAACTAAAAATGTGGTATAATCTAAACAGTAAAAAAATTAATAAAATCCCAGTTAAATAGTTTCGCTTTGCGAAAATTTAACGGGATAAAAACTTATGCGCAAAATGTTTAAAAAACTCTCCCGCGGATCCATCCTGGCTTTCTCCCTCATCATTATGGGAATTGTTTTGGCGGCAGCTCTCGGCATTGCCGCGGTTTCCGTGACCGAGCAGAAAAACGCCGGCACGACGACCAAATCCACCCAGTCTTTCCAAGTGGCCAACAGCGGATCGGAAATAGTTTTGAAAGATGTAAAAAACAATCCATCCAAAACTCTAAACGATTATGGCGCGTGTGCTAGCGGCAGCGGCACTGTGTCGGTTGGCGATGCGGGCATAACCGGAGGCACTACAAGCGTTACTTTTTACACAGATGATATAGGAACGACTCTTCCTTGCGGAGATCCGATATCCAATGCTGTTAAAATCAAATCAGTCGGCACTTACGCCGGCACAACCAGGGCCATTGAAGTGGCGCTGGCGGCGGGTTGCGGAACTCCCGGTGTGGTTACGGGCATCCTGGAGCAAAATGGCGACGCAACATTTAGTCAACCAAAAAGCGACGCAATAAACCAATTCATTGAAGGCGGTGGTGTTATAGCCAGCATGCTCTGTGAAATACCTGGGATAAAATACACGCTAAATCCAGCACTAGTCGCTTCTAGATCTGAATTAATAGCATTAAGTATTGAATCCAACACACAGCTGCGAATGATCTGCGAAATTGGTGGTTTTAATAATTCACGCTGCTCGATCGCATCGAGTGATATCGTAAACACATTTTGTTCTGGTGGTTGGTCTGTGATCAAGTTCTGTAATTAGAAAAACCGCTTGAAAATTCGAAAACGCCAAAATCCGGGGGAAATCTCCGGTTTTTGGTTTTTAAAATAAGGCAAATATCTTTTCAATTGGCTGTTTTTGGTTTTTATGGTAGAATATGAATATGGAAATAAGCAATGAAAAAATTGAATTAGTGAAAGAAAAAATCGTGCGGGAATTCAAACCGGAAAAAATTATTCTTTTCGGTTCTTATGCGTGGGGAACGCCCGATGAAAATAGCGATATTGATTTATTTATTGTGAAAGAAACGGAAGATACAAGAAAAATGGCGAGGGAAATTGACGGCTCGATTTTTCCGCGCCCTTTTCCAATCGATATTATCGTCTATACGCCGGAAAATGTAAAAAAAAGACTGGCAATAAACGACTTTTTCATAAGAGATATTTTTGATAACGGAAAACTGCTATATGGTTCAAAATGATCCTAAAAATTATTTAGACTGGTTTTTCAAGGCGCAGGAAGATGAGTCAAATATTGTTTCACTTCTCAAGCATCGCGATGGAACTCCCGGGATGGTTTGTTTTATTTCCCAGCAAATGGCAGAAAAATATCTAAAAGCTTTTTTGGTTTATGCCGGCAAACCATTTAAAAAAGTCCATGATCTGATAGAATTAGAGTCTTCCATTTATGAAAAAGAAAAAAGTATTGGCAGCTTGCATGATGATTTAAAATTGCTCAATCGCTACTATATTGAAACCCGTTATCCCGGAGATTATCCTGAATTTTTATGGCAGGAAGCAGAAGAAGCGTATGAAGCGGCAAAGAAAATTAAGAATTTTGTTATTCACCGGGTAGAAACAGAAACAAAATAAACAATCTTTTAATCAAAGCTAAGCCTTAAAAATTCGCAGACGCCAGAGTCCGGGGGAAATCTCCGGGTTTTGATAAAAGAGTTATCCACAGCCCCCCCATTCTTATTTTGCGGTTTTTGTGGCATAATAAAGGCGTTAAAGTTTCTTTTTAAAAATAAAATAATAAACCCCGATTAAATATTCCGCAGAGCGGAATTTAACGGGGCAAGCAAAAAAATGAAAAACAAATTTACCCTTCTCGTTATCGCAGTAATAGTTATTATTATGGCACTATTTATCTATAATAACTATAAAAAATTAAGCCAAAAAAATTCTGAAAATTCCCAGCCGGCGATTGAGACTCAGTCTGCCAAAAAAGAAGCGGAAATTCCCGATGACATCAAAAAAATCATGAACAACAACGCCACGGGAAGCGTGACCAGCATCGATCAAAAAGCCATGACGCTCGCTATCGACACGGGAAAAACATATAATTTGACCGATGAATCATATGTGCTGCAAGTGGCGGAAGGCAAAATCGAAAACAAAAGCCTGACTGACATTAAGGCGGGCACTAAAATTTATTTGCAGTTTGAACCTGAAACGAATAATGCTTTGACCATAACTATTTTGAAATAATCTTAGGCAGCTTCATAAATTTTTTATACAAAAAAATGAAAAACAAAAAAACAAAATTATTTTTACTCGCGCTTCTTGTGATTTTAAGGAAAAAGAATAAAAAAACCATAATGCCGGTTGTTTTTTTAATATTTTCGCTGGGCATTGCTTTGGGCAGTGTGAATTCGGCAAAGGCAGTAAGTTTTTTAAATTACGGAGTCTTTACCGGTGATATTAATAAAAGTACTTACAGTCCTGGAGAAGCAATTGAATTTACAGGAAGCGCAGGAATATATGTTAGCGCCGATAATTGCGTACATGTTATTGAAACTGCAGTTATTAACAATATAACCTATACCGCAATAAACAAAGAAGACTGGTGTGATTCGATAGATATACTTGAAGGAAAGATAATAGGAAATAGACTTTATGGAAATACAACGGGTTCTGCACCAGTAACGCCTGGAAACTACAAGGTTAAAGTTACGGGAAAAGTACGATTTAGCAATAGCAACTCATGGGATTCTGCGTCAGCTAACATTCCGTATACAGTTACAGCTTCTCCTCCAACTTGTAGCGCCTATTGGTCTCCTTCAGGCCCGATAACAACGGGTGGATCATCCACAATTTATTGGTCCAGCAGCGCTAATGCGACTAGCGCTACCTATTCTTGTTCTGGACCCATACCCGGATCCGGTTCTCTCGGTATCTCTGGATCTCTTCCGGTTACTTTTCTTTCTGCCGGAACGGAAAACTGCACGATAAATGTCAGCGGACCAGGCGGGAGCGGGTCATGCAATGCCATTCTTGTTGTTAATCCTCCCGCCTGCACTCCTAGCTGCGGCGCTTGGGGAGCCTGTTCCGCTGCTTGCGGCGGCGGCTGGCAAACCCAAGCTTGTACCGGATGGGATTGTTCTACATATAACAATAACCAACAATGCAACATGCAGGCTTGCGCCTGCGCGCCAAACAACCCCGGTTGCGCCGCCAACACATGTATCGGCAATTTTTGCTGGGATGGATGTGCTAATATTCCCGGAACGAAAGTCTGCGCCTGTGTGCCAAACAATCCCGGTTGCGCCGCCAACACCTGTATCGGCAATTCTTGTTGGGATGGATGCGCATGGCAAAATGGGACAAAAGTCTGCGCCTGTGTGCCAAACAATCCCGGTTGCGCCGCCAACACCTGTATCGGCAATCTTTGCTGGAACGGATGTGCTAATATTCCCGGAACGAAACCGTGTTGCGTTGCCGGATGCACAGACGAACCAACTGCATGCAGTGCAAGTTGTGGAGGAGGCACCAAAACTTGTATTTGGCAAGATGCTGAATGTAACATTAACAACATTTCTTTACCATGCAATACCCAGGCTTGCCCGACAACTTCAGATAGTCCTAACTGGAGAGAAATCACGCCGTAACATTAAAATACAAAAATTATTTTATTAAAAATTCAAAAAAATGGATAAAAAAATCACAACCGGAGCTGGAACAGTAATCTTCATCATTATCGCCGTCACGGCTTTCTATTTCATCCAAAAGGCTAAGGAGGTCAGCACGCCAAGCGAACCAACTCCAACATCAGTCCAAACATCCAGCAAAAGCAGCCAACAGGGGACAACCACACAACCTGCCGATGCCAACACTATTGAAGGCATGATTCTTTCCATCGGGGAAAAGGACATTGCTATTGGCAACGGAACATCCGAACCAGATTTGATCAGCATCAGTGGCAGTACTCCAGTTGTCAAACTCAAAAAAGATCAAACTGAAATTCCAGCTGGATTGTCCAGTGTGATTCCTGGAGTCAAAGTCAAAGTTACCTACAAAACCAACGCCGAGACACAACTGAAAGTAGCGGAAAAGATCTACATACTGGAAAAATAATAAACAGCAAAGCGGGATTAAATCTCCCGGATTATGCTGATAATTTTTGATCAAGGCATAATTTTAAATGACAACCATGATTAAAACAAAAACAAAAACCCTAGTGGCGGCCGGCCTGGTGGCTGTCGCCGCGGGATCGACAGTCTTCGGCTTGTATTATTACGGCTCGAGAATTCCGATAGAACTTTTTTGGGGCAAGGCAAACCGGACGGGGCAGAACGCCGCTCCGGCAGCAACTCTTCCGGCCACAACGGCCGCCGTCTGCGGCAACGGCAAGCTGGAAACCAGTGAAGAATGCGATGACGGCAACAAAGTCTCCGGCGATGGCTGTTCAGGTTGTCCGATCGGCTGCCAGACATCCTTCAACTCCATTAATTCCATCTTCAATATCAGCACTGCCAGCGCGGTTTCCTGCACGGGCGCTTTTGAAGGTTGTCCTACTTCTGATCAATGGAGTTGTATCAGCGGTACCTGTCAAAAAGCCAGATGCGGCGACGGCGTCTGCAATGATTGTTCCAATGCTTTCTCGCCGTGCTTTCCCGAAGCTGACAGCACTTGTCCCGGCGATTGCAAGATTACTCCTCCAACAACTCCTCCAACAAACCCTCCAACAACCCCACCAACTCCAACCACCGGCGAATGCAAAGCTTGCGCGGGAGGATGCAAGAAGGAGACAGCAAAAACAGGCGTGGACGCGCCCGGAACCAAGGAACTCGAGTTGCACGATATTAACGGTACTAGTCCCTGGTTCCAGACCCCGGGGGGCGGTGCGACTCCGATGAGGATTAGCGCTTTGGCTACCCACTATTGGAAATTCACCATCCCTGCTGACCTGGGTGATTACGCGAGTGTGCAGATTGTCCTCGGATCGCATGATTATACGACGCAGCAGGATCTCGTGATCTCCCTTGGCCGCCAGTTCACTGACGCGGATTATGCAGACTTAATTCAAAGTGCGTCGACGACTCTGCTATTTAAGAGTGGCCCGGAAATCTGGTACAGCATCAGAACTAACCAAGTTAGATATACGAACCATTCTAGAACAATAGCGTGCGTGTCACCCGGGCAGACTGTCTATATACTCGTCAAAAACGTTTCTAACATGACCGGTTACTATGTCGTAAGCGGCCATATCTCCCTGTTTTCTAACTCCACGATATACGGCGGGAAAAAGTGTTCGGAGTTCCCTCATATTCCTTTCTAAGTCCGATGCCGCGCAAGCCGCTTCGGTGTAATCACTATGGTCGAGAGGCGTGAACCTATTAGCCAAAAGCCAGAGCGGCGAACAGCGAAAAGCAAAAATTTTCAAAATCCGGGATTTATTTTCCGGATTTTGTTTTTGTTGGAATAAGTGTTGCTTCGCGCCCTTTTGTATGCTATTATTCAGCGGAAGATATGAAAGGATTAAATTTTCTAAATTTGATAAGAG
>JBAZPT010000003.1:0-121732 GCA_041645535.1 Parcubacteria group bacterium
CTCCTGTGGAGATGGAGTATATTCTTTTTTCATAGTTTTGTTGTAAGCTACGGAAAAATAAAAAATAAATTTGCCCCGACTTAATCGACCAACAGGGCGAAAAAGAATTTTTTATTATTTCACATAATGCGCAGCTATGCGATGCCCCGCGAAGCGGGGTTTGGGCCTGCCGCATAGCGGGAGTTGTGCGATGTGTCGCTGCGCGTTTGTTAGCTCAAATTAATATTTATTTCACAGCCCAAATCGCAGAGCTGCGCATTGTAGGGAAATGGAGCGCGAAGCAGCGACATTTCGCTACAACTCTTTATTATGCGATTTAATGTTGGTTAATGTGCTTAAATTTGCTGTTATTGCGAAGTATGGTATAAGTGTGATATAATTACCTCACTAGAATAAGTATAACATAAAAAGTATGGATCTTCAAGAGCTTTTGGAAAAAATCAAGGATGAGCTGAAATTGCGCAATTATAGCCCGCGGACAATTGAGAGTTATTTGGGTTGCCTGGCTGGCTATTTTCACTACATTAAAACTATTAAAAAAGATCCGGACATTCCCCTGCTCAAAAAATATCTACTGGAAAAACAGGCGCGCGGACAATCGCCTCAAACAATTAATCTGCATCTCAATGCCGTTAAATATTTTTACCGCGAAATATACAAAAGCCGGGTTCGCATAGATATCAAATTCGCCAAGACTTCGCAAAAATTACCGGTTGTGCTTTCGCGGATTGAAATAGACAAAATTATTGAATCGATTGAAAACAGAAAGCATAAATTGCTCATTTCCCTGGCTTATGGCGCTGGCCTGCGAGTGAGCGAGGCTATAAATTTGAGAAATAGAGATGTGAATTTGGATGAACTCACTATCCACCTGAAAAACTCCAAAGGAAACAAGGACAGAATCACTATATTTCCGGAAAAACTCAAAGCGGACCTTTCTGAAATGATGGCGCTCCAGCATGGCAATGAATATGTTTTTGAGTCCGAGCGCGGCGGAAAGCTCACTGAACGGACGGCTCAGTTAGTCTTTGAAAAAGCCCTGAAAAGAGCTAACATAGAAAAAGAGGCAACATTCCACAGCCTGCGCCACAGTTTCGCCACCCATCTCCTGGAAAATGGCGTGGATGTGAGATATGTGCAAGAATTGCTAGGACACCAAAATATCCGCACCACCCAGCTATATACAAAAGTCACCAATCCTAATTTAAAAAGAATAAAAAGCCCATTGGAATGAAATCGCAAATCGAAGAGATCAAAAAAGAATATCAAGACATTCAAACCCAGTTGAATTCAACTGGGGAAGTTTTAGATCCTCAAAAAATGGCGAAATTAGGCAAAAGACAGGCCGAACTGGCTGAAGTCGTAGGTATTATCAATGAATATGAAAAAACAGAAAAGGAAATGAAAGAAAATGCCAAAATCATAAATCTGGAAGAAGACGGCGAACTCAAGCAAATGGCCATGGATGAAAATATCAAGCTTTCCGAAAGAAAAGCAGAATTGGAAAAAGAACTGGAAAAACTTTTAATCCCCAAAAACCCAAATGATTCCAAGGATGTTATTGTGGAAATTCGCGCCGGCGCCGGCGGAGATGAATCCGCGCTTTTTGCAGCCGATTTGTTCCGAATGTATTCACACTACGCGGAAAAAAACGGTTGGAAAACTTCGCTTTTGAATTCCAGCACAATCGGCATCGGCGGTTTCAAGGAGGTAACATTCGAAATTAATGGGAAGGATGTTTTTGCCAAGATAAAATATGAATCCGGCGTGCACCGGGTGCAAAGAATCCCGGAAACCGAAAAATCCGGACGGATCCACACTTCCACCGCCACCGTGGCAGTTCTTCCCCAGGCCGAAGAAGTGGAGCTAAAAATTGAAGAAAAAGACCTGCGCATTGACACTTTTTGCTCTTCCGGACCCGGCGGACAGTCCGTAAATACCACCAAAAGCGCTGTGAGAATTACCCATATTCCCACCGGCCTTATCGTCAGTTGCCAGGATGGAAAATCCCAGCTCAAAAACAAAGACAAGGCTATGAAAGTTTTGCGTTCGCGCCTCGTACAGGCGGAAGAAGAAAAAAAATCCAAAGAAATGGGCGACGCCCGAAAAAGCCAGATTGGCACCGGCGACCGCAGTGAAAAAATCCGGACTTATAATTTCCCACAGGACCGCGTCACCGACCATCGCGTGAAAATGAACTGGAGCAATCTGCCGGGCATTTTGGATGGGAACATTGAAGAAATTATCAACGCCCTTCAGGAAGAAGATATTAAGCTTAAGATGCAAGCATCTTGAGAAGTCTAAAGTTTAAAGACTAAAGTCTAAATGAGATATAAAGTATTAAGGTCTAAACTTTTTTACTTTTTTATTTTAGACTTGCTTTAGTCTTTAGATTTTAGCCTTTAGACTTTATGCGCACAATTAAAGATATTTTGACCAAATACCATAAAAAGCTCGATTCTTTAGATCTTGAGCTGCTTATTGCCAATTCTATTAAAAAACCACGCGAATTCGTGCTAGCTCACCCGGAATTTTCTCTAAGTTCATTGAAAATTGAAAATTTAATCCGCCGGCTGGCGAAGAAAATTGCGCGCCGCAGGCGCGGTGAGCCTTTAGCCTATATTTTGGGCCATAAGGAGTTTTTTGGGCTTGATTTTAAGGTAAATCGGCACACGCTCATCCCCCGCCCGGAAACGGAAATGCTGGTGGAAGAAGTTTTAAAGCTTGATCCAAAAAATAAAACCGTCATAGATATAGGCACAGGCAGTGGAAACATAATCATCAGCTTGATAAAAAATTTAAAAAATAAAAACAAATTTATTGCAACCGATATTTCAGCCAATGCATTAAAAGTTGCCAAACAAAACGCAAGGATCCATAAAGTCTCTGGCGATATAAAATTCATAAAATCAGATCTGCTTGATTATTTTCTTGAACATCCTGCTTTGATAAAAAAAGATTGTGTTATCATTGCTAATCTGCCATATCTAGATTTAGGATGGAAAACTTTACTCAAAAGCAGCGAAACAAAGGGATTAAAATTTGAACCACGGATCGCTCTTTATGCTGGCGAAGATGGACTAGACGCCTATCGCCAACTCGCTGGGCAATTAAAAAAAATGAAAAGTGTGATCAAAAATAAAATCACCATCCTCTGCGAGATCGGGCATATCCAAAAAAAGGGAATGGAAAATATGTTTTCTTTCGCCAATAAGGCTAGCTTCAAAAAGGATTTGGCCGGCAAGTGGCGGGTCTGCCAGATTTCCCTCTGATTTGAGAAGGCTTAAATAAAGCAAAAAACCCTGAAATTTCAAGGGCTTTTTGCTTTATAACAATCGGTCTTTCTTGCTAAAAAAGCAGACTAAAAACCAAAAGTTGATAATATATTTTCCAATCCGCTGTCCGCTGGCGCCCAAATGGCGCCGAGCAGAGGCAGATTGTTTTTAGTTACAAAAGACTATTTCTTTTTCTTTTTCGCAGCTTTTTTCTTTTTTGCAACTTTTTTCTTTTTTGCCATTTTGTTTCACCGTCCTTTCTATTTTTTTTACTGTTTGGCGAAATTCGCCTCGAGTTGATATTTTAATGTTATTTTTTCGACCTGATTTTTTATTTTTCGCAAAATTATTTTTGTTAAAATAATTTCACTTGTCTGTATTATATAGCATATATTTTTTATTTGCAATAGCAAAAAGTTATCCACAGGCACTATTTTTACCAAACTTCACAAATTACTACAAGCAAAATGTATTTTTAATTTCAAAAAACATCAACTTATTAAATTTTAAAAATTTAATAATTAAAAATTGATTTAAAATTTAAAATTTAAAATTAAAAATTGCCGCATATTATGCCCTAAACAAGCGCCTTTGTCCAGTTGACGCTATTTCCTGTTTTGCTAGAATTCAAAGACAAGCTTCATCGAAAGCACTTTTCCCGCGAAGCGGGATCCCGCTCTGCGGGAAATAATTCATTAAAAATAGAAAGGAAGGTGAAATAAATGGAAAACGAACCAGAAACAAATATCGAGACAGGTAAAGCAAAACAGTGGCTCCAGGACAACCTCCGCATCATTATCAGCATTTTAATCGTTGTCGCGATCGCTGGAGGAATTTATTCCTATTCCAAGAGGAGCCAATCCCCATCTCAGGACTTAGCCAATCAAGAAATGAATCAGCCGGGGGAAGGCACCACTGAAGGCATAGTGGCTGGAGACAAAACAACCGCGGGAACAAACACGGAAAACAAGCAGGGAGTTGCCGCCGCTACCAGCCAGGAAACAGACAATTCTTTTATTGAAACGGCAGGCAAAGGAGACAGCAGGACAAAATTAGCTCGCATGGCGCTAGCGAACTATCTGGAAAAAAATCCGGATTCGACTCTGACCCCGGAACACAAGATCTATATTGAGGATTATCTCAGAAAGAATGTTCCGCCTCAGCGGGTTTTCGTCGGAACCTCATTAGAATTTTCCAAAGACTTGATTCAAAACGCGATTACAAAATCCAAAACCCTAAACGACAGGCAGCTCAAAAACTTGCACAAATACTCCGTATTGGTGCCGTCTCTCACTTGATTTTCCCGAAGTAGCCAAGCCAAAACACAAAGAAAAATTCTAATGTTCTTTTGGGTAATCTAAGTATATTACTACTTTACAATAGCAAATCCGCCTCTTCGGCGGATTTTGCGTTTTAAATCAAGGCTAAGCCTTGACCGATTTTTAAGGCTTAGCCTTGGAAAAATTAGAAAATTCCACTTTGTCCCCTATCTTCAAATCTAGCTTCTCGCTTATCCCCGCGTTAATTTCCAAAACCTTATCAACCGGACCAGGCGCTTGCACAACTTCCGCGCTACCCTGCGCGTGAGAAACATTTTTACTGATGTTTTCAATTTCATCGCTGGCAATCCAAATGATATCCAGATCAAACTGCATATCTTTCATCCAGAAAGAAACCTGGTTTGGTTTTTCAAAAACAAACAGCATAGCGCACTCCGGGCATAATTCCGGCCGGCCGGAAAGCCCCAGCGCTCTTTTTTCAGAATTATCAACAACTTCCGCCAAAAAATTATAGTCATTGATCTTAATTTCCTTAATGCTATTCTCGGCTTCGGAAAACTGGGGCGCGACCATTTTTTCCCTTATTAAAAGCCAAAAAACACTGGCTATAACAATGACTGCGGCTAAAAAAATGATTAGAGTATTTTTTTTCATTGCGCGGTTTTCATTCTTCTGATTTTTTTATTTATCACTAACAGGGAAACAGCCATGATCGCGGCCGTTGCCAAAAGGGTTATTGTTTTTCCGATAAACCTGGTGTTCAGCGCTACGGCTGAAATTAAAATCGTTATGGCATAAAAATAAAATGCTGTCTTTTTTTGCGACCATCCCAGGCTTAGCAATTTGTAGTGGATATGGAACATATCCGGCTGAAAAATGGATTTTTTGTTTTTAATCCTTTCGCCGATAACCCAAATAAAATCAATCACTGGAATAGACATCACTAAAATTGAGGTGGCGATTTTTGTGCCGGCAAAAATCGCCAGCACCGCCAAAATGAAGCCCATAAACATCGAGCCGGAGGTTCCGGCTAGAATCCGCGAAGGATAGAAATTAAAAATCAGAAAGCCCAGAGCGGTGCCGGCTACGATCATGGCTAGAATCGCCATCGGCGGCTGGTTGACTTCCGGTTTGAGGCTCAGAAAAAAAATAGTGAGCGCTCCAATAAAGGTTATCCCGCCGGAAAGTCCGTCTATTCCATCCAGCCAATTCATCGAATTTATCATCAAGACAATCCAAAAAATTACCAGGAATACCGAAAAAATCACGCCCATTTCTGAATTCAGGCTCAAAATTCCGCCGGTTAGCGGATTAGTAATGAAATAAATCCTGACTCCCATAATAAAGACGATGATAGCCAAGGCTACCTGGAAAAAAAATTGGATCTTCCAATAAATCTCCTTGACATCGTCCCAAACGCCGACTAAAAGCAGAACAAGGGAGGCTGCCATAACTCCGTAAAGTTCCGAAGTAATTACCAGATCACTATTGAGAAGTATCGCGAGATTGAACGCAATTACCATAACTATTCCGCCCAAACGCATTGCTCCCGCGCTGTGGATATGCCGCGGCGAAGTCCTTCCCTGCCATTTCATTTTTTTACCAACGAAAATTCCAAGAATTATAAAAACCACTGTTATGAGGAAAGAAACTAGAAATGGAACCAAGTATTTAATCATTTAATTTACCCCGTTAAATTCCGCCCCGGGCGGAAAATTTAACCGTGGTCATTTTTTTCTGACTTTTTCAGTTACCCAAAATTCGCCGAAATATTTTCCGAACATCAGGCGCGTTTGTGATTCAATGGCCGGCATCGCGCCCAAAAAGGGCGCGGAAATCGGAACCAGCACCCATTGCAAAACCATATAAATATTGCGCCATTTGGAATATTTTTTCGGCCGCGGAGGCATCAAAAGGAAGCTCAAAGAAACAGAAATAATCAGTCCCATCATAGCGATGTTCATCAGGTTTCTGGTCATGAGCGGCAGATTGTGCGCCAGAACGCTTTGCCCGAAGACATCTCCTCCGATAATCAGCGGCAGCCATCCCAGAATCGCCAAAATAAAAGGCGCCGTCGCCCAGGAGTGATGCCCCTCCAGCATTTCCAATGCCACCCGCGCTTTTCTGGCCAGACTGATTTTTTTGTTCGGGCCAATAGAGCGCATGATCACCGGAAAATTTTCAATGCCGTAAGCCCAGCGGCGCTTTTGCTTGTATTGATTGACGATTGTTTGCCAATACGACTCCGCCAAAACCGCGTCCAGCGACACGGGCAGATAAATCGGTTTCACTTTATAATCTCCGTTAAAATAGGCAAAGCATTTCCAATAAATTATGGAATCTTCGCTGATCATATTCACCGGCCAAAAATTCACATTTACCAGCGTGTCAAAAGACTCGCTGTGAGAGGAAAAAGTGACCATATATTCCGGCCGGGTGCTCTGGAAGATGTGCCAGAAGCTCGAGCCGGTGACAATTACGCGCACAAACGCGTTGGTATCCCACAAATTATTGTGATACATCGGCAGAGGCTGAAAGGCCATTTGCAATCGCTTGGGCTCCGTAATATAAGCATAGGTAAGCGCCGCGAAATATTGGGGATGAACCACGGTGTCGCAGTCAAAATTGGAAAAAATCACTTTTTTATAATCTATTTGCCGCTCGGAAAGATATTGCATAAGCTCTTTGGCGGCGAACGAGGCATTCGAGGCTTTGCACTTAATCTCGCCGGCGCTTACGATATGGGTGGTGACAATAAAATCCCGGAATGTTCCGGAAAATTTATTTTTGAGATATTCCACTTTTTTCAGCCGGTGTTCCGGCGCTTCGCGCTCTTCCGTCGCCAAAAGGATTATGGTCTGTTCATTGGGAAAATTAGCCTCCGCCACCGATTGGATCGCCGGTTCAATAACTTCCGCTTCTTCTCCGGCCGTCGGCAGCATCACCACATGGACAATATCTTTCCAATTCAAAACATCGCCTTCCGGTTTTACATTACGGCACTTTTCCCACCAATCAATTTTTTTGCCCTCCTTGAGCTTGCGGTAGCCGGCGATTGAATAAGACGCGATAAAAATAGTGCGGAAGATCCAATAAATGTCAAAAATAATGACAAAAACGGCCGCCCACACCGGCAGCCAGAAAGAAAAAATTATCATTCCCAGAAAAGTCGCCCATGTCAAAGTCCCTGGGATTATTTCCAAAATTCTCTGCACTCTTCTTTCTTTCGGATCAATAGTTTTTGGATTGGGAAAATAAAACATTTTATACGACTAATAATTAATAATGATCATACTGGCTGAAGCCACAATCAGGCTCAATTGGATCATCAGCGTCGCAATCAGAAGCAAATAGCTGGCGATTCGTTCCCTTCTTTGATAAAAATACAAAGACAACGAAAGGTTGACGAGAAATAAAAACAGGCCTATTGCCGGCATTAAAAACAGGTTTTTCCAGTCTCCCAGCATATCCACCCCGAAGTAGACATTGTAATGGATAATTATCGGCAAGTCAACCGGCTGGATAAAAATTCCCAGCGCCGCCCAGTTAGCCAGGTTGGCTGCGCCAATAAACAAAGCAAGCCAGCGGACAATATGGCTTCGAAAAAAATCTTCGGCAAAAAAAGACCTGACTTTTTTCTTCAGGCTCACGCTCACAGCTTTACTTGAAATATTTTTTGAGCTTTCCCCTATCATTTTTTATTCACTTTGCGGCTTGTCTAATAACGCCGGTTCGATGGTTTTTTCGCCTTCAGTGATTTTCACCACATCCTTGTCAATTTTGCCCAATTCTTTATAAGCGGAATTAAAGTGGCTCACTGTTGTCCCCAGGCTTCCGCCAACTTTTTTCATAAAATCCTCAAAGCTCACGATGTGCTTGCCCAGTTTTTCCACATTGGCGCGGATTTCTTTGGCGCTTTCTTCAATCTGCAAGGCGCGCAAGCCTTGCATAACCGTTTGTAAATACGCTAGAAAAGAAGTCGGCGAAACAATAATGACCTTTTTATCTTTGAAAGCGTATTCGATGAGATCCCGCGTATTGATTTGCGCCGCGCCGACTTTGTTTACCAAAAGATCATAGTAGATGGCTTCCGACGGAATAAACATAAACGCAAAATCCATCGTCCCCTCCGAAGGTTTTATATATTTGGAAGTCTCGTCAATCCTGTTTTTCAGATCTTGTTTGAACATTTTTTCCCAGCGCTCCCGCTCTTCCGCGTCCTTAGCGTTCAAAATCCGCTCATAATTTTCGAGCGAAAACTTGGAATCAATTGGGATGATTTTTTTCTGCACAAAAACCACCGCGTCCACAACCACGCCGTCTTTAAACGCGTACTGCATCTGATAGGAGTTGGGCGGCAAAACATTTTTAAGCGTCTCTTCCAAAAAGTATTCGCCCAGCACGCCCCGCTGTTTGGGATTTTTCAGAATGTCCTGCAAATTCTGGAGTTGCGCTGAAAAATTAACCACTTGCTTGTTGGTTTCTTCAAGCTTGGTTAATCCCGCCACCACATCCGCGATTTGCTTGGCTGATTGGCCGGTAATGCCCTGCACCGTCTTAATAGTGCGGTTGATCTGCTCCTGCGTCGCCCGATGGGTTTCTGAGAGCTTGCCATCAATGGTGCGGCGCAGTTCCCGGTTTTGTTCCGCCAGCATCGCCAGCCGTTCCATCACTGCCGCCGTTTTTTCGCCATTGCCATCACTATCCATTTTTTTCTTCAAGCCAAAAACCAGCCAGGCCAACGCCAGTGTTATTAAAACTAAAATGCCAATGAGCGCGTAAAGCATGCTATTTTCTGTTAGCGATAAATTGTTTGAGGCCGGTGATTTTATTGATTATTTCTTCGTGCGGACCTTCTAAAAATTCCAAAATAAATTTGTCCAGCATATTCAGGCGATATTTGAATTCCTCCATTGTCATCAAGACAAAATCCACTTCTTTTCCGATTTCCGCTTCCAGGCTGTTCATCAGATTTTTGAGCTTGGCGCGGCTTACGCTGTCCGCCACTAAAATCATATCCGCTTTGCTTTTCGGATAATTGATGAAAGCCCCGCTGATGACTGCCAGCTTCACATTGCCGATATTTTTTATTTTATCCATGCTCCCCGACTGCGGATAGATATTGCTTTTGGCGATAAGATTTTTGAGCTCCGGATAGAAAATAAAATTCTGGTTGAGCGTATAAGTTTTTTTTCCTTTTTTGGCGCGTCCCAGAACAAATTTTATTTTTTTCAAATTTTCCAATTCTCTCTTGGTTGCTTTCGGATTGATCATATTTCTTTTGGCAATTTCCTTGAGCGTATATTCCAGTTCTGGATTTTGCAAAAAAAAGCGCAGCAGGCGGGTTTTTTCTTTTGAGCCGAAAAGGCTGACTAATGTTTCAGACATTTTTTTGAGTTATTAATGATTAAGGGTTTTAGCCTCCTTTTTCTTATTATAACTCATATTATCAAACAAACAAATAGGCCGTAAATCATCAGAAAGCCTTTGATTTTAGATCAAAGGCTTTCTGTCCCATGTTTTATGCGCTATATTTTTATTTTTTGTACCAGCAATTTCAGCAGATTTTTCACTTCATTCTGGGCTCCAGCCTGATCCTTCGCCTGGGTAAATTTCTGCCACTGCGCCAGAATTTCTTTGTCGTTCAAATCACGGACGGAATTTTCCAGGTCAAGCCGAGTTTCAAAATCCACTTCCTTTCCGGACTGCAAAACTTTTTCGATAAAGAGATTGGCGAAAGCCAAAACCTGGCCGTTGGCTTTTTGCGCCTTAGCCGTATCTTTTACCGCCGCCAATTCACTGCGCGCCTCGTTATATTTCCAGGCGAAAAAAATATTACCCGCTAGAAGAATAATAATAATTACCGCGATAATTTTTTTCTGTCCATAAGTTTAATATTTAATAAATAATTATAAGTTGCGAGCTGCACGATTTCTCCTGTCTCTATAAAAATTATAGCCCAAAAGAATAATTACAACAACGAGCATTATTGTTTTCCAGTCGAATACTGAAAGCCATCCATATTTTGATTTTAATTCAATGTTTTTTTGGATTCCTCCCCCAGCCTGAACAGTGATTTCCTCGCTCTGATAAGCCTTGTAGCCGGGCGTTTCGACCTTAAGATAATATTTGCCGGGCGGCACCAGGAAGGAATATTTGCCAGTGGCATCGGTAACTTGGGGATTTTCCTGCTGAAAACTCCCGGCCGGCCACAGTTCATAATTATTATTTGCCGGATTAAGCCAAAATAGCGAAGCGGTGGCATCCATAATGCGCAATTCGGAATTCTTAATTTTTTCATACACATACCCCTCCGGATCTACCACGGTGATGAGGCGGATTTCCTTTTTTCCAATTGTTATGTCTTTGTAATCAAAAACGGTGATGACTTCGTATTCTCCTTCAGCTACCGGAGTTTTAATATCGGCGGTATAAATTCCGTCATTGTCCGGATCCGTGTATTCAAATTCAGAAAGCACCAGTTTGGTTTCAATGTTTTCCGGATTATGCGTTTGCGCCAGGGTTTTAACCGGGAAGACGATTGACTCAATAGCGTCTTTGAGAGTGCCCTTTCATGAAAGCTCTTCCAGAACCGGACTTAAGATATTTTTCAAATTTAAACGCTTTATATCTATCCGAAAAACAAACATGAGCAACTAACTTTACTGGCAACCTGCCCACTGTTGCCGGAACATGTCGGTTATTATGCCTTTCTATTCTCTCTCTTAGGTCTGAAGTGCAACCAGTGTATGAAGAATTATCTGCGCATAATAAAATATAAACATAATGCATAAACTGTTCTCTCCTTCGCGATCTACTTGCGGACATTGTCCGTGCTCCGACGCTGAAGCTTTGGCGCAAGAGTCCGTAGCTCGCTTCGGCGAGCGAAGGCGGTGTGCGTTCGAAAAAATTCGAACAGATTTCGCCCAAAATTTGTAGGGCGGGCGGAATTCCCCCCAAACCCCCCTTCCGCCCGCCTGCGGAAGCGACCCTTTCGGATTGGACGATTTCAAGTTTTTTTTGGCGGCAAATTCTTTTTTAAATTTCTAAAAATCTAAATCTTGGGATTTTCTTCCCTTCAATTTCTACTATTTCCAAAAACATTTTCAATGGCCTAACCCATAAATCATTATTACCATACAAAGCGCGATAAACAACTAACTCCTCCAAAGATTCGCTATGTTTTGCAACTCCAATAACTTCATATTGATTTCCTTTGTAATGCTCGTATTTCCCTAATCGTATTTTTTCAATCATAAATAATTTATTCCAATCCTTTTATCTCTTGTTCTAATTTAGAAAAAAATGTTTTTGAAAAACCAATTCTTTCTTTTGCAATCTCTTTTGCTTTTTGCGTATATAAATAACTCACAACATGTTTGTCTTTGGTTTCCCAATTTATTTGGGGGCTATGTTTTGTTTTATTCTGAATTCTGCCGTTAATTTTACCGCATAAATTTTCTTTAGCATATTCTTCTATGTTTGTTTTTCTGTAAATGTGGGCGTTATTTTTTCCAACCCAAACAAAAGCTCTTGCAATCCCGATAGCCCCGACAGTTTCAAGTTTATCTGCGTCAAAAACTATTTTTGCTTCCATTGTTTTCGGCTTTTGCTCTGACCTATAACGATGAGAAACGATACAGCTTAAGATGTGCTCAATTTTATCTTTTGATAAACCCAATTTTATAAGAAATGGTTTTGCTAGTTTTGCGCTTTCAACGGCATGGTCGGTTTTGCCGGAAGAATCTTTTCTCTCTTTCGCCCCACCGATGTCATGCAATAAGACCGCAATTTTAATTATATCCAAATCTACCTTTTCTTTTTCAGCTAACTTAATGGCTAAGTTATAAACTCTCATAACATGTTCAATGTTGTGGGCAGAATCGCTGTCATCAGCTAAATGTTTTTCGGCAAATTTTTTTACTTCCTCAATTTTTTTAGTCATAATTTTATTTCATTAAATCATCGACACCAATCCCTAAGCCCTTGGCTATTTTCATAACCGTTTGAATTGACGGCTTAGTGATTACATTTGTTTCGATTTTAGTCAGGGTCGTATAGGGAAGATCAGATTTTCTCGCCAATTCATCCTGCGTCAATCCTTGCTTATTGCGAAGCTGTTTTATCTTATCCCCAATTGTTTCGTTATTGTTTTGACTTTTCATAGTTTCCTTAGTATGATAGTATTAGTATGGGTGCTTGTCTAACCCTTCATAATTATGATAACAAATAAAATGAAAATAGTCCAATTAAAAATGAGGGAAGCCCGCTTTTGGCCCAAAATGAAGTTCGAGACGATATTTTTTTCAGGTTCTTTGGCAGTTTTTCAATCCGAAAGGGTCGCTTCCGCAGGCGGGCGGAAGGGGGGTTTGGGGGGAATTCCGCCCGCCCTACAAATTTTGGGCGAAATCTGTTCGAATTTTTTCGAACGCACACCGCCAGTTGGGAAATGTCTTTGTTGGCTCGCCCTCTGCGAGGGCTTGCCAGCCGATTTTAAGCGCAAATTGGAATTTTTTATCTTTGCCCCGCTACTGCGGGGCTGGCCAAAAGCGGGCTTCCCGAATTTTCATTTTTAAATTTTAAGGAGAAACTATGAAATATTTTATCTACACTCGAAAATCAACAGACAGCGAAGAACGACAGGTTTTAAGTATTGAATCTCAAGTTTCCGAATTAAAAGAATTTGCCGCCAAAGAAAAACTTGAAATCGTTGCCTCGCTTAGCGAGGCAAAAACTGCCAAAGAACCTGGCCGAAAAATTTTCGGCGAAATGCTCGATCGGATTGAAAAGGGCGAAGCCCAAGGAATTTTGGCTTGGCATCCGGACAGACTGGCTAGAAATTCAATTGACGGAGGCAAAATCATTTATTTGCTGGACACAGGAAAGATTAAAGATTTGAAATTTCCCACATTTTGGTTTGATAGCACGCCGCAAGGAAAATTCATGATGAACATTGCCTTTGGCCAAAGCAAGTATTACATCGATAATTTAAGCGAAAATATCAAACGAGGTCATCGGGCAAAACTGCGAAAAGGCATTTGGCCAAACTTTGCCCCGCTTGGTTATTCCAATAATCCAAAAACAAGGGCGATTGATGTTGATAGCGAGAAAGCACCACTTGTGCGAAAAGCATTTGAACTTTACGCAACTGGCGAATACACCTTGAAAGCTGTTGCGATAATTTTGGATCAAGCGGGGCTAAGAAGCTACAAAGGCAATGTTCTTTCCGTTTCCTGTGTCCAGCGACTTTTACAAAACCCGATTTATTACGGTGTATTTTCTTTCAACGGTGAAATATATGACGGAACGCATGAGCCAATTATTTCCAAGAAACTTTTTGATTCTGTTCAACAAGTAATGAGCAATCGAGGAAAAAAGAAACGCCAGCGAAAACACGAATTTGCTTTTTCTGGGTTGATGAAGTGCGGAAATTGCGACTGCCTCATAACTGCCGAAAAACAAAAAGGACACCACTATTATCGCTGTACCAAGAAAAAGCAACCTTGTGATGAAAAATATTTGCGGGAAGAAAATCTTGTTGAACAGATGAAAGGAATTATTCAAAAAGTTTCTTTACCCAATGATTGGGCGGAAAACATGCTTGCCGAAATAGACAAAGAACAGGAACAGGCAAAAGCGGAAACGAAAGTTTTTGTTCAAAATCTCCAAACTCAAAAAGTGGAGATTGAAAACAAAGCCGAAAACCTGCTTGATTTATTTATCGGTGGTAAAGGCATCGAACCTGAAGAATATCAAGCCAAAAAATCAAAACTGCTTAACGAGAAGCAGGACATTTTGGGAAAGATAAGAGATTTTGAACAAAAAGGAAATAATTGGCTCGAACCGATGAAAGAAATGATTTTAGCCAGTAGCCAAGCCAAAATTCTTTTGTCGCAAAGCGACAATCAAGAAATCCGAGCATTTCTAAAAAATATCGGCTCGAACTTCATTTTGAAAAATAAAAAATTCCAATTTGCGCTTAAAATCGGCTGGCAAGCCCTCGCAGAGGGCGAGCCAACAAAGACATTTCCCAACTGGCGGTGTTTTTTGATTGATGTTCGAACTTTTTTTGACGAAAATCCTGAAAACTAATTTGGACTCCGCCTCCGCTAAAGCTACGGCGGACAGGTCGGCGGGGCAAACTATTTTTCTGGGGGAATGGAATTGCCCCGCCTCGGCTTTCTTCCCGCCCGCAGGAGGGGTCTGGGGAGGAATGCGGGCGGGTTTTTGAACCTTTCCTTTTTCGCTTCCGAATTTCGTGCCAGTTGAAAACTGGCGCGCCACCTTAAAATTTCTTTTCTATATCTTCAATCAATTTGGTTATATTGTCCATAGTCGTTTTATCTAAACTAATCACTGTTCCATTCTGACAAATTTCCAAAAATTTCTTGGCGATTAAAACCTTATCTAATTTTGCTTTTTTAACATGTGCAGAATTTGTTTCGGTATAGGTTTTACTTTCATCGCCAAGAACAAATTTTTTAAAATCAGATGGCGAGAAAACATCCTCAATACTTCCTGCTGTATTCAAAACCGAAAGAATTAAATCTTTTGTAACTAACCAGTTATCTTGTAAATTTTTCTCGCCGTCTTTCTTGCCTTGATCATTATCGTAGAGATAAACAACTTTTCCGCCCCAACCATGCAAAATTGTTCCGACATACGGCATATTTCCACATCCACCGCCGAAAATAAAGTTTACACTATCCTTATTGAGTATTTTCTTGAAAGCATTTAAATAATAAACATCGGAAGGCCCCTCAACAATCGCATTATTAACTTTGTCCAGTGCGGAAATTCCAGCGTTTAATTCTAATCCTATTGCCGTTAAAATAGGAGTGAGTGTTTCTTTATCTGCCAAAGCGTGAACTTTATTTTCAATCTCTGTTCCTGATTTTTTAGTGCGATGAACTAATCTAACTCTATTCAGTTTATCGGCTTCTAAAAGATACGGCGAGTGCGTGGAAAAAAGTAGTTGAACTTCTTTTGCTGAATCTTCAAGTTTGCCTAAAATATCCTCTTGAGCTTTAGCGTGCAAAAACAAACCTGGCTCGTCAATTAAAATTATGTTTGGGATTTTTTCATTTGCTCGTGCCGAAACTTTTATATAAAACGCAAGGTGCCACTGCCGTCCTTTGCTTCGCAAGCTCGGCTCATAAGGATAACCGTCTTCTTTTATCCAAAAATAAAGATGTTCTGAATCCCAATTAATGCTTAAATTTGAAACATCTTGTGTCCAAAATTTTTCATAATCTTTATTAAGTTTGATGTTTATATCGTCCTTATGTTTTTCCTTGCCTCGATCATCAGTACCTTTTATTGTTGATATTTTCAAATCACTAATTACGGATAAATCTTTAATCCACTCGTTATTTTCCAATTCAGCGAATGGGATTTTGTTCGGAAAAATATCTTCAAAAGAATTAAACAAAATGAAATTTGGTATCCATTGCTTTAGGGCGTTCAAAAATTTTGTTTCGGTGGCAAAAAGATTTTCAAGATTATTTATATCTGTTTCTGTTTCAGCAAGCAACTTTGAAAACATGTCGCGTTCTTTTTCTTCTATTTGAGCTACATTTGGCGTTGTGGCATTTTTGAAGTTGATAAAAAGCGTTTTTTCGCTAGCAAAATCTGAAAATTCAAAATCGAATAAGCTACCACCCAATGCTTCGTATTTTGTGCGAATAGTTTTAATTTTACTCCATTTATCATTTATAGATTTTTGAATTTTCTCAATTTCTTTGCTACCAAAAATTTCATTTTGCAAAGTACTTTTACCGAATGAATAAACATCGGGAAAAGTTTTAATCAATTCAATCTCAATATCAGTTGTCGCTTTTAGCGGGCTTTTTATTTCTTCAAGAATTTCCCTGATAGTATCTTTTTCAACAGTAAAAGTTATTGAAATTTCTGGTACAGATTCAGGTGATTTTATTGGTTTTGCAGATTCCCTGATCTTTTTATCAGTATCAAAATCTTCTAACGCTTCAAGAATGGATGTTTTGCCCGATTCATTTTTTCCAGCGAGAATAGTAATTGTATCAGTCAAATAACAATCACCGCTATCTGTGATTGATTTATAATTTGTAATTTTGAATTTCTTTAGCTTCATAATAATTCTATTCTTTAACTACAAAAATGACATCTGATGTAGTTTTATAATTTTTACCGTCCATCCAGTCAAATTCTATATCAAGCTTAGATGTATCCTTTGCACTAAACTTATCGAGATAAGAATTTACCTCATCACCCAAAAGCTCAATGTTTCTTTTCATTTTCCAGCTTTCTTCCATATTTTCCTTGTCGATCAAAACTAAGAATAGACGATTAGCAGCATCAAATCTGCGCTCGCCTTGTTCCTCATAAAGCCATTTTATAAGAGATTTTTTATTCTTAATAGTGTCCTCAACAATTTTCCAGCGGGATTCTTTAAATTCTTGAATGAATTTTTTAGATTCTCTATCAGTCCTTTCAGAGATACGAGTTAATAATTCCGACATTAAAGATTTATCTTTCTGAGTTTTGTCGTACTGAATACCCTTGGTTTTTGCAAATCGTTTTAGAAGTTGAAGCTCTGTTGGTAAGCCAAGCGCTTTTCGTTTCGCAAGCATATATCCTTCGGGGAAATATGTAACTTTTAGATCAAAGGGGACATCCGAAACAAAAAAGTCCACTTTTTTGATTAAGCCAACAGTAGGAATAACTTTTTTATTATCCTTAAAAATATCTTCGATCAAAATTGAAGTCCAGTGATTGAACCATGAGGACTGCACATATCCTCGCATACTTGCGTGGATTTCATTTTCAATTTTCTTATTCAAAAGATCAAAATCTTTAATCTTTTTGATGTAGTTATCAACGATACTTTTCTCGAGATTGTTTTGATAAATTCCTCCCCAATCAAGCACCTTCATTTTGTATAATTCCGAAACAAGCTTTGTTTCATTTGCTTTTCGTTCTGCACGTTCGACTAAATAAGTTTGTGCAATAAACTTATCAACAATTTTTTCGTCCACTTTAGACGCGTAGATATGCTCAAAAAGTGCAGAATTTTTTATATCTTCACAATCAATATTTGCGATACCACAAAATTTAACCATTAACTCTTTTCTCGAGATTGATCGGAGTTTCAACCAATACACACTCCCGTCTTCCTTGAGAAGAATATCAAACTTATTATCTTGATATAATTGCTTAAAATGATGAAAATTATTTTTTGTAGTCATATATATTCCTTATTAATTATAGCAATAAAATAAATACTCTCTCGTACCCTTTTTTGAGCCTTTCCCCCCATAATGATTTTGATATTCATGCTCAAAAACTTTTACTTTTTTATATTTTTCAATCAACTTTATCAACATATCCTTATCTGGATAACTTTGACTATTATATGAAATCAGCCAGTACGGGATATGTTTACTATTTTCAAATAGTTTTTCGAAGGATTCTTTAATCTCTGTTTTTTGAACAAATCCACTTTCTTTTTTAGGAAAATAAGATTTTGTTCCATTTACAAATTCCTTATCTTTCCAATATTCAACATAAGTTTCGAGAAAATGATAAAAAGCCTGATAATCGGGGTGGCAACCGCAATACGGGGGATCAAAATAAACAAGATCAATGTTTTTTAATTTTTTTATCAGTGAAATTGTATCTTCGCAATAAACAATATTCTCGTTGTCGTTATCAAAAACCGCTTCATTATAATCATTGACCAAATCTAAAAATAATTGCTTTATAGGTTTTGCTATCGATGGGTTTCTTTTGATTCTGTTTTCATCCTTACTATACCTCAATGCGCTTGTATGAGCGAAATGGCCAAGCAATATTTTTCGTGTTAAAGCTCTGTTTATAACAGAAAATGCTAGAGATTTTTTATACTCATTATCTAAAAGATCAATATTAGCTCGAAAATTATCTAAAAATTTAGCCTGGTCTTTTTCAAAAAAAACGTTAGTAAAAACATCTTCAATCAATGAACCTGCTTGTACATTTTTTTTAAATAACAGCGCAATATCTTCTTCGGTTAATGTAATATTTTTATTTTCAATAACAGCCTTTGCTATATGATAATTAAACTTTAGAAAATCATTACTGATAACTTTTTTACCTTTAGATTTAAAATAATAACCAACTACAGAAGTTCCGCTAAAAGCATCGAATATGGTTTCAATGTTTTGTGGTGAATTTTCAAAAATCCATTTAACAAGCCTCTCCTTACTTCCTAAATACTGCGTTTTTGGAAGCCTGTGAGCTTTCATTTTTTCACCGAATAAACTTGTTTGGGATTTTATTATCATAATTACTTTATTAAATCATCAACGCCAACTTCAAGCGCCTTGGCGATCTTAGTTAGTGTTTCAATAGTTGGGTTTGTATTTACACCATTTTCAACCTTAACAATGGTATTCAGCGATAAATCAGCAAGGCGAGCAATCTTTTCGAGAGATAGCCCTTTTTTAGCTCGCAGTTTCTTTAAGTTTTCAGCAATTTTATTATTTGACATATCTTTCGTAATTGTTTAACATTATAGTATATAGAATATAATATAAAGGTTTCTTTCTTGATACTATAATGATAACTAATTTTAACAATTTTGTAAATGAATCTTTAGGGAGTTCCTTAGCGTTGCCCGCGAATGGGTTGGGTGGGTCAAGGGCAACATCTCTTTCGGTGGCGCATTTTGCTTTGCAAAATACGAAATTCGGAAATGAAAAAGGAAAGGTTCAAAAACCCGCCCGCATTCCTCCCCAGACCCCTCCTGCGGGCGGGAAGAAAGCCGAGGCGGGGCAATTCCATTCCCCCAGAAAAATAGTTTGCCCCGCCGACCTGTCCGCCGTAGCTTTAGCGGAGGCGGAGTCCAAATTAGTTTTCAGGATTTTCGTCAAAAAAAGTTCGAACATCAATCAAAAAACACCGCCAATTTTCACTTTTTGTGAAATCGTAAGAAACAGCCTCGGCGCAAAGCGCCTCGGCATGGTATTTTTCCGCTATTTTGAAGGCATTTTTGAAATCCAAAACCAAAGTGCGGTCGGCAATGCGGAAGTTCGCAGAGCGAAGCTCTGGCAAAATGAAATTTTGCAAACCAATCTTTTTTCTTTCGCTTTCAGCGAAAGGTTGAGCGTATTTTTCTTTGATTGCCCAAAAACTAATTTCAAAACAATATGGACAACATAAATTTACAAACCAAAAAGATTTTTCTCTATGCTCGCAAATCCACGGACGAGCCAGAGCGACAAGTGCTTTCCATTGAGGCGCAAATGTTTGAGTTGCGGGAATATGCCAAAAAGGAAGGTTTGAATATCGTCCGTGAATTTGTAGAAAGCAAAACCGCCAAAGAGCCGGGGCGAGAGATTTTCAACGACATGATCGCAAGCATAGAGAAAAATGAAGCCGAAGGAATTTTAGCGTGGCACCCCGACAGATTGGCGAGAAATAGCATAGACGGCGGACGGATAATCTATCTTGTAGATACTGGAAAAATCACCACGCTAAAATTTCCAACTTTTTGGTTTGATCCGACACCACAGGGAAAATTTATGTTGTCAATCGCTTTTGGGCAATCAAAATATTATGTGGATAATCTTTCGGAAAATATAAAGAGGGGTATTCGCCAGAAATTGCGAAATGGAATATGGCCCGCTTGGGCGCCACTTGGCTATGTGAATGACAAAAACGCTCGCTGTATCGCTGTGGACAAAGAAAAGGCAAAGTATATCAAGCGGGCTTTTGAAATGTACTCAACTGGCGAATATCCCCTCGCTCAAATTCGAAAGATTATCAATTCCATTGGCTTGGTTGGCAAGAAAGGCAAAATGCTTTCCGTCTCAAATTATCAGTATATGCTCAAGAACAAAATCTATTACGGCATGATTGAGTATAACGGCGAACTGTATGACGGAAAGCATGAACCGATTATCACAAAGAAACTTTTTGATTCCGTTCAAGAAGTGATGGCGAACAAGAGCAAACCAAAATCGCCAAAACTCAAACCTTATGTTTTTAGAGGATTTTTCCGTTGCGGAGAATGTGGCTGTTTCATTACCACCGAAACACAAAAGGGACATAACTATTTGCGATGTACAAAACGGAAAAATCCTTGCTCGCAGAGATATGCAAGAGAGGACGCCATCACTTCTCAAATAAAAGAGGAAATCAAAAAAGTTTCTTTGTCTTCCGCTTGGGCAAATGCTTCAATCAATTATTTTGAAAATGAGAAAATGAAAATTGCCCAAGCGGAAAGCTCTTTCGCCCAAAAAGCGAGAAATGAGCTTGTGGAGATAGAAACAAAACTTGATCGTTTGCTTGACTTGCAACTAAACGGCAATTTGTCGCAAGCGGAATATACCGCTAAAAAGCACAAGCTCATTCTCGCTAAAAAAGATTTGGAAGAAAAAATCTCTGCTTTTGGGCGAAAGAGCAATAATCGGTTCGAACTTGCCATTGCCTTTCTAAAAGACGCCAACCAAGCCGAAAAATACGCTCAACAAGAAAATCCCGAAAGGATTCGGGATTTTCTCAAAAAGATTGGTTCGAACTTCCGCATTGCCGACCGCACTTTGGTTTTGGATTTCAAAAATGCCTTCAAAATTGCGGAAAAATACCATGCCGAGGCGCTTTGCGCCGAGGCTGTTTCTTACGATTTCACAAAAAGTGAAAATTGGCGGAGAGGGAGGGATTCGAACCCTCGATAAGGTTTTAAGGCCCTATAACAGGTTAGCAACCTATCGCTTTCAGCCACTCAGCCACCTCTCCTTATATATTTAGTATTTTTTGAACGCATCAGCCACCTTTCCAAATATGCTTAATAAAGTTTATCAATTATTCTCCAAAATATCAAGCCGATTGACATTTCTTAATTATTATGCTACTCTTTATTACAGGTGAATATTTTGCATTAGTTATTGGATTAGTTTTAGTTAGATAAGCTATCGAAGTAAGTCACCAGACCTGGACCCGCCTGCGCTTAAAGCTACGGCGAGGCGAAGCTAGAAAGGAAGGTGACTAAACTTAAATGGCTTATCAAGACAACGACCGGCCGCAGCGCCAAATGTACGACATTACGGCTTTGAACATTACTTGTTCTGAATGCGGCGGCGCTATCACGCAGCTCCCGTTCGAACCGACTCAAAAAGACGACGGAACTTATGGAAAACTTTTTTGCTACGAATGTAACAAAAAAAGAATGAAAGACCGAGGCCCTCGCCGATCATTCGGTGGAGGCGGAGGAGGATTCGGAGGCGGAAGACAAAACAGATACTAATCTGCTTTTGGATAAAAAAAATCGCCCTTGCGGCGGTTTTTTTATTTGGTCGAGGTTTCACCTCTGATATGTTAAAACCAGGCCGAGGTGAAACCTCTTAAATCCCCAGCAGCCGCTCAAAAGTATCCACCAAACTCGGATCCTGCTTTGCTTCCGGAATATATTCCAAAAGAACGCGCCGGATTTCCACCGGATCTTCGTCGTGAATGGGAATATGCACGAACGGCATCAGCATACTTTTGGTGTGCAGACTCACCACCTTAATGTCGTGCGGTTCATAAAAAATCCAGAAAGACTTAATGTTGTCAAAATCATACATCTCGCGCCCGGCGATGATGCCGTCCTGCGTTACGGCGAAATCAATGGTCCGCGGTTCGCGGTTTAAAAAAATGTAACCGACGACTCCGATCAGGACAAAAGTGATCGCCATAATCGGACTGTCCGTATAAACCGCGTATCCGATGATCGCCAGGAGAACCAGCGCGACATACAAATACCATTTGCGCCCTCTTTCATATTTTTCATATTCCGGAGCCCGCCAGCGCAAAAGCGCGCCGGAGAAAATTTTTTCCATGGCCTCATTACGGAAGGATTTTTCTTCTTCAGCTTTATTTATATCCTCTTCCGGCTTTGTTGAAGAAAAAAATTTTTCCATTTTTTCCTTTTGCTCTGCTTCTTTTTTTTGCTCCTGTTCCGGACCGCTTATGTACATATTATTTACAAATTTATTTTTAGCTGTTATTATGTTAAAATTGCGTCATGGAAGCGTGGCCGAGTGGTTGAAGGCGACAGTCTTGAAAACTGTTGTGTCCGCAAGGGCATCGTAGGTTCGAATCCTACCGCTTCCGCTAGATAATTCGCGCTTATAGCTCAGTGGATAGAGCGTCTGGTTGCGGTCCAGAAGGTCGCAGGTCCGATTCCTGCTAAGCGCACAAATCATGCACTTTCTTTATTATATAGCACGCAAGCCACGCCCGCAACTTTTAGGGCTTGACTTTTTCGCCATTCTTTGCTTTAATGGTTCTATAAGTTTTGCAGGGGAAAAGTTCTTTAAGAAAGGCAGGTGAAAAAAGTTTTTTTATTATTTTTCAGGGGGACTTATTCGGGGGAATAAAAAAATTATACTTAAGGAGGATTTATGCCGTCCAACGATTTTAGGATTCGAATTGGAACTGACTCAGCAATGTTTTCGCCTATATCACCACTGACAACCCAACTGGCAGATAACGAGACCTTGGGAAGACATCCGGTCTTGCGATCTTTTATCGGTTATCCCATTTCTATTATCGGAGTGAAAACGGGAGCCGAAATAAACAAGGGTACCGCGGTTGCCATTACTAAGGGCGACAAACAGGCTGCAGTTACTATCCGCAACCTCGCCAAGCCGGATGAAATAATCCAGGCGCTATTAAAAGGGTAACCTCTCTTTTTTGAGAGAGAGGATCTGTAGTTCGAACCTCTCTCATCGAAGAGAACGCTCTTCTGCCTCGAGGTGAGACAGTGTGTGGCTCCCCCTGCGCTGTCTCGCCTCATCTCTTACTTTTAACAAAAAGCACAAACCTTAAGTATCATTCTTAAGGTCTTTTTTTATGCCAATTTTTCCTGCGAGCATAGCGAGTAGCTGAAAAATTGAGCACCCCGCACTAATTCGCAGACTTATTTTAATATTTCTAAAATCTTAGCCGAAGGCGAATTCGCAATCACGACCATATATAACCGTAAATCAATATTGGAATTAGTGCTGGGGTAGCCAAAACACTTTATACAAATTATACTTAGCTCATGGTAAATCTAGACACTGAATTAGATTCCCTCCCCCGCATTACTCCCAAATACGCGAAGGCGCTCAAAAAGCTTCGGCTTTTTACCGTTAGCGATTTGCTGCGCCATTTTCCATTTCGCTATGATGATTATTCCGCCATTTCCCCTATCAGCGAAATTTCTCCCGGCCAGACTGTCACCATTTGCGGAGAAATAATCAAAAGCAAAACCACGCGCACCTGGAAAAGAAAAATGACAATTACCGAAGTTGAAATTCGAGACGGTTCCGGAAAAATAAAAGCGGTCTGGTTCAACCAGCCCTATCTCTCCGAGCAACTGGTTTTGGGGAAAAATATTCGAATGAGCGGAAAAATTTCTGTAGATAAGAAAAACGCGCCGTATTTTTCCAATCCGGTTTGGGAAATGGCAGTGCGCGAAGCCACCAACACCGGACGGCTGGTGCCGGTTTACCCGGAAACGGAAGGTTTGAGCTCCCGATGGCTCCGCTGGCAAATACAAAATTTTTTGAAGATTTCCCTTTCCTCCCTTAACGATCCCCTTCCTCCCCTTATTCTTAAAAAGCTGAATCTTCCGCCGATTGAAAAAGCTCTTCGCTATATCCATTTTCCCAGCACCCTTGATCACGCGCTCATCGCCCAAAAAAGATTTGCTTTTGAAGAAATGTTTTTGCTACAACTCAAATCTCTCCAAGTGAGAAACGTCTGGCAAAAAGAGCAGGCGGTTAAAATAAACTTTGACGAGAAATTAATCCAAAGCTTTGTTTCCAAACTGCCTTTCAAGCTGACCAACGCCCAAAGGAAAGCAACCTTTGAAATCTTGAAAGATTTGGAAAAATCGCGCCCGCTGAACCGGCTTCTCAACGGCGATGTAGGTTCCGGGAAAACCGTGGTGGCCGCTATCGCGTCACTGCAGGCTATATCTGCCGGCTATCAAGCGGCCATTATGGCGCCGACGGAAGTTTTGGCGCACCAGCACTTCCTGACATTTTCAGAACTTTTCAAAGACCGCGAAATAAACATAGCTTTATTAACTAATTCATATAAAATCGAGGCGAAGCCTCGACTTCGAAGTCGAGGCTTCGCCTCGATTAAACGCGAAAATTTACTTCATAATATAAAATCCGGCGAAATAAATTTGATTATCGGAACCCACGCCTTGATTCAGGAGGACATCCGTTTTAAAAATCTGGCGCTGATTATTGTCGATGAACAGCATAGGTTCGGAGTAACACAGCGAGCTTACCTCCA
The DNA here is from genome assembly GCA_041645535.1 of Parcubacteria group bacterium. Classification (GTDB taxonomy): domain Bacteria; phylum Patescibacteriota; class Minisyncoccia; order Moranbacterales; family UBA2206; genus JBAZPT01. The sequence continues at coordinate 24,851 of JBAZPT010000003.1, forward strand.
GCAAAATATTGAAAAAATGAACGATGGGTTACCCGGCAAAATCCCTCACTTCCTGACCATGACGGCTACTCCCATTCCCCGCACCTTGGCGCTCGCCTTTTTTGGCAATCTGGATATTTCGCTTTTAGATGAAATGCCTAAGGACAGGAAAAAAATTATTACCCAGATTGTCGATCCGCAGGAACGGAATAAAACTTATGAATTCGTCCGGCAGGAAGTCAAGAATGGTAGGCAAGTTTTTGTGATTTTGCCTTTAGTTGAAGAATCAAAAGTTCTCACAGAAGTCAGGGCGGCCGTAGCTGAACATAAAAGATTATCCGAAAATATATTCCCCGATTTAAAAGTCGGGCTAATTCACGGCCGGTTAAAATCAGCAGAGAAAGAAAAGGTAATGCAAGAATTTTCCGCTAAAAAATTGGACATTTTAGTAGCTACCGCCGTGGTAGAAGTGGGCATCGATATTTCCAACGCCACAGTAATGATTATTGAAGATGCCGACCGCTTTGGCCTTTCCCAGCTCCATCAATTCCGCGGCCGCATCGGCCGGAGCGAACATCAATCATATTGCTTTCTTTTTGCCGGCAGCGATTCGGCTAATGCCAAAAAAAGATTGAGAGCTCTGGTCCAATATAGCGATGGTTTCAAAATCGCGGAAGTTGATTTGAAACAGCGCGGCCCAGGTGAATTTCTAGGCACGCGCCAATCAGGACTGCCGGACATCGCCATGGAAAATATTGCTAATATCAAACTGGTGCAAATTGCCCGCGAGGAAGCAGAAAATATTTTAAAAACCGATGCGCAACTAAAAAAACATCCTCTGCTCAAAGATGCCCTCAAAAAATTCCAGGAAAAAATTCACTTGGAATAGCTAGCAATCGCTTTCTCGTAAACATGCAGCAGCTTTTCGGCGCAGATTTTATCGGTGTAATTTTCGCGCGCGATTTTGGCCGATGCTTCACTGAATTTTTTTCGCAGATCCGCGTCGCTGATTAATTTATTTACCGCGTTGGCAAATTCTTCCTCTTGCCCAGAAACTAAAAATCCATTTATATTATCTTCAACTAAATCGCAAATTCCCGGAGCATTCACCGCCACAATCGGAAGTCCCAAATACATCGCTTCCGTGATAATCATCCCCTGCGTTTCCGATTTGGAAGCATAAACAAAAATATCGCCGGCGGCGTAATAGTTTTTGATTTCAGCTTTGTCCACAATACCCGCAAAAAAAATTCTGTCTTCCAGATTATTTTCCCTGGCCATTAGTTTCAAGCCGGGAACCAAATCGCCATCACCGGCCACCAAAAATTTCGCGTTTTCATTCTTTTTCAAAACTTTTATTACAGCTCTGAATAAAAATTCAATGTTTTTTTCGGATGTCAGGCGGGAAACCAGGAGTAATAAAATTTCACCGTCTTTTACGGCAAATTTATTTCTAATGATCCGTTTGTCGGCCTTTTGATATATTTCCTCCTCCACGCCTGAAGATATGGCTTTGATATTTTTATTGGTCACGCCCCAGTTTTTGATTATTTCTTTTACAGACTGCGTTGGTGCGATAATATAATCCGCCTGGTTGGCATAATTTTTAGCGTTTCTGATGGTCCACCAGGCTGCTAATTTTTCCGGAATTATCACCACAAAATGAGCGTATTTATCGTACAAAGTGTGCCAGGTGAAAACCAGCGGGATTTTCTTTTTTCGCGCCCACTTGGCCGCCGCCGTTCCCAAAAGATTGGGATGCTGGGAATGGATGATGTCCAGATCCAATTTTTCAATAATTTTGTCCATCTTCCGCGAATACGGAATGGCCAGCGGAAATTTGAATTTTATATTTGTGCTTATGGAAGGATAGCGAAAAACATGCGGGTTTTCGTCCGCATAGCCTTTCCATTTTGGAGCAAAAATAAAAACTTCGTGCCTGCCCGCATCGCTACGCCCGCCGCCATAACTGCCGTCAGGCTGTCGGGCTGGCGAAGCGTTGCTGGCGGGCCCCAGTTTTTCAAACTGTTTGCGGAAGCTTTCAACCGACTGCGTAACCCCGTAAGGATTCGGCAGATAGTTGTTGGTAAAAATGCCTATGCGCATTAGTTTTCGTCAAGAAAGTTTAATATGTCTTCAAAAACATTTTCATTTTTGATGTCAGAAATGAAAGTGTGGTAGGCTTTTTGAATGTAGCGGATTTTTTTTATTTTCGAACTGATTTTCGCGTAAATTTTTTCCGCGCTTTTTTTGGAAACCACATGGTCATGCGTGGACTGGAGAATCAGGCAGGGCTGGTGGATATTTCCCAGGCATTTGCGGGAAATACGCACCAGATCGAATGTTTCCAACGCCGACGCGACTGGATAGGTCTGATAGGAAATCAGGCGCGTAATGGTCGTGGAAAGACCGAAGGTCGGCGGATAAAACTTTTTGTTGTATTTTTTAAAAAATAAATGCGCCTTGGCGAAAGAATACATAAATTTTTCCAATTTTATTTTATATGGCATCGCCATAAAAATTAACCCTGAAACATCCTGATTATTTTTAGCCAGCATCACCCCCAGATTTGACCCAATGGAAGTTCCCCCGATATATACTTTGGGGTACTTTTTTTTCATTTCCGAATATTCCGCCTGAAGATCAGCCAGCCAGTCAGTCCACTTCACGCCTTCCAATTCCTTGGGCACCGTGCCATGCCCGCGCAGCATCGGCGCGTGCACGGTATAACCGTTTTCGTTCAAAAATACGCCCAGTCTCCGCACTTCATAGGGAACAGATGTCCAGCCATGAACCAGCAAAACCGCCTTTTCATTTTCACCGGGAAAAGCAAACGGCTGGCTTGTAAGGCGCCGGTCTTTTTTATATAAAAGCTCGGGATCAGCAAAGAGTATGCTTTTTACCGAATTCAGTATTCTTTTTACCATAGTTACAATTTTACCACCCGGACGCCAAACTGCAAGTAATGGGTTTATATTTTAAAACGATGCCCTTCACGCCCTTGATTTATTCTGCTATTAGTGCTATTATCGCTAATGTTACTAAATAAAACACGGCGCCATCGTCTAGTGGTTAGGACACCAGGTTTTCATCCTGGTAACAGGGGTCCGATTCCCCTTGGCGCTACTTGATATTTTAAAAATTCTTACCTACCAAGAATTTTTTAAATTTATGTAATTGTTATCGGGGAATCGGACGGGCAGCAGCGAGACAAGCCGCCACGGCGCAGTCGAGCGCCGATAGATGCGAGCAAGCGAGCATTCAGCGCTGCCCAGGACAAAGAGTCCCGACGCAATGTCGGGACGATGCGGAATTCCCCTTGGCGCTACCAACATTTATGTCTAAAAATAATCGATGTCAGAAAATTGGAGTTTTTGATTCCGGCTTTGGCGGCCTCAACATCCTGCGCGGGATTGTAAAAAAATTGCCCGAGTATGATTTTCTTTATTTAGGAGACGCGGCGCGCGTGCCTTACGGAACCCGCTCCCCGGAAACGGTTTACGGCTTTACCCAGCAAGCCGTGGATTTTCTTTTCAAAAAAAATTGCGCCTTGATAATTTTCGCTTGCAACACCGCTTCGAGCGACGCCCTGCGGCGGATCCAGAAAGAATATCTCCCTCAATTTTATCCCGGGAAAAAAGTTTTGGGCGTGCTCGTTCCGGCGGTGGAACTGGCGGCTTCAAAAACTAAAAATGGAAGAGTCGGCGTTATGGCAACTCCCGGCGCAGTTTCCTCCGGCGCATTTGAGCGGGAACTTTTGAAAATTAATTCAAAAATAAAATTATTTCAAAAGGCCTGCCCTATGCTTGTCCCGCTAGTCGAAGCTGGTGAACAAAACTCCGCGGCCGCGGATATCTTTTTGAAAAAATACCTTGCTCCCCTGCTGAATAAAAAAATAGATACTCTGATTCTGGGCTGTACCCATTATGGAATTTTGGAGCGGAAAATCAAAAAAATAACCGGCCAGAATATCCATATAGTTTCCGAAGCCGGTGTCGTGGCGATTAAATTGAAAGATTATTTGCGAAGGCATTCTGAAATAGAAAAAAAGCTGGCTAAAAACGGCCGGCGAACTTTTTATTCCACTGATCTCACTGAAAATTTCCAAAAGCTGGGCAGCCAATTTTTCAGCCAAAAAATCGCAGTCCGGAAAGCTGAGTTAAGATAGGATTTATTTCCAATCTTTTTTGATTATATCTATCAGCTTTTTTTTGGCCCGATTGATAAGCGTGCCGACTGTGTTTACTGGCTTGCCTAAAATTTCACTCATTTCTTCATAGGACTTATCTAAAAAATAGCGCAGTGTCAAAACCTCCTTATATTTTGCCGGCAATTTATCCAATGCTTCGCGCATTTCCCTTTTGAGTTCCTTGCTGATCCAGGCGTCAATTGGCGACTTATCCAAACTGGCCGTGTCCAGTTTGTCTTTGGTCGTTTCAATATCTTCAAGCGACACTAACCGCCGTTTTCCCCTTCTTTTCAAAAAGTTCACCGCTTCATTGTGCGCAATCCGATAAATCCAGGAGGAAAATTTTCTTTGGGTGTCAAAGCGCTTGATATTTTTATAAACTTTCACAAAAACATTTTGCAAAATATCTTCCGCCTCTTCCCTGCTTCCCACCAGGCGATATAAATAAGCAAACAGCTTGCCTTGATAGCGCCTGACCATTTCTTTATAGGCAATTGGATTCTTTTTTTGAACCAGCTTGATCAGCGCGCCGTCTTCGGCGTTTTTTAAGTCTTTTTCTTTCCTGTTTTTTACAATAGGCATACCGTGTATAATGATTATAGGCTACTATGAAAAACACTAAAAGTCCATTTTATATATTAGGCGTTGAAACCTCTTGCGATGAGACGGCGGTTTCGGTCATCCGAGCTACGGGCAAAAATATTGAAGTTTTATCCAACACCGTTTCGTCCCAGGTAAAATTGCACGCGCGCTGGGGTGGAGTCGTCCCTAATCTGGCAGCGCGCGAACATCTGAAAAATATTCTGCCGGTTCTTTCCCTCTCGTTATCCAGGGCGCAAGTTGGATTTAAAGATATAGCTCTCCTCTGTGTGACCAATGGTCCCGGACTTATTCCGGCTCTGCTCATCGGAACCAACACCGCCAAAACATTGGCCTATCTTTTGCAGAAACCGCTTTTAGGCATCCATCATATTGAAGGGCATATCTATGCCAATTTTATCTTTGATAAAATTGGCAAAAGCTCAAAGTCCCTGCCTCGCCGGCAGGCGGGCAAAGCTCAAAGTCTAAAGTTTCCGATTTTGTGCTTAGTGGTGTCAGGTGGGCATACGCAGCTAGTTTTGATGAAAAAACATTTGGATTATGAAATTGTCGGGCAAACACTGGACGACGCAGCCGGCGAAGCTTTTGACAAGGTGGCCAGAATTTTGAAATTGGGTTATCCTGGAGGACCGGCTATCGCCGAGGCGGCGATGAAGTTCAAAGTTCAAAGTTCAAAGTTCAAAGTTTCTTTACCCAGACCAATGTTAAACAGTAAAAACCTGGACTTTTCTTTCTCCGGCCTGAAAACCGCCGTGCTTTATACTGTCAAAAAACATTCTAACATTCTTAAGAATGTTAGAATGTCGTCTCAACTGTGCGCCGAATTTCAACAGGCCGTGATTGATGTTTTAATACACAAAACATTGAAAGCCGCAGAGATTTACAAGCCTAAAGCCATTATGCTTGCCGGCGGAGTCTCGGCTAATATTGAGTTACGCAACCAGTTGCGCAACAATTTGCGCAAATATTATCCTGATATTATATATAAAATACCAGATACCAAATATTCCATCGACAACGCCGCTATGATCGCCGCCGCCGGATATTTCCGCTGGAAAAATATGAGCGATTCTCAAAAGAAAAAAACGCTCACTAACTGGCAGAAATTACAAACCGATGCTAATCTAAAGTTATGATTAAGAAATTTATCAAACCAATTTTTCTCGGCGTGATTGCCGCCGGCGGGGCGTTGGTTTTTGAATTATTGTTTTCAAGTTTTTTTCCCACATATGATTTTTCTGCCGCCGCGCTTTCTTTTGATATTATTATTTTTCTAATAATTGCCGCCGCTATTGAAGAATTTTTCAAACTGCTGGTTATTTATAAAAGTTTCTTTCTTCAGAAAAATAATGGCCGGGAATTTTTATCTTCCGCACTGCTTTTGGGACTTGGATTTGCCCTGGCTGAAATCACCATTTCCAATTATTTCGGCCTTTCCGAAAACCCCAACTTATATTTCGGAATATTAGGAATATTTTTGGTGCATATGCTTTCGGCCGGACTCATCGGATATCTTTTGATAAAAATACGAGCCAGAATATTTACCGCTCTTGCCCTTGTCTTTTTGGCCGCCACTGCGCTTCATTTCACCTATAACTGGGCTATTATTGCGGGCTATTTGCAAAAATAATAAATCCGAATTATACTTATAGTAAGCATAATATCTAACTTAAAATCATGGTTAAAGTAAAGCGCTCCTTTTTTGAAAAACTCACCGGATCAAAGCGGATAGAATCCGAAGAATATGCGGGACGAGAACCCATCAGCCAGCCGATAACCAACATTTACGAGGCAGAGGAAACAGAGATGACTCTCGGTTTCTCGCCCCAAAAAAATATGCCAGAAGAAAAATTTTCCAGCCCGGACGGAAGCGAAGGCCAGCTCACTATCGATGTCTACCAGACTGATAATGACATCGTGATTAAGTCTACGATCGCCGGCGTGAAACCGGAAGATTTGGATGTTAACATTAACAATGATATGGTGACAATCCGCGGTGAACGCAAGAATGAGGAAGAAGTGCCGGAAGAAAATTATTATTACCAGGAATGCTATTGGGGAAATTTTTCCCGCTCCGTAATTTTGCCAGTAGATGTTATTTCCGACAAATCCGAAGCGTCTATGAAAAACGGAATTTTGACCATCCGCCTCCCTAAGGCTGACAGCACTAAATCAAAAAAGATTCAGGTTCGCGGATTCTAAGACTAAACTTTCTTATTAAACAAAGCCTCTTTTACGAGGCTTTTGTTATTGCACTTGAGCCTATTTTGGGCTATTCTAAGGATATTACTATGAGATACATCTTTTTTATTTTGTTTTTTTTGTTTTTTCCTTTCGTTTCCTTGGCGCAAACGGAAGATTTTTCGTTGGGATCTTTTTCCGGACAAAATGTTAACACCTGGTTCAGCAAAAATATAATCCTGAAAACCGGAGAAACTGCTACGGAGGTTTCCGGCGACCAAATCCGCGGGTGGATCCGAGAAATTGAAGATTTATCCTATAACCCCGCCCATGATTCTGAAATTGAAAATGTAAACTTTTGCCAATACAAAAAGTCTATCCCCTGCGCTCTGACGCTTTCCCTGAAAGACCAGTCTCATGTGCAAAAAATTTCCGAAGCTTCTCTCAATATAGAAACACTCAACAAGTTTTTGGACGAATTATCCCTCACGGTAGACAAAAATCCGGAAAATGCCACCTTGCAAATGGAAGACAGCAAAGTATCTGTTTTTGCCTTAAGCAAAAACGGCGTCAGGCTCGATAAAGAAAAAAGTTTAATAACTATTTTTAATTATTTTAAAAATAACAGCAGCACCGGTGAAATTAAATTGGCTTACGATGAACTCCAGCCGGAAATCACCACCGATTCCATAGATAATCTGGGCATCAAAACTCTCATCGGCGAAGGGACTTCCAATTTTGCCGGCTCGCCAAAAAACAGAATCCATAATATTTATGTTGGAGCTAAAAAATTCAACGGCGTGCTGATTAAGCCCGGTGAGAAATTTTCTTTTATTCAAACCCTGGGGCCGGTTGACGAATCAACCGGATATCTGCCCGAGCTGGTGATTAAAACTGACAAAACCGTGCCTGAATTCGGCGGAGGCATGTGCCAGGTTTCCACCACCGCCTTCCGTGCCGCGATTTACGCCGGACTCAAAATTACCGCGCGCACCCCGCATGCTTATCCGGTCAGTTACTATAATCCGCAGGGCATGGACGCCACGGTCTATATTCCCAGTCCCGATTTGCGTTTTATCAACAACACGCCGGGACATATTTTAATCCAGACAAAAATTGACGGAACCCGGCTGGTTTTTGATTTCTTCGGCACTGATGACGGCCGCAAAATAAATATCACTGGGCCGAAAATAACCGAGCGTAATTCCGACGGCTCAATGAAAGCCACCTTTACCCAGGAAGTTTTAGACAAGGACGGCAATCAACTTATTGAAGATATTTTCAATAGCGCCTATGATTCGCCTTCAAAATATCCCCACCCCGGAGAAGAAGTATTCAAAGAAAAGCCCAGAGACTGGACCCAGGGAGAATGGAAAGCCTATAAAAAGCTGCATAATTTGTAATCCTCTCTCAGCTACTATTTCTAAAACAAGCCCTGTCACATAAAAATCATCCTTATAAACTGGAGTTTGTGAGGATGATTTTTTGCGTATTTTGGTTACCTACTGAGATATCTATGTAGATAACCCAAAACGATACTCCGATATTTTCAAAAATATTGGGGTGTTTTGTTTTCAAGCTTAAAAAACAACAAGCCAGCCCGTATTTGAGCTGGAAAAACTGGCTCGATTGATTAATTAAGGTTTAATTAAAATTTTTCAATATTCATTATTTTAAAAATTTCATAACTTTTCGAATCGCCTTTTCAGGATTTTTTTGAATTTCATGCCCCCAAATCCGTAAAACTTTCCAGCCTTCTCTTTTTAGCTTTGCGCGGTTTTTTTTGTCGCGCTTAATATTATCCCCGATTTTTTTCAGCCAGTATTTTCTTGGAAGCCGTTGTTTTTGAACCGCATGCTTATAACCATGCCAAAAATCTCCATCTATGAAAATTGCAATCTTTTTCCTCGGCAATGCAATATCTGGATTACCAAGCGCCTTCTTATAGTGTTTCTGAAAATAAATGCCCCTTTTGCTCAATGCGCTGAAAACAGCTTTCTCTGTAGTCGTATTTTTTGAGCGGATATTTGACATTATTTCGCTTCTTTTTTTCTTCGTGAACATGTCCATATGGCTGTGGATAACTTTCCCTTGTTAGTTCGGTAAATTTTCGGTATAATACAATTAAATTATAATGAAATAAAAAATTAAAGTCAAATCAATGGCAACACTTACAAAAAGACAGAAACAAATATTGGAATTTATAAAGTCTTATATAAAAAAGCATGGGATGTCCCCCACTATCCAAGAAATAAAAAAGAAATTCGGGCTTTCCGCACAGTCTACTATTCATCAACATATAAATGAATTAGAAAAAAAAGGATTTATAGAAAAAAATGGAAGTTCGTCCAGAGGCATTGAATTAAAGAAACGAAATCAATACAATTTGACAAAGGTTCCGCTGGTAGGCGTAATTGCGGCTGGACAGCCGATTGAAGCTATTGAGACAGGGGGAGAAAGCGTGATGGTCGCAACAAACAATATTAATAAATTCGGCGAATATTACGCGCTTAAAGTCCAGGGCGACAGCATGATAGATGAGGGCATATTCGATAGCGATATTGTCGTCATTAAAAAACAGTCCGTTGCAGAAAATGGCCAAACGGTAGTTGCAATAATAGACGACAACGAGGCTACTTTGAAAAAAATTTATCGAGAAAAAAATAAGTTCAGGCTCCAGCCAGCAAACCAGTCCATGCTCCCCATATACAGAAAAGAAGTTGAAATCAGAGGAGTTGTCGTCGAGATAAAAAGGAGCTTTGAAAATAATAGCGGTTCCAAGCAAAAATCATTCGGGACGCTGGATTTATTCGCCGGAGTCGGCGGCATAAGGCTTGGGTTTGAAAAAGCAGGATTTAAAACTGTTTTCGCAAACGATTTCGACAAGCACTGCAAAAATACCTATGATCTTAATTTTAAAACTTCCAAACTTATAGTAGAAGATATTAATAAAATTGGAATTGGCGATCTTCCCGAGTTTGATTTTCTCTTAGCCGGATTTCCGTGCCAGCCGTTTTCAGTCGCTGGATACCGGCAAGGATTTAGAGACAACCGGGGACGCGGCAATCTTTTTTTTAGAATTGCGGACATAATTGAAGAAAGGAAGCCGGCTGGATTCCTACTTGAAAATGTGAAGAATTTAAAAGGACATGACAGCGGAAAAACTTTTAAAATAATAATGGAAACCCTGGAAAATCTAGGCTACTATGTGCAATCTAAAGTTATGAACAGCATGGAATATGGAAATATTCCGCAAAACAGAGAGCGCCTGTACATAGTTGGATTTAAAAATAAAGATTATGCCGATAAATTTGAATTTCCAAGCCAGCAAGAATTGAAAATAAAAGTTTCCGACTTGCTGGAAAAAAATGTGCCGGAAAAGTATTATTACAACGGAAAGCCTCTTTATGCAAAGCTTAAAAATTTTATTAAAGGAGAAGACAAGGTTTATCAATGGAGAAGGCAGTATGTCAGAGAAAATAAAAAAGGCGTATGCCCTACTTTAACAGCCAACATGGGCATGGGGGGACACAATGTCCCTATTATTAAAGATAGAAATGGAATCAGAAAGCTGACTCCGCTTGAATGTTTTAGACTGCAAGGATTTCCTAAAGATTTTGTGCTTCCAAAAAATTTAGCCGATTCAGCTTTATACAAACAAGCTGGAAATTCCGTAAGCGTGCCTGTTATTGAGACTATGGCAAGACAGCTAAAAAAAGCGATTAAGTAACCAGCTCTTTTAATTTTGGGAAGAGATCGTTTAAGTTGCGCAAATCATCCCAATAAACATACTCATTGTCATTATTAAAAGATCTGCCTTTGTATTTTTCAGATGCTTTTAATTTTTTAAAATCCTTTCTCAGCGCCCATCCGCGCCTTTCAGCCCTTATCCCTTTAAGAGCAGGGAAATCAGAAAATATGTCTTCGCCTCTTCCGCCGAGACTTCTAAAAAATCTTTGCCCCGTGTTAGCCTTTTTCCAATGAACCTTATATGCAATAAAAAGTTCTGCTTTTCTCGGTCCATCAAATTCGTTTTCTGAAATAAGCATGAAATATTGAGTATCCTTAATTTGCACTTTTATTTTGGGAGAAATAAAATCATCGCCAGATAATTTTATCCTCTTGATATCCTGGCCTTCATCAGTATTGCTCGTTCCAATAAAAAAATCCCTATTTAATTCGATCTCAATATTTTTTCTCTTGCTGTCAATTTTAAATGCTACTTCTACCAATAAGCCTTTGGTTATATCCATAATCGCCTCGATATCATACCTCATCTTTCCATTTGAATGCAATGTGATATAACCTTGATTTATCGCCTTTTTCGCCCATTCAAATTCTTCTATTATGTTTTCCAGTGGAATTAAAACTGAATTATCAATGCAAAACTGGCAATAATCAATGATATCAGATATATAAGTAAAACCATTCGCAATCATGCCTTTTCCGACTGCATAGTTTTTAATTTTATTGGAACAATTCAATGATCCGCCTGCTACTGTTTTGAACTGTCCAGCAGAAAATTCCTCAAACCCGCGAGGTCCGAGTATTTTATTGACAATCTCATAAACTTTTAAACACTCTGATTTTTTTTCAAAATGTATTTGCTGATCTTTTTTAATTTTTAATTCTTCAAGTATTGTATTTGGGATCAGCCTATTTTTTTCTTCGATAAAATTTAATTCTTTTTTCATAGTTTTTATTATTTTTTACTCCGATAATCCCTAATCACAATCCCGCCCGGAACTCTTTTCACATTCACTTTCTGTTTTTCGCGCCAGCCGAGGTCGCGGATCATTTCAATCGGAATTGTGATGCCGAAACTGGCTCCGCCGGCCATTTTGGTAATTTTTCTGATATTTTTTTCTTCGGATTTTCTTCTGGTTTGCATAAATTTTTAGATTATTATTTACCTACTGAGATATCTACGTAGATATCCTTGTTTATATTTTACGCCAAAATCAGTCTGCTTGCAACCGCATAAAACAAAAAACAGCACCCTGAAAGTGCCATTTTTGTTTTGTGCGCCCTGTAGGATTCGAACCTACGGCCTTCTGGTCCGAAGCCAGACACTCTATCCACTGAGCTAAGGGCGCGATTTTTAGGTAAAAACCTACAGAGGGGCGGCTATTGGGAATCGAACCCAAATTCTCGGTACCACAAACCGATGTCTTAGCCGCTAGACGATAGCCGCCCCTCTATAGACTTTTGTGCGCCCACCAGGACTCGAACCTGGGACCATTTGCTTAAGAGGCAACTGCTACTACCAACTGAGCTATGGGCGCATGTAATCTGTTTTCAATTTACTCCACCTTCTTTCAATTTTTTCTATTTGTTTCGCATTAACATCTTCTAAAATTGCATTAACCCAACCAAACACCCGATGCCGCAAGTCAGTGCCTTTAAAAACTCTGATTTTAATCGTACCATAATAAAGAGTGTTTCTTTTATAGTTTTTATTTTTTGGTTTAATAAAGCTTTTCCCAAAATTTTCAAGTGGGATGCCGGTTATTTCCGACCAAAATTTTTTTATTAATACATCTTTTTGTTGTGGATAAATATTTAAATGTGCAGAGAGATCTTTTGCCTCAACATTCGCGACATCTTTTAGCCAGCACACGAAAAATTTAATTAGATACGGATCAGAATTTGTCATAGCAAAGTGCTGTGTTTTAGCACCTTCCGCCCAATAAAGAGCTGCTCCAACTAATTTGCGAGCTCTCTTGTCTAAAGGAAGCTTGATCTCCTTTTCTCCTTTTTGAATAATATAACTTATTTCTCTTTTTCTCCGTTCATGACTACAATTTGGACCTTTCGATAAAATTTCAATTTGTTTTGTATATAATCTTTTCTTGTGTTCCGGCTTCAAAATAATATCACCACACCATAACCGGGCAGTACTTTTTGCTATATCTAATTTATCTGATATTTCCTTGTAGCTAAAACCTTTTTGTTTTCTAAGCTGTCTAGCTTTTTGTTTTATTTTCTTGCCGTATTTAATCATACTTCCATTATATGCCACATGGAGACACCTTGCAAGTTTTGTGCGCCGAGCAGGAATCGGACCTGCGACCAAAAGGTTAGAAACCTTCTGCTCTATCCACTGAGCTACCGGCGCGTTGCAGCGCTCCGCTACAGCGCATAATAATATAAAATTGCCTTTTCGGCAATAAAATAAGCATAAACCAATCTTAAGCAAAAGTCAATATCATTGCCCTTATCTTAGCCGGAAAATGTCCGGGATATTTTCGATGTTTCGCTGGTATTCGCTTCTCTTGCCTTCCACTTCCCTCACAAGCGCGTCAAATTTGTCTTTGCTGAAAATCGAACCGCTTTGCTTGGTATTGATATATTCCTGCCGGCGCGCTTCGCTCCAGCCAGGATTAGTAATATTGCTATACCAAAGATAGGCGCAGTAGCCGATCAAAATTAAAAAGATGAGCATCAGCGCCCAGCGCCTTCTTTTATTTAAAAATAAGACCGTCTTTTGGCAAAACTTGGGTAAATCTATTTTAATTTTCAAATTCTTAACCTCCATTTTATTTTCGCTATTTTTTTAAATACACGACTATAGTGATCGCCGTTTTTATGGTTTCTTTTTCCAGGGTTATTTTTTCATTAGTTCGGGAAGCGTTGAATGGGCTTGCGCCTTTTTGAGTCTGTGATTGATCGGCAACATTTTTCACGGCATTAATGGAAATAATATTCAGATAATAACTGAAGTTTTCTATTTTGTGGATAAAATTTATGAGCTCCGCGTATCCGCCCTCCAGGCTTATTTGCACCGTGATATATTTATCATAGGGCAGGCTCCCTAAAATAGTCTCCTTTATTGCATCCTTGGCTTTGGCGGCGCTGGCGGGCTTAGCAGGATCCGCCTCATTAATTTTCAAACTTATTTTGTTGCCGGTAATTTCCGCCAGAGCTTCGAGCTTTTTGATAAAATCAATTTCCGTGCTTTCATCCAACGAAGCGTCCAGATCACTTTCTCTCTCTCGAAAGGATTGCCGCGCCGCTTCCATTTCCGGAATTTTAGCGATACGGGATTGATTATTTTCATTATCAATCGTCTTCTCCTGAACGACATTGGAAGTGAAGTTTATATTCTCGATTAATTTGTAGGCGCCAAAGAAGAGAGCCGTCCCGATTAAAACCACGGTTATCGCGACACTTAGCCATAATTTATATTTTTTCCAAAAATCGATCATTTTTTCAAGCACTCCTTTTTAATGGTTAAAGCGATCGAAAAATCCACATTCTCTCTGGCGACCAAACTGGAAAGCGGCAAATTCACTTCGTCAAAACAGCCGCTTTTTTCCAAATTTTCCTTGAAAGTTATCAGAATATCCCGGTCGCGCGCTTTGCCGGAAACCGCCGCCTTGTAATTATCTGTCGCTATGCTGGTTATAATAATCTCGACCGGAACCGAACTGTTTAATTTTTCAAAAAAATTCGTCCAATAAAGCTGTCCGCTTTGTATTTTTAATATCTCGGACATTTTAACATTGATTTTTTTTATCTGCGCATCAAAATCGCTGATTTGTTTTATTCTTTCGACATCCTGTCCGTTTAACCCGGCGTTATTTTCCGCCATATTCAGATTTATCTGCAAAATATAACTAATACTGAAAAGCATTGCCAAAAAAATAACCATAATAAAAACCAGCCCAAATTCCCATCTGAGAACTGTTCTGACTTTCTTAGCTTTTTCTATTTCCTCCCGCTTGGCAGGCGGGATGAGATTTAATTTAATCTTCATATTCCAGTCCGCGCAAAGCCAGCCCGACTACCGTACAGTAGCGGACCGCGTTTTCTTTGTTTATAATCGGCAAATTATTTTTTATTTTCAAATTAACCCAGGGATTGCCCAGCTCAACTACCTTGCCCAGCCTTTTTTCGAGATATGGCACTAGTCCCTTGAGATTGGCTCCGCCTCCGCAGAGAATAATTTTTTCCACCTCAATTGTTTCTTTGTTCATCTCGCCGTAAAAATCAAGTGTCTTTTCGATCTCCTGCCCCAGATTTTCCAGGAGCGAATTGATGGCGGTAAAAATCGGATTGCCGCTTTCCGCGTTTTCAATTCCCTGATTAACCTTGGCTTTTTCCGCTTCCTGAAAATTCAAATTCAAACTCTTGCCAATCGCGTCATTGATGCTTTCCGAAGAAAAAGGAATACTGGATGTGAAATATGGAATGCCCTTAACCACTACAATGAAACCGGTTCGCTGCGATCCCAAATCAATTATGAAAGAAGCCTTTTCCTTGGCGATATTTTTCTGGTCAATCAAACTGCGGGCGCTAGCCACGGATTCCACTTCAAATCCATAGACAGCCAGACCGGCCATTTCCAGCACCGCCGTCATTTCATCAATAGTTTCTTTGCCGACCGCCAGCGTCAAAATGTTTTGTTTTCCTGACATATCCGCTTCAATAAATTGCCAGTCATAATAAACCTGGTCGATTGAGAGAGGAATGCTGGCTTCAATTTCCCACTTTATCGCCTCCTGCGATTCCTCTTCCTTCATTTTAGGGATGCTGACTATGCGCAAAAAGGCTTTTGATTCCGGCACAGAGCAAATGACTTTTTTGGTGCTGATTTTTTTTGGTCCGGCTTTTTTCAAGACTTCCCGGATACAAGCCGCTACCTTTTCTTTATCAATTATTTTTCCATCTTCAATCAATCCAGGCGGAATATCCTGGGCGCCATAGCCAATAATTCTTTCCGTTCTGCCTTCCTGCTCCAGCTCAAGAACCTTAACTGAAAGATCGCTTAAATCCAGTCCGAAAATTTTCGGCTCAAACCCCATTATGTTTTTATTCAAAAGTCCCATAATTCTTTTTTATAATTCTTCCCATAAATCAATGGCGTATTCAGTTCCGGTTGGAAAATATGGAGGCGGAAAATATAATAAATTATTGTCAAAATTCAATACACGATTTGAATAACCTGTTCCATTGGTGTAAGCAAATCCATAACGGAGAAAAGTTGCCATCGCTCCATTAATCGTGATTGTTCCTTTATGATCTTCACAGGAGTGGGAATGGCAGCCAAAAGGCGTATAATAATTCCTGCCCACCCGGCCGGATTGAGAAATCATGGCCGCATCAATTGTCAAATTGTCCAGACTGTCCTTAACCACTTCAATGTCTTGTTGCGATATGAGGCCGATAATATCAGTGCCGTCAGTATGCGTATAAAGCAAGTTATTCATACCCAGATAAATACTGGCGCTGGGACCCCCCAACAAATTAGCTGCCACAAAAGTAGTTCTTTTGCCATTAATAGTTCCTTCAATCCAAATGTTATTTTCAACAAAAATTACCCCGTCATCAGGAATGGCAACGCCCGTCAATTCGCATCCTTCATTTTTAATCGACATATTGGCCGTGTTATAGCTGGTTACAGTCGTCACTGTCATGGTGTTACCAGTTATTATAATATGCCTTCCCAAATTGTCCTTACTGCCGCACTTGCTGTTATTGTAATAAACTCCGCGCCCAGTTATTTGGGACTCGCTTTTCATAAACGCCAAGTCGGACACCATCCCATTGAAATCAACCGCCGGCACAGGAAATTCGCGTCCGGCCTCAAAAACATCCGTGCGCGCAGGCACGCTATTGGGCGGGGCCTCGTCTTCCTGAAACTCATTGCCGACACTGCCATTGTCCGCGGACACATGCGTATGCACGCCGAATTCATTGTCTCCGTTGTGATCCGGATCGTCATATTGGTCCATCGCGCTGGCAATAATATTATGCGCCAATCCATCAAAACGGATGCCAAAATTAGAAAGGACTTTCCCGTATACTTCGGTATTTTCTCCGATACGAATAACATCATTGGACAAAAGCGCGTTTTCACTCCAGGATGGGCGGCGAAAACGAACTTGGACCACTCTTTTCAGGTCCAGATCCTTATATGTCCAGCCGGTCGACTTGACATAAATAATCGTTGAATTTGGATCCGGCGGCTGAACTTCGATTTTATATTTTCCAATCGCTCCGCCTTCCGGGTCGAAAAACTCCGCTTCATATGGAGCGTTCACGCCATAAGGATTGCCGCTGGCCCAAAAGTCCTTGACTTGCTGCGTCGTTTTGCCGGAAATTTCGTGCGCCAGATACCAGCGATAAAAATATATTCCGGCTTCCGCTATTTGGAAAGATCCCTCGCGATTGACGCGGCTGATGCTGAAAGTCATTTGCGAAGTAGTATACCGCAAAATCGAAACCAAAAGAATAGAAACAACTGACATAATAATCAGCGCGTAAGCAATCATTGAGCCTCTTTGATTTTTGCTTTGCTTATATTTTTGTTTCATGTTTTATGAATCTTATTGTATTCTATCATAATCATTGAGATTTCGCATTTCCACAAATGATTCCATCTGGACGCTGTTCGGCGCCCTATTAACATTAGGATCAACTGCCAGATTTATCTTAACCAGGCGGATATCGGAAACAATTGCCGGCGTAGACACCGGATTATGCGTCTGGTCACCGGGATAATTTTTATTGTAATAGGAAAAAACCGGCGTGTTCGCGTCATTCACAACATCTTGTGCCAGCGTCAATGTCGCTTCATCTCCCGTCGCGTAAGTTTTAGGAAGTCCCGTTGACGGTTTGCGGTAACCCATCAAAATCTTGCCATTGCTTTTATACATATGCACCCTTTCGGTTATGCCGTTTTTGTCATAATCACAAAAAAATATAAACTCATCGTCGTCGGCAACTTTTATAGGATAAGATCCGTCGTCTCCCTGGCGCGCGCGCCGGATATAATCCACCATTTTATTCACGCCCTGTGAAACAGCAAAAGTCGATTGTCCCATTTCATATGAGTATTGGTTGGACTGCCAGCTTTTGACAAACAGCTGGCTGAACCCCAAAATCCCGAAAGTAAAAATCATAATCGCCAACAGCGCTTCAATCAGCGTCATGCCTAATTTTTTGTTTTTTTTGTCCGCAATGTTCATTAAGTTGCAGTTAATTTAACAGTTTTCGCGGTAAAATTATCCACCGCCGCCGTTGAATTGTTATCCTGAAATCCGTCCGCCGTTATTTCGATATTATAATCTCCCGGCGCAAATACCGGAACAGCCGTGAGCGGAAAGATAGCCACACCATCATTGGCTGTGGTAATCGTGGCGTCATAACCGCCTCCATTTGTAAGATGCACTGTCGCGCCCTCAATTGGAGTACTATCACTGTCTTTTTGAACATAGACAACCAGAGAATCCTCGTCATTTTTCGCGAATTTTATCTTGACTGTTTTTGTCTCATTTGGCAGAACTGTTACCGGCGAAATTGGCTCTGTGCTGATGAGAGTATATCCGGAAACCGGATCAACATCCGAAAGAACATACTGTCCGGGACTGCGGTCGTCTAATTTATTTTCACCGCTTAAATCAGTGGTATAGTCATGATCTGTATTATAAACATTGGCTGGCGGAACTGAAGTATCGGTCCCTAAAATTCTTCCTCCCTTGAAATGAAAATTTACACTCGGCAAGGCCACTCCCAAATAATCCAGTGATTTAATATCCACATCAGATGTTTTGTTAAGTATAATAGTTTTAGTATTTACCGACCCGCTGACTACGGAAGCATGCGAATCAATCGGATTGTATTCCACGCTATCCGGATCAACTGTTTCCACTGTTTCATAATCGTTTTTGGAAACTGTAAGTTTATATCCCCAGATGGACGCTTTAGCGCCGGGAAACATTAAATTGCCGGAATCGTCTGTTTCCGCGGCAATATCAACCGTCGGAGAAACAGCATCGTTTTCAATTTTTATTTCAGCCTGCCCGACTCCCTGGCCTTCACTATTAATAACATTGATTGCCAGCACCCCGTCTCCGGAAGCCAGTTCCATTCCTGACGGAACGAAACGGGAAACTAATTCGACATCGCTTTCGCTTACTCCTGTCCAGGAAACGGCAACCTTGACTATCTTGTAATCATTGGGAATTGTGTCTGTCGGATATACTCCATCAAAAGGATCATCCTGATATTTTATGAAAGTCCGCACGGCATAGGTTTTTCCATCAACGGTAATATTTTCTTCGGCTGGAATATCTCCATTTGGAATTCCGCCAATCGTCCCGATATCGCTGTATTGCATATTGCGGATTATTTCCATTTTTTCATTGGCAATTTGATTTGAGCTCTGTCGGTCTTTCACATCAATCGTATAGCGGGTATTCACGGAAAAAACGGAATAAAAAGTGCTGGTTATTATGGTAAAAATAAACAAAAAAACCAAAGCCTCAATAAGCGTAAAGCCAAATTTATAATTTTTTATTTTTGTCATT
Organism: Parcubacteria group bacterium; assembly: GCA_041645535.1. Taxonomy (GTDB): domain Bacteria; phylum Patescibacteriota; class Minisyncoccia; order Moranbacterales; family UBA2206; genus JBAZPT01. The sequence continues at coordinate 44,114 of JBAZPT010000003.1, forward strand.
TGAATTTTATTTTATATTTTCCAGCACGCTATACATCGGCTGCAGAATTGAAACCGCGAAAAATCCGACCGCGCTGCCGATAATGATCATCAAAACCGGCTCAATGATGGATGAGAGGTTTTTTGTCAGCTGATCGACTTCCGCTTCATAAAATTCGGCCAGATTCATCAGCACCGTGTCGGTTTTTCCCGTTTCTTCCCCCACCTCAATCATTTGCGGCACCAGCACGGGAAAAATATTTTTTTCTTCATAGATCAGCTTGCTTAAGTTGATTCCTTTCTGGATGCTTTCCGAGGCTCTTTCAAACGCCCTTTTATAATAAAAATTAGTCAATGTCCGCGAAAGAATTCTGAGCGCTTCCACGACCGGCACGCCGCTTTTGAGCAGCGAGCTGTAAATTCTCGCGAAGCGGGCGCAATTCATTTTAATGACAATATTTTTAAGAACGGGGATTTTAATCGTGATAAGGCCCAGCGCTTTTTTGCCGGCGTTGGTCGTAAGCAGTATTTTTATAATAAAAATGGCAGTCGCCACTAAGCTCACCGCGATGATGAAGTGCTCCCTGAAAAAAGTGCTGGTTCCGATAATGAATTTGGTGGAAGCCGGCAGGTCAGCATTGAGATCCTTGAAAACTCCGGTGATTTGCGGCACGACATAAACCATCATCACGATTCCGATGAGAATCATAGCCACCAAAATAACCGCCGGATAAACCAGAGCGCCCCGCACTTTGCGGATGATTTCGTATTCTTTTTCCAATTGCACCGCCAAAATATTCAAAACCTCCTCCAAATTTCCACTGGTTTCCCCCACCCGGATCATATTGACAAAAAGTTCGCCAAAAACGCCGGGATATTTCGCCAGCGCGTCAGCCAGCGTCGTGCCTGTCTGCAAATCATCCTGCACAGTTTTTAAAATTCCGATGAATCTCTTGTTTTGCGTTTGAATGGTAATGTTTCTAATAGCCTTGGAAAGAGGCAGTCCCGAAGCAATCATCACGCTTAAATTGCGCGCGAACATCATTTTCTCGCTGAGCGGAACTTTGGTGAAACGATCAAAAAAATTAACCTTAACCTTGGCATCATCTTTCATTTCTTTGAAAGATGTCAAAACAAAACCGTCGGCGCGCAATTGCCCGGCCAAATCCCGTTCGTCTTTGGCATTCATCTCGCCGCTTTTTGTTTCTCCCGTATAACTTTTCGCGGTATAAAATATACGCATTCCAATTTTGTTTTAATTATTTTGATTATAACATAAAATGTGGATTTTAAAAAGCCCAGACCTTAACCTTCAGGCTGATAATACAGAAAATTAGCTTGTCATCGCAAAAAGCAAGGATGGATAAAAAATAAACAAAAAAAGGCTTAAATAAGCCCTCTGAAAAGTGCAAGGAATGTAACAAAAAGCTGAAATATACCCTAAGCTATTTTTTGCCGATAAATATGATATTTTTACCGCTAATCAGATCGCATTTTTCCGTTTTGAAGCCGACTTCTTCGAATAATTTTTTCAGTTCTCTTTTTGTAAAAGCATGATGATAGCGGTAGAAAGTCTCGCCTTGATTATTTTTAAATGTGATATAACAGTCGTTCCAATTTAGATTAGATTTTCCGCTCATTTTATCCAGCCAATTTTTCAGAATATTTTTAAAATACTTTTTCTGCCCGCCTCGCGCCAGCCTCGCCGAGTCTAGGCGGGTTGACGAGTGGTCTCTGCGAGTCGAGGCGGGCCACAAATTCCAAACAGTCGCGACGATATGCCCGCCCAGTTTTGTGGCGCGAAATAATTCCCCTGCCATTTTTTCCGCGTGAACTTTCGGAAAATGATGAAAGACCGCGATTGAGTATATGGCATTGAAATAATTATCAGGAAATGCTAGACTTCCTGAACTGGATATTTTCTGGAATTTGATATTATCGGCTCCATATTTATCATTGGCAATATCAATCAGCTTTTGCGACACATCCACTCCTGTGTAATTTGTATTTTTGCCAGTCAATAGTTCTAGAAGCCGGCCGTTGCCACAGCCAAAATCTAAAATTTTATCCCCGTCTTTGGCATAATCTCTGATAAATTCCATTCCGCGCCAAAAAAACTTCCGCGTTTCGCTGAATTTATCGGCCATTAAATCATAACCAGATTCAGTTTCCTGTAAAATTTTATTACTGATGTCTTTGTCCATGCTTAAAGCCTACGATAATTTTATAAAACTGGCAACTAAAAAAGTCTCCAAAAATTCGGAAGATTTTTTGGGCTTGAAAAAAGAAATTTCCGGCCAGCTCCAGCTTCCCCTGCCAACCAACGCCGATCTTCGCGAACATTATGAAAAAATGATCAAGGTTAAAAAAATAAAAAGAAATATAAAATTCGAAGAAATAATGCAAAGCCGCAAAATTCGGACTCAATCCGGCGTGGCTATCGTGGCAGTCCTGACTAAAGAATATCCTTGCCCAGGCAAATGCCTCTACTGCCCCACCGAAAAAGGCATGCCCAAAAGCTACCTTTCCAATGAACCGGCGGTGATGCGCGCCATCGCTTCAAAATTCAACCCATACAAACAAGTGCAAAATCGCCTGCGCTCGCTCGAACTCAATGGCCATAAAACCGACAAAATTGAATTGATTGTTATGGGCGGGACTTTTTCCTATCTGCCGAAAAATTATCAATTAAAATTTATCACCGAATGTTTCCGAGCCGCAAACGATTACTCTGTTCGTAGCGGTCCGACCGCTTTTGGTCATTCCAGTCGAGAGCGGTCGGACCGCTACTTAAGCCTTTTGCATGAGCAGAATAGAAATGAAAAAACCAAACATCGGATTGTCGGACTCACCTTGGAAACCAGGCCGGATTATATTAATGGAGAAGAAATTTTGAATTTTAGAAAATTAGGCTGCACGCGGGTGGAATTGGGCGTACAAAGCATCTTTGATGATGTTTTGAAAATTAACAAGCGCGGGCACGCTGTCGCAGAAACTATTAGGGCTACGAAACTACTGAAAGACGCCGGCTTTAAAATTAACTATCATATTATGCCCGGCCTACCCGGATCAAGTTTGAAAAAAGATTATCAAATGTTTCAAAAATTATTTTCTAATCCAAGTTTCCAGCCGGATATGCTGAAAATTTACCCGACCGTTGTAGTAAAAAACAGCGCGCTTTATAATTTTTGGAAACGAGGCACTTACAAACCGCTCACCGATAAGCAATTTGAAAAATTTATTTTGGAAGTGAAAAACAAAATTATTCCACCCTATGTCAGAATCTCGCGTCTAGTACGCGATGTCCCCGCCACTTCCATCGTCGCCGGGCCGACCATTTCTAATCTGCGCCAAATGATTGCCGGGAAATCCAGCTGCCGGTGCATCCGCTGCCGCGAAGTCGGAGCAGATTACAAAATAAATGACCTGCCCGCAATGCTTCGCTGTTTGAAAAAAAATGACAAATCGAATATCTTGTCGCATTCAACAAAGAAAGTACTGACCAAAAGTGACATAGCGATGCAGGCGGGAAAAATAATTTTAGACCGGATTGATTATCCGGCTTCGGATGGAAAAGAAATATTTCTGCAATATGTTTCGCCAGACAAGCCTGCCCGCGGACGCGGGACGCGACCAAGGAAGAAATTATTTGCTCTTTTGCGCCTGCGCATTCCCGGCAATCAAAAATCAGCTCTCATCCGCGAAGTACATACATATGGAAAACTTAAATCAATTAATACTAAGGGTAAAAAATCCCTGCCCGCATCGCTACGCGAAGCGTTGCAGGCGGGTCCCCAGCATATCGGCCTCGGTAAAAAACTGATGCAAGAAGCAGAGCGCATCGCCAAAACAGAATTCGGCCTCAACAAAATTACAGTGATTTCAGGCGTCGGAGTTAGAGGTTATTATCGTAAGCTTGGATATAAATTGAAGGATACCTATATGACAAAGACTTTTATTTAACAAAATCAGAGATTGTCTTTAAGACACCCTCTTCATCCAATCCGGCTTCGGCCAGAATTTCTTCCCGCGTTCCATGTTCCAGAAATTTATCCGGCAGGCCGATATTTTTCACAACCACTTTGAGGCTAGCACTGAAAATAAATTCATTGACCGCGCTACCCGCGCCGCCGGCAACAACATTATCTTCAATTGTCACAAAATATTTGTGCGATTTTGCGAGTTCACGCAAAAGCTCTTCATCTAGCGGTTTTACAAATCGCATATCCACTAAAGTTGCGTTTAATTTTTCAGCTGCCCTTCTTGCTTTGCCAACCATCGATCCAAAGGCTAAAATCGCAATCCCTTCCCCTTCTTCGACCACTTTAGCTTTTCCAATTTCTATCGGCTCGCATTTATTTTTATTATATTCTTCCCCGCTGCCGCCTCTCGGATATCTCACTGCCACCGGACCATTATATTTGTATCCCGCTTCCAACATCGAATAACATTCATTTTCATTCGCAGGCGCCATAATGACTAAATTGGGCACCGCCCGCATAAACGAAAGATCCAAATTTCCAGCGTGCGTCGCGCCATCCTGGCCAACTACCCCGGCCCTGTCAATGGCAAAAAGAACATCTAACTTTTGCAGCGCTACATCATGAATCAGTTGATCATAAGCTCGCTGCAAAAATGTCGAATAAATTGCCACCACCGGCTTTTTCCCGGCACAGGCCAGACCCGCCGCGAAAGTTACCGCGTGCTGTTCAGCAATCCCCACATCATGATAGCGCTTGGGAAATTTTTTGCTGAATTCGACCAGCCCCGATCCATCGCACATCGCCGGCGTGATGCCATGCAGTCTCAAATCTTTTTCCGCCGCGTCGCATATCCATTCAGAAAAAACATCAGTAAAAGTAACGCCTTTTTTCGGATTCCCGTTTTTTTTGCCCGTAACCGGATCAAAGGGTTTCACCGCATGCAAAGAAAATTCATCCTCCTCCGCCGGCACATACCCTTTTCCTTTTGTGGTTATAACATGTAAAAATCTCGGACCCTTAACTTTTTTCAAATTAGTAAGAACTTCCACTAATGTCTTAATGTCATGCCCGTCAATTGGCCCGTAATAATCAAAACCCAATTCTTCAAATAGCGTTCCGGGAGTGATTATTCCTTTTGTTTGAGCTTCAGCCCGGCGTATAAATTTTTTAATAGTCGGAACACTGCTCAATATTTCCCTGCCCCTTTCACGCATTTGCACATATGTCGGGGATGAAATCAAGCGAGTGAGATATTTGCCCATACTGCCCACATTGGGCGAAATAGACATCTTGTTATCATTAAGAATGACGAGCATATCCGCTCCGACATCTCCCGCATGATCAAGTGCTTCAAAGGCCATCCCCCCCGTGAGCGCGCCGTCTCCAATCACAGCCACCACTTGTGGCGCATTTTTTTTATTTTTATTGGCGATTGCCATTCCCGTAGCGGCACTGATTGAAGTGCTGGAATGGCCGACGGTCAGAGCATCGTATTCACTTTCTTCTCTTCTGGGAAAAGGCGCCAGGCCTCCTTTTTTTCTGATGGTATGCATTTGGCTTTTGCGCCCAGTTAGAATTTTGTGCGGATAGGCCTGGTGTCCGACATCCCAAATCAAAAGATCCTTTGGCGTATCAAAAACCCGGTGAATTGCGACTGTTAGCTCAACTACTCCCAAATTTGATCCGAAATGTCCGCCGGTTCGTGAAATACTACCAATTAAAAAATCCCGCACCTCTGAGCAAAGTTGCGGCAATTTTTCTTCCGGGAGATTCCTCACATCTTGGGGAAAGTTGACCGAGTCTAATAACTTTTCCATATTATTTTTTTTCATAAAATTGGTAATGTCCTTGCGTGCGGCAAAAGTTTAGCGTGAAACTAGTTGCCCGCAGGCACCTTGGATTTCTTCGCCCAGACTTTTTCTGATGGTAACCTGGATATGATTTTTTAGCAAAAAGTTTTTGAATTCTTCTATTCTGTTCCGCGATGACGGTTTCAATTCTCCGCCAGTAGTGTTGTAGCGAATCAAATTGACATGCAACAATTGTAATTTTCCGATTAACTTCAAATACTTTGCCAATTTTTCCGCGTCTTCCCGGCTATCGTTAATGTTTTCCAGAAGAATATATTCAACAAAAACTTTTCTATTTGTGGTACGTAAATAATTACTTACACAGTTACGTAATTCTTCCAAATTATATTTTTTATTCACCGGCATAAAAACACTCCGCTTTTTGTCGTCTGCAAAATGCAAAGAAATCGCCAAATTAACCTGCGGAAATTCTTGGGCTAATTTTTCGATGCCCTCCGGAATCCCAGCAGTTGAAACGGAAATACTTCTTGATCCAAGGCCAAATAAATTTTTGTTGATCAAATTTTTCAAACTTTCCCGAACATTTTCCCAATTTAAAAACGGTTCGCCCATGCCCATATAGACGATGTTGTTAATATCGTAATTTTCAATTTTCAACCCGCCTGCCGGACGGGCAGGTTTACAATTTTCAATTTTTGAATTTTTCTTTAAATACTGGCGCCAGAAGAGAATTTGATCGGTAATTTCTTCCGCGGTTAAGTTGCGCGCGAATCCACCGCGCCCTGTCGCACAGAATCGGCAATTCATTGGACAGCCGACCTGGCAGGAAATGCATACTGACCAAACTCCGGGCTTGGGAGAAATTAAAACCGTTTCAATATTTTTTCCGTCTTCTAGTTTTAACAAGGCTTTCACTGATTGCCCATCTTTCGCGACTAAAACTTTTTCAACTTCAAACGACAAAATTTTTAACTTAGACATCCGATGTCTAAGTTCTTTTGACAAGGTAGTTATTTCCTCAAACGAAGAAACGCCGTCCTCAAAGACGGCTTTTTGGATTTGCGCCAGCCGAAACTTCGGCTGGTTGTTTTTTTCTAAAAAAATTTTTATTTTTTCAACATCCATCAGACCACAACATTTATTAGCTTGCCTTTGACAAAAATAATTTTTTTGATTTCCTTTCCATCAACCCAAGTTTTTATTTTCTCGCTTTGCATGGCCAGTTCTTTGGCTTCGGTTTCGGAAATTCCAGCATCAACTTCAATCGAATCTCGCACTTTGCCGTTTACTTGCAATACTAAAGTAATTTTTTCATCCTTGATTAATTCCGGATCATATTCCGGCCAAGATTGCAAAAATATGCTTTCTTTATATCCCAACTTTTCCCAAAGTTCTTCGGCGATGTGAGGAGCGAAAGGAGAAAGAATGGTAATCAGTAACTGGTAATTAGTAACTGGTAATTTTTCTTCTTTTTCCATTTCGTTTACCAAAATCATCATGGCGGAAATGGCCGTGTTAAACCGGAAATTTTCAATGTCTTCAGTGACTTTTTTAATCGTCTTATGTAATAAATTTTCAATCTTACCTTGTGCTTTCGACTTTTGACTTTCGACTTTTAACTTTAATCTCCATACTTTTTCCAAAAATCTTTTGATACCCACAATTCCTTTTGTATTCCACGGCTTGGCGTCTTCAAGGGGCCCCATAAACATTTCAAACATCCGCAGTGAATCCGCCCCAAATTCTTCTATAACCGCATCCGGATTAACCACGTTGCCCAATGACTTGGACATCTTGCGCCCATCCTCTGCCAGAATTATGCCCTGATTGCGCAATTTCAAAAACGGCTCATCAAAATCAATATGCCCCAAATTATGCAGAACTTTTGTAAAAAATCTGGCATACAAAAGATGCAGCACGGCGTGTTCCGCGCCACCCACATATAAATCCACTGGCAGCCATTTTTTTACCGCCTCTTTGGAAGCAAATTCTTTTTCATTTTTCGAATCAGCATAACGGAAATAATACCAACTCGAGCAAACAAAAGTGTCCATAGTATCTGATTCCCTTCTTGCTTTTCCGCCGCACTTCGGGCATTTTACATTCTGGAAGGTTTTTGAGTGGTTCAGAGGCGACTCGCCCGTCGGCTTGAAATCAACATCTGTGGGTAGCACAACCGGCAAATCCTCTTCCGGAACCGACACCTCTCCGCATTTTTCGCAATAAATTATCGGGATTGGCGCGCCCCAATATCTTTGCCGGCTCACCAGCCAATCACGGATTTTATAATTTATTTTTTCCTCACCAATTTTTTCTTTTTTGAGCCACTCGGTCATTTTTTCCCGAGCCTCTTCGGAAGTTAGATTATTATATCTTTCTGAATTAGTTAAAATTCCATCATCTATAAAAGCTGTTTCATTCATGGATGATTGTCCATCAGTATTTTTTATTACTTCAACTATTTTTAAACTATATTTTTTTGCGAATTCAAAATCCCGCTCATCATGCGCCGGCACCGCCATGACAGCACCGGTTCCGTAATGCGCCAAAACATAATCCGCAACATATAGCGGCACTTCTACGCTCGCGAAAGGATTAATGAGTTTAATGCCCTTGAGTTCTATGCCAGTCTTGTCTTTTAGCTCCATTCTTTCTAATTCCGTTTTGTTTTGAGATTCGATCAGATATTTTTCAACTTCATCCCAATTTTCTATTTTACTTTTCAGCTTTTGGACTGTTTCGTGTTCCGGCGCGATGACCGCGTAGGTCATGCCAAAAACCGTATCCAGTCTGGTTGTATAAACTTCAATAAATTCTTTGGTGCCGCTAATTTGCATCTTAAATTGGGCACCGGTGGATTTCCCGATCCAATTTTTTTGCGCCGCCTTGATTGATTCCGGCCAATCCACTTTTTCTAAACCCTCAATAAGCCCGACGGTTTTTTTGTTATTTTCTATGAAGTCAGTAATTTTGAAAAACCACTGCTCAAGATCTTTTTGCATCACTTCTGTTTTGCATCGATCGCAAGCTCCGCTCTCTGCTTGTTCATTGGCGAGCACTGTCTGGCATTTCGGACACCAATTAACATTAGCTTTCTTTTTGTACGCCAGACCATTTTTATAGAGCAACAAAAAAAACCATTGTGTCCATTTGTAATATTCAGAATCAGATGAATTTACTTCACGCGACCAATCGTAGGAAAACCCCAATTTATTCATTTGTCCCTTAAATGTGGCAACCGCTTTTTTCGTTGTTTCTTGCGGATGAATTTTTGTCTTGATGGCATAATTTTCAGCGGGAAGTCCAAAGGCATCCCAGCCCTGCGGGTGAAGCACATTAAAGCCTTTCATGCGCGAGTAGCGGGAAATTATATCCGTAGCTGTATAGCTTTCCACATGCCCGACATGAAGACCATCTCCAGAAGGATACGGGAACATATCTAAAATGTATTTTTTAGGCTTGTCGGAGGCATTATCCGTAGCACAAAGTTCCGGGTGTTTTGCCCAAAATTCCTGCCATTTTGGCTCAATGGCTTTAGGATCGTAAATTTCCATAGGGTTTTTATATTACCCCTCTATTTTACTCTTTTTCTGCTTTTTTTCAACTATAAACCAAAAAACCGCCCAAATTTTGGACGGCTCTTTGCAACTGTAGAAAAGATCTATTTATTTTTAACTTTTAGATATATTTTCTTCCCTATTCTATAAATAATATAGAAAATCAGAAGATACAGTACCAGCACCGGAATAACCTGGATGATCAGCACGATTAAAAAATTTACAAATCCTTGGATGCTTTTAACTAGACCATTAAAAGTTTCTTTGATCACCTGCCATGGACGCCAAGAATCGGCAAAGGTTATATTTTCATCTTCTGATAAACTTACCGTGATACTGGACATATCCGTCTGGGAATCCATAAACTTAATCCTGCCTTGCAATCTTTCGATTTCGCCACGCACGCGATAAAGTTGCTGGGTGACATCCAAAATATCTTGGATTTTTTGCGCTTGTCCTAAAATATTTTGGAATTGCTGTTCTTCAACCTGTTTGTTTTTCAATTGTGCTTGGAGATCCGCGTATTGCTCCGTCACATCCTGGCCAGTTGTTGATTCCCGCACGACCAAAGTCGCGACTTTTTTGAGTTCACTGAAAGCTTTTTCAAAATTGGCCACTGGAACTTTCACGGTGACTGTTCCACTCTTCACATTTTTGGCCGTCTGATAAAAACTGGATGAAGCGACTTCTCCGCCGTTAGTTTTGGCAATATCAGAAATTCTGCGGCTGGCGTCATCCGCGCTGTTGACTTTCAAGGTTAGCTCTCCATTTTTGATAATTTTTTTGTCAGTAAGTTCCGCCGCGCTTTCATCCGTCGCGGCCGGCGCCGCCGTTTCCCTTTGGATAGCCATACCTGAACTTTTCATGCTTGGAGCCGAACTGTCAAAAGACACGCTATTCCCCGACAACGACCCGCTTGGTAAACCAGAAATTCCACTTTGGCCGAGATTTTTCAGAACTGTCATAACCGCCAGCACTAAAATCAGAACTCCGACAGCGATAAAAATTATTTTTTTATTTTTTCCATCCGCAGTAGGCATATTTTGTTCCATTTTTTTGACTTAAAGTTTATACTTTTATTGTAACATAAAAAAAGGCGGGATAAAAATTATTCTGAAAAACTACCGGGATTGATGCCCCCCTTGGTTCTGCGCTTCCTCCCTACTCGCAAGCGCGCCATTTCTTTTTCAATTGATGCGGCCACGCGCGCATAATCGGCATCATTCGTCCTAACTATTTCTTTCATTGCCGCCTCGGCTCTGACTTTAGCCTCCTCCGCGCGCTTGAGATTAATTTCTTCCGCGCGTTCAGCTGTGTCCGCCAAAACTACCAGATTATTATGATTAAATTCAATAAATCCGCCAGAAGTGGCCATGATTATTTCTTCGCCATCTTTTTTGAGACAAATCTCGCCAGCTTTGAGCGCGGCAATATAACTGCGGTGATTGGGCAAAATCGTCACTTCTCCGTCCGCCACTGGCAAAGTCGCCTGATCAATTTCAGACTCAAAAACTGTTTTTTCCGGAGTTACAATTTTGAAATTAATTTTCATATTTACTTTTTTACCCTGTTAAATCCTGCAGAGCAGGAATTTTGCAGAGCAAAATTATTTAACAGGGTGAATCTCTTCAATACTCCCTTTCATATAAAATTCCTGTTCTCCGACTTCATCCATCTCCCCGTCCAAAATCATTTTGAATCCCCTGATCGTATCTTTAAGTTTCACATATTTTCCAGCGGAGCCGGTGAATTGTTCCGCCACGAAAAACGGCTGAGAGAGGAACTTCTGTATTTTTCTCGCTCGCGCCACGGTTTGCTTATCTTCATCGGAAAGTTCTTCCATACCGAGAATGGCAATAATATCCTGCAAGTCCTTGTATCTTTGCAAAACTTTCTGCACACCACGAGCGACTTGATAATGTTCCTCGCCGACGATCAATGGATCAAGAATAGTTGAATTGGAATCCAGCGGATCAACTGCCGGATAAATTCCCAGTTCTGAAAGCGCGCGAGACAAAACCACCGTCGAATCCAAATGTCCGAAAGTTGTCGCTGGCGCCGGGTCAGTCAAATCGTCAGCTGGCACATATACCGCTTGCACAGAAGTGATCGAGCCTTTTTTAGTGGATGTAATTCTTTCCTGCAATTTTCCCATTTCTTCCGCCAGCGTCGGCTGATATCCCACCGCTGACGGAATCCGTCCCAAAAGCGCGGATACCTCCGATCCGGCTTGCGTGAAACGGAAAATATTATCCATGAAAAACAAAACATCTTTGCCCTCGGAGTCGCGGAAATATTCCGCCATAGTGAGCGCTGAAAGCGCCACCCGTTGTCTGGCTCCCGGCGGTTCATTCATCTGGCCAAAAACCAACGCTGTTTTGTCGAGCACGCCCGATTCTTTCATTTCGTGATAAAGATCATTCCCTTCGCGCGTTCGCTCGCCTACTCCGGCAAACATGGAATAACCCCCATGTTCCTGCGCAATATTTCTAATCAACTCTTGAATAATAACTGTTTTCCCCACTCCCGCGCCACCGAACAAACCGACCTTGCCTCCCTTGATGAAAGGACAAATGAGATCAATAACTTTGATTCCGGTTTCAAATATTTCCGCTTCGGTCGATTGGTCTTCAAACGCCGGCGCTTCTCTGTGTATCGGCCAATATTCTAATTTTTTATCTGTGTTTAATCCGCCCTTAATCTGTGTTGAATTTGTGATAGACCCTAGACCATCTATCGGCTCCCCCAATAAATTAAACATTCTTCCTAATACTGAAAGGCCAACTGGAACACTAATCGGCGCACCAGTGTCCGCAACTTCCATCCCGCGCTTGAGACCATCCGTCGAACCCATCGCCACCGCCCGCACCTTCCCGCTCCCCAAATGCTGGTGAGCTTCGAGAACTAAGACATCCGATGTCCTTTCGGCCGTTTTGTCTTTGGACATCGGATGTCCAAGAGAAATTTCCAGCGCGTCATAAATCTTCGGCAGTCCTTCCGCGAATTCTACATCCACAACGGGACCGATGACTTGTGATACTTTTCCAATGTTTTTCATATGGTTTAAATTTTCATTAAGTTTTAATCGCTAAATATTGGCTTGATTTAGGCAATATTTACTGATCACAACTCAACGCTTGACTTTTGGGTTGGTTTGGAGTATAATATTAGGTTACAAAGTGCAATGACATTTTGAACAAAAAAAAGGAGGGGTTAAGGATGAATCAATATAATTCTTTTCAGAAGGTTTGGAATCGCACTTATCGCAGTGACAGCGATAATGTAATAATCACAAAGGACAGAGTATCATTTAAAAAGAGTCATCTGAATGGGGTAATTATAAGCTTAATCCTTTTGGGAATCACTATAGGATTAAACTTATCTAAGCTTTAGAATCTAACTTCACTTCCTTTGGGGGCCACTACTGCTAGTGGCCTTCTTTATATTAACTTTTCAATAATTTTATTTGAATTTTTTACTTCCTTTATATCATCCATCAAAAACTTCGGTCCTGTAGCATCGCCTCTATATCTCGGTATTAAATGAAAATGAATATGAGCAATTTCTTCAGCTAAAAGCAAAATATAAATTTTTTCAGGTTCAAAATTTTTGTGTAATTTTTCATAATACTTTTTAACTAACTTTTGTAAATGCAAGTAATCTTCTTCTGAAATATCATTTATATTTTCATAATGTTTTTTTAAAGTAACAATGATATGTCCGTGACTTGTCTGAAGCTTTGAAACCAATACAACGGCTTTTTCATCTTCATATATAAAATCCTCTGACCTACTATCTATAATTTTACAAAAAATACAACCCATATGCCTTTTCCGTTATTAATTCTCCAGCGCTGCCCTCCCCGCTGAAATTTCCGCGATTTCCTGCGTAATCTTCATCCCGCACTAACTTTCGATATTGTTAAAAAATAACTAGTAGTATCTCGAGTAAATTTAATTTCATTCATCTTTGCCTGAATAATATACATCTACTAATAAAAAATCGAAAGTTAGTGCGGGATTCATCTGCCGCATGCGCTATGAATGATTTCATGTTTCCAAAGCAGCTCTGCCAGCGGAGATTTCTGCAATTTCTTGTGTTATTTTCATTTGTCTAATTTGATTATATACAAATGTTAATTCGTCTGACATTTCTCCGGCCGCGTCGGTCGCGTTCCTCATCGCAATCATGCGCGCGGATTCCTTGGACGCGTTCGATTCCAAAATCGCGTGATAAACTTGCATCTCCAGAAGCCTCGGCAAAACATGCGTCAAAACTATTTCCGGACTCGGTTCTATTTTATATTCTACCTTCGACTTTTCTAAACCATAAACCTTTGCCATCTGATCCATTTCCGCAATTTGTTTTTCCAGATCAATTTTGGAAACCGGCAAGAGCTGTCTCACTTTCGTCTGTTGGTTGATAGTAGAAATATAATCCGTATAAATTATCACTACTTTGTCATATTTTTTCGCGAGATATTCATCCATCACAATTTTCCCGAGAGAGCGCACATTTTCAATACCGGGAAGATATGTAAGTTCCGGAAAACTGGCCACAATATTCTTTCCCAGCTTTCGCACCAGCGCTTCGCCTTTTTTCCCAACGGTGATGAAATCGATTTTTAGCTCGTCTTTAGAAGCTAAGCTTCTCTTGGTCGCTTCGGTCGAGAGAAGCTTAGCTTCTGAAGCCATTAACCTCTCCGGGTTTTTTATCTGCTCAATAATTTTTTTGGAGATATTGGAATTGAAAGATCCGCAAAGTCCTTTGTTGGATGTGACTACTACCATGAGCACTGCTTTCACCGGCCGTCTTTCCAAAAGCCCGACATTATATTCCGAGAACGCCCGCGCCAAGTTTGTCAGCACGCTCCAAGCACTGTGCGCGTAAGCCCGAATCGCCAAAACCGAAGCCACCGCCCGGCGCATTTTGGCAGCCGAAACCATCTCCATGGCTTTCGTAATCTTCCTGGTGTTATTGATGGATTTTATGCGTCTTTTGATGTCTTTACTTGAAGCCATAAATTTCTAATTTCAGTTTTGGTATATTTCCTTAAATTCTTTGATAGCTTTTTCTAATTTTGCAACAACATCGTCTGTCAACTCTTTCTTTTCGGAAATTGCTGCAAGTGCATCTTTCCCTTCCGTCTTCATGAATTTGTGAAAATCATTTTCCCAAGCTTTTACTTTTTCCACCGCCACATCGTCCATGAAACTATTGGTAAGCGCATAAAGAATCGCTACTTGGTTTTCCACCGCCATTGGAGAATATTGGTCTTGCTTGAGAATCTCCACCGTTCTTCTTCCTCTTTCAATCTGCATCCGGGTTTTTTCATCCAAGTCTGATCCAAATTGCGCAAACGCTTCCAATTCTCTAAATTGCGCCAAATCCAAACGCAATTTTCCCGCCACTTTTTTCATGGCCTTGATTTGCGCGGCTGATCCCACGCGAGACACTGAAAGTCCAACGTTCAATGCCGGGCGGATGCCTTTGTAAAATAAATCCGCTTCCAAATATATTTGTCCATCAGTGATGGAAATAACATTAGTCGGAATGTAAGCTGAAACATCGCCGGCTTGCGTTTCAATAATTGGAAGCGCCGTAAGCGATCCGCCGCCAAAATCCTTGTTTAATTTGGCGCTTCTTTCAAGTAAGCGTGAGTGCAGATAGAAAATATCTCCCGGATAGGCTTCCCGTCCCGGCGGTCTTTTCAAAATCAAAGACATCTGGCGATAGGCCCAAGCGTGTTTTGACAAATCATCATAAATCACCAGCACGTCTTTGCCTTGATCCATAAAATATTCGCCGATGGCACAGCCGGAATATGGAGCAATGTATGAAAACGCTGCCGGATCAGACGCGCCAGCCACCACGACGATTGTATAGTCCATGGCGCCTCTTTTTTGCAATTCTGCCACAATGCGCGCGACTTTTGATTCTTTCTGCCCGATCGCGACATAAATGCAAATCATATCTTGTCCCTTCTGGTTGATGATGGCATCAATCGCCACCGCGGTTTTTCCAGTTTGCCTGTCGCCGATGATAAGTTCGCGTTGTCCGCGTCCGATTGGAATGGCCGCGTCAATGGCTTTGATGCCGGTTTGCACCGGCTGATAAACTGACTGGCGGGTAATCACGCCCGGAGCAATCTTCTCTATGGGATAATATTTTAATTCGTGATTCGTCTTATTCGTTCCTGATTCGCGTGAATTCGTGATATCACCTTTGCCGTCAATCGCTTGTCCCAATGGATTGATAACTCGGCCGATCATATTTTCTCCGGCCGGCACAGACAAAATTCTCCCCGTGGCTTTGACCATGTCGCCTTCCTTGATGCCTTTGTCATCGCCCAAAACCACTACTCCAATCCTATCCTCTTCCAGATTCAACGCCACTCCAAAAACAGATTCGCGACCATTCGCTCCTGATTCGTTTTCATTCGTAGTTTCAAACTCAACCATTTCACTGGCCATAATGTCCGACAGCCCCGAAACGCGCGCCACGCCGTCCCCCACTTCCAAAACTGTCCCGACTTTTTCGGTTTTAGTCTTGGCTTCAAAGCCTTCGATTTGTTTTTTAAGCTGGTCGATGATGTAATCTTTTGACATATATTTTGAATATTTTATGATTTACAAATTTATTTGACTATTGACAACTTACTATTCTTTTGCTATCTTAAAATGTCTTGAATTCAACGAAATTTGGGAAAAAGGAGGTGCAGAAATGAAAGCTTGTTTTAGAATGATTGGTGGTAGAAAGGTATTGCCAAAAAGTGGTGACTTGCTGCTCCGCGCCACTGATAATTCGTTCCTGTTAATTTCAAACAAACATGGTAAATGCGGTCTAATGATAGACGGAAAACCCGTAAAATCAACTGATGCTGATGATATTATGGAAATCGTCTGCGCAATATTGTCGGCTTCCACTCCTCCAAGTGCTAAAATTAAACCCAAAATTGACCGCGCAAGCACTTTGTTACCATCAATAAGAATGTAATTATCCCCCGGGTACGATCGCCAATCGACACAGTCGATTTCCCATAAAGGCGATCTTTTTTATTTTTCCAAAGAACTTACTATATAAATCCAAATTTCAAAATCCAAATTGTTCCAAATCAAATCCAAAATCTAAACCTTTAAATTTTTGACATTTGAGCTTGATTTGAAATTTGAACTTTGGCATTTGAGCTTAATCAGCCAGAGTTTTTCTTAAACTATTCAGTCGTGCAGACAAACTTCCATCTATTATTTCGTCACCTATCTTTATAATTATTCCGCCTTTTATATTTTCATCAATTTTATTCTTTATCGCCACTTCTTTCGCCTTGTATTTGTTACTTACATAATATCTTCCAACACCATCCATTTCCACACCGGCACAATATGTATATTTTTGCCGTCAATTTTTCTTTCTTCCTCCTGGTCTTTGGTGAGCAGCCAGCCCTCTTTCAGGTTGAATTTTCTCATCGCTTCCAGCAAGCCTTTCAATTCCCTTTCTTCCGTGTTTTTGTCGAGCTGTTTTGTCACCTGAATCGCCTGAGTTATTTTCATTCCGGTTTTTATCACAAAATCACATTCATTTTTATCTTTGAAATAAAATATTTTCTGGCCCTGCTGCAGCAAGCGGACAAAAACCGTATTTTCCAAAAGCCGGCCGTAATTTTCGCTGAACGCGAAAGAAACCGCGTTGATGAAGCCGTTGTCAATCGCGTAGACTTTTTTTGGATAATTCTCCTGTTTTTTCAAGGAATACTGATAATTGGAAATTTCAAACAGCAGAAACGATTTTTCAAAAAAACTTATGTATTCCTTGACCGTTTTGTCCTGCACTTTCAAATATTCCCCCAATGAATTATAGCTGTATCCCTGCCCGATATTGGAAAAGAGATACAGCAGCAGATTTTCTATTTCCTGGGTTTTTTTCACTTCAAACCTGGGCACGATATCCTGGTATAATATGTTTTTATAATAGTTGATCAAAATTTCTTTTTTTATTTCCTGATTTTTTTCCAGAACCACTTCCGGGAATCCTCCGTTTTTGAGATATTCCTGGAATAACTTCGCTATATTTTTCTGATTTTTATGGACGGACATTTTATCTTTCAGCCCGACATTCCGCAAGCCGGCGATTTCATCAAAACTGAAAGGATAGATGTTTTTGGCGATTGACCGTCCGGAAAGCAAGGTCGCCATTTCTCTTGAAAGCAGCTGCGAATTCGATCCGGTGATGAAAAACTTGATTCCGCCCTTTTCATAGCGAGCCTTCACAAACACCTGCCAATTGTCAAAAAACTGAACCTCGTCCAAAAAAACAAAGACTTTGCCTTTCGGTTCGGCTAGGGGCAAATATTCTTCGAAAAGAGCATCCAAATTTTTAGGATCGTCTTTAAATGAATACAGGAACGGATCTTCCAGATTCAGAAAAAGAATGTTTTTCGGGTTGATCTTTTTCGCACTAATGAGAAAATTCACCATTTGCTTGGAGACAGTCGACTTGCCGCTGCGCCGCACTCCGATCAATGCTAAAATATGCCTGATGCCGATCAGTTTTTCCAATTCTTCCGTCACTCTTCTCGGGAATCCGGCTGAAAATTTGCTTTCTTCCCAATGGGTATTTTGTTCAATAATGAGTTTTTCAAACATATTTTATTCGTGGTCTATTACGAAATAATCATCGTTTATTCGTAGTGTACTACGAATAAAACTTTGTGTCAAACTGGGTCTTGACATCTTGGCCGTTTTGATATACATTACAGAGTCTAGATTTTCAACGCAAGATTTGGACGAAAGGAGGTGATTTTAGATGGTAAAGAGAATATTGTTAATCGCAGTATCTTTGTTCTTTCTCTTGTCTATAGCACCACCAACATTAATGGCTGACGAGAAAAAGGCAGACCAGGTTATTATATTTACGGGGGAGGACTATGATCTAAATAGCGTCACTTCGAACATTCAGGAGAGATTAAACAATTGGCTTAGAAACAACAAAGTAAAGGCAAAGCAAATCTCGACATCAATAGCAACTGCTCAGCGTACTTTTGAACATCCGACCTATATAATAACGATAACCGTACTTCACTAATCATCCACGGCTGAGCCCTTGGGTCGCATCGATTTTAGATGCGACTTTTTATTTTTCCAAAGAACTTTTTAAACTTCTTAACTTTCCTGAAATACTAGCATCAATAATCTCATCTCCAACTTTGATAATTATTCCGCCTTTTATGCTTTTATCAATTTTATTCTTTATCACTACTTCTTTCGCTTTGTATTTAGTACTTACATAATTACGTAATTTATTACTTACATCCTTGCTTAACGCTTCCCGGCTGGTAATTTCCGCTTCGACAATTCCATTTTTCTGATTATAAATACTGTTGAATTTTACGATAATTTTTCCCGCCATTTTCAGCTGATTGTTTTTTGCCAGCATACTAATAAATTTTTTAGCCACAGTTTCAACATCCTGCTTGGATTTTCCATCAGTTAATTCATACAGCGTATTTGCATATTGTGAGGCCGTAACTTTCATTATAGTATTGTCATCCTGAACTTGATTCAGGATCTAATTAGAGACTTGATGTAACCACTAGATTCTATTAGATTCCGGATCAAGTCCGGAATGACATTTAAAAAATTACTTCAAACTATTTTCAATTAATTCCCTATCTTTTTTATCATCAATTTTTTCTCCAATAACTTTCTCTGTCGCCATAACCACCAACTCCGCTATTTCCGCTTTGACTTCGCGGAGCATCTTGATTTTTTCAGACTCGATGCTGGCTTTGGCGTCAGTGATTATTTTTTCCGCTTGCGCCTTGGCTTCGGCCGCCATCTCATCTTTCGATTTCTTGGCCATATCTTCGGTCTTTTTCAAAATCTCTTGCGCTTCTTTTCGCGCTTTCGCGAGAACTTCTTTTTCTTTTTCGGCAATCTCCGCCAATTTCTTGTGCGATGCTTCGGCGTCTTTCAGACCCTTTTCAATCTTGTTCGTCCGGTCATTCAGCATCTTGAGAATCGGCTTGTAGGCAAAACGATGCAACACAAAAAGCAGGATTAAAAAGTTGACGATCTGCGCCAATAAAAGTTTTCCATTTATTCCCAAATTATTTAACAATTCCATATATTTGATTTAGTTACTAGCAGGAATCCGCGAAACGGACTCCGTGTCAAAAACTAAACAAATTTAATAATCAACGCTACAACCAACGCATAAATCGCGATGGCTTCAGTAAAGGCAATCGCGAGAATCATCGCGGTTTGCACTTTTGAAGTCGCCTCCGGGTTGCGCCCGATTGACTCCATGGCCTTGGACGCTAAAAGCCCGATGCCAATGCCGGGACCGATTGCTCCGACTGCCATGGCAATGGCCGCTCCGATCGATTTTGCTGATTCAGGATCCATACTTTTTTTCTTTTCGCCCAACCCACATATTTGCTTCATGGTCATTGGGAGAAAAATATATTAAATAAATTAATTACTCCGTTGTCATTCCGAACTTGATCCGGAATCTAATGCTTTGTGGCAACCCAGAGCTCACATTAGATCCTGAATCAAGTTCAGGATGACAAACCTAGTGCGCCACTTCCGTCACTGCCATTTTGAGAAACACGAGTGTCAGCATCGCGAACACCAGCGCCTGGATAAAACCGACAAACAGTTCCAAAAATAAAAACGGCAGAGGCACGATATAGGGAACCAGGCTCAACATCACGATCAGCAGCACCTCTCCCGCGAAAATATTCCCGAATAAACGAAAGGAGAATGATATTATCTTAGCAGTTTCACCGATTAATTCAAGCGCGCCGACAAATGTCCCGATGAAATATGGCTTATGCAAAGGGCTCACAAAAAACTTGCCGGCATATTTAGCCGCGCCGATCGCCGCGATCCCGAAAAATTGAATCGAGAAAAAAGAGATGAGTGCTAGCGCCAGAGTGAAATTCAAATCTGCCGAAACACTGCGCAGGAACGGAACCAAAACCGTCTTGCCGTGGATTACTTCGTTGAGACCGATTGTCCCCAAACCCGGAATAAGCTCGATCCAATTGGCAAGAATGACAAAAATAAAAATAGTCGCTACCAGCGGAAAAAACTTATTGCTTTGCTTGCGGTCTTGCGTCACGGAGTCCACTAAATTTAAAAGGGCCTCCAGAACGAATTCAACGATGTTCTGAAAGCCTTTGGGCACCAGCTTGATTCTATTCTTAAGAAAAAAAGAGGTCGCAATAATCAAAATACTCAAAACCAAAGTCATCACCAGTGTGTTGGTAATTGGCATATTTCCGATATGGAATAGTGGTTCAGCAGCGAGTGAAATTTCCATATTATATAAGCTGATTAGCGCAGATGATTACGCAGATTAACGCAGAGATTTTATCGGCGTATATCCGCGCGTCTATATCAGCGTTAATCCGCTTCTATTTCATTACTTTTATTGTTTTTTGATACACCAGCACTGTAGTCATGATTATTGAAATCAGAATTCCCAAAAGCAGGAGCCAGGGCGAGGTATCCAGTTTTTTGTCGAGTAGTCTTCCGATCAGCGCGAAAACAACAATAGGAATAACTATCGAATATCCCAGTTGCCAGGCGAATCCAAGCGCGCTCCAAGGCTTTTCATTTGCCATTTTTGTCTTCGAGTGGAACGAGAAGCTACAAAAATGAGCATCCCGCACCAATTCTTTAAAAAAATCTTAATCTTTTACCCGGCTAAGCCGCAGGCGAATTCACAATCGAGACTACTTTCGTCCTGAAAATAGTATTGGAATTGGCTGCGGGACAGCCACATATCCATTTTAACATCAATGTTAATTGTGTGGCAAAAACAGAAAAAAGTCAAGATTATCAAAAATTATCAGATGCCGAATACTCCCTTTGCATTTCCTGTCGTAATTTTCCCCACCTCTTCAACTGAAATTTCCTTTATTTTAGCCATTTTTTCCGCCACTAATTTCACAAACAGCGGTTCGTTTCTTTCGCCTTTGTGCGGAACCGGCGTGAGATATGGGCAATCAGTTTCCAGAACTATATTTCTTATGTCCAACTCTTTAATCAAACGATTAAAGTCTTCAGCATAAGTCACTACGCCATTGAGTCCGATTTTATAGCCCAGCTCTGTAAATTTGCGCGCGGTTTTGTATCCGCCCACAAAGCTGTGGATTATACCTCTTTTCTCCACCGGATTTTTTTGCAAAATTTCAAAAAGATCACCATAGGCATCTCCTTCAGAGCTATTACCCCAACAGTGAACCATGATTGGTTTTCGAACATCATTCGCAAGTTTAATACCTTGCAAAAATGTTTCTTTCTGTTTCTCTTTTAGTTCTAAAATATTGTCCTCGGGTTCGAAATGATGATAATCAAGTCCCATTTCCCCGACTGCCACGACTTTTGGATTTTTCGCGAGTTCCAAATATTTTTGATAATCAAAAACTTCCCCGGTAGTTTCAAAATCATTTTCATTGAGTTCCGAATCATCAGGGTTCACCTTTCTTTTGACCAGATGAATCGGATGCAACCCAACCGCCGCATAAATTCCTTCCGGATATTTTTCCGCCATTTCTACCGCGCGTTTGCTCGTTGAATATTGTGACCCGACATTCACGACAAAAACGCCCGCCTCCAGGGTTCGTTTCAAAACTTCCTCCGCGTCATCCTTATACGCGGCGAAATTCACATGGGCATGGGTATCAAATAACATTATTTTATTCTTTGAAAAAGAAGTTTGACTTTTTTCGTCTCCAGCGCTTTTTTTATTTTTTCCGAAGTTTCAGGCATGAATGGAATTAGTAGCTCAGATATAAGCGCCAGATTATTCAAAAGTTTTTGCATGACTTCTTTAAACTTTGCATCGTCCGTTTTTTTCAATTCCCATGGCCTCTGATCATCAATATATTTATTGCTTGTATAAATAAGTTGCTCCCAAACGCGTTCAAGCGCCTTGTCCAACCAAATACTGTTTAGAAAACCCAAATTCCACTGAACAGGATCTTTTTCTAGGGATGGCATGAACTTGAGATCCTCACTAAGTTTTATAACCCGTGAAACTAGATTTCCTAGCCCATTGGCCAAATCAGCATTAAACTTTTCCGTCATCCGCTCCATGGTAATATCCCCATCATTTCCAAACACTCCGGACGTCATAAGCAAATACCGTGTTCCATCTGCCCCGAATTTCTCTAGCATTTCATCAATGCCAATAACATTGCCCAGAGTTTTACTCATTTTCTTTCCGCCAGAAAGAATATGTCCGTGAGTAAAAATCATTTTTGGAAGTTGAACTTCCAAATGCATTAGAATCGCCGGCCAAATGGTCGCATGCACACGCAAAATATCTTTCCCGATAAGTTGAACATCGGCTGGCCATTGCTTTGGAACATTATTAGCGTCTCCATCCCAGTCTAGCCCAGTCAGATAATTTAGAAACGCGTCCACCCAGACATAGGTTGTATGTTCCAGATCAAATGGAAGGGGCACTCCCCATTTTAAATTTTTTCTGGAAACTGAAATATCTTTGAGCTCCTGGTTTTTCAAAAAAGACAGAACCTCATTTTTATATCTCTCCGGCGCGATCTTGAATTCATCGTTTTCAATTTTCTCAATCAGCTTCGACTGTATCTCGGTTAGTTTCAAAAGATAACATTCTTCGCGCGTTTTTTCCGGAGTTGCATTGTGATCCGGACACTTGCCATCCACTAATTCATTTTCGTTTTTGAACTGTTCGCATCCTGTACAATATAGTCCTTCGTATTCCCCCTTGTAGATCGCGCCTTTATCATAAAGAGTTTGCAGAACTTTTTGCACCGCTTTTTTATGTTTTATGTCTGTTGTCCTGATAAAATTGTCATACTTTATATTGAGCTTTTCCCAAAGACTTTTAAATTCCTCCCCGATTTCATCCACAAATACCTGCGGATCTTTGCCTTGCGCTTCAGCCGCTTTTTGGATTTTGGCCCCATGTTCATCCATACCAGTCAAAAAGAAAACTTCTTCGCCTTGCAATTTGTGAAACCGCGCCAAAACATCCGCCGCAATGGTCGTATAAGCATGGCCGATGTGCGGCTTGGCATTGGCGTAGTAGATTGGCGTTGTGATATAAAATTTATTCATAATTTTTAATAAACAATGATTGTAAATTCCCCTTTCACCTTCCCTGGATTTTCTTGAAAATATTTCAGAACTTCATCCACATTACCGCGGACTATTTCCTCAAACATTTTTGTGAGTTCGCGGCCGAGGATTATGTTTTTTTCACCGCCCAAACTTTTCAGTAGTTCCAGGTTTTTGATGACGCGGTGTGGCGATTCATAGTAGATCACCGGATATTTTTCAGCGATTACTTCTTTGAAAAAAGTCTCCCTGCCCTTCTTGTGCGGAGGAAATCCGAGAAAGACAAATTTCTGCATATCAATTCCGGCCACACTGGCTAGCGCTGTGAGAGCAGAAGCACCCGGGATCGAAATGACACAGATGTTATTGGCAATCACTTCTTCCACTAGCTTATTTCCAGGGTCAGAAACGCCCGGCGTGCCGGCATCCGTTACCAGCGCTACATTCTGCCCGCTTTTTAGAGCCTCCATAATTTGGCTTATTTTAGGCGCTTTTGAATGCTGGAAATAGCTTGTCGCTGGCTTTTTGATTGCATAGTGATCTAGAAGCTTTTTGGTCACGCGTGTGTCTTCGCACGCCACCAAATCGACCTTTTTGAGGGTTTCCAGCGCCCGCAAGGTGATGTCATCCAAATTGCCAATTGGCGTCGCCACGATGTATAATATGCCTGTATCCATAAATTAAGTTTAGCTTAAATATAACTATTTTTCAATGCGCTGTAGCGGTCCGACCCCTTTTGGTCGTTGAGGTCGAGAGGGGTCGGACCGCTACGCAAAAATTATGATCCTCGCGACCCATGAACTTGTCGGCGCGGCTATCGGCGCAAAAATCCACAACCCTTGGCTGATAATAATATTTTCAATAGCCATGCATTTTGTTTTGGATACTTTCCGCCACGGAGAATATGTGGAAAGTTTTGATAAAAAAGCTAATATTAAAAACACCTGGTGGAAAGTAGCTTTGGATTTTTTTATTGGTATTTTTATGGTATCTTTGCTTATTTATTTCAATCGTTTTAATGCGCTCCAAATAAAATATATTCTTCTCGGAGTTTTTGCTTCAATTTTTCCCGATGCGCTCACTTTTTTATATTGGAAGTTTCATTCGCCCTGTCTTAAAAAAATTTATGACTTTCATTTATGGTGCCATAAATATTTACCTGGCGCACCTGAGCGCGCCTGGAATCTCCGCAACGCCACCAATGACATTGTCATTTCCCTCATCACAATTATCATACTTTTTATAAAATAAAAACAGCCCGCGATTGCCAGCTGTTTTTTATTTTTAACCAAAGAAAGTTAATTTTCTTTCGGCTTCTCAAACAAATCAGAAACAAAAACGCTGACGGCAGTGGCGATTGGAATCGCTAAAAGCGCGCCGAGCACTCCGCCTAATTTCAAACCGATAAGCAAAGCCAGGATCACCGCGATTGGATGGAGTCCCACTGCTTTTTTCATAACCTGCGGAATAATAATGTGCCCCTCGAATTGCTGGACGATAATATAAAGCGCGAAAACCAGCAAGCCGGTCAAGGGAGAAACCGTGAGTCCAACCAGCACTGCCGGAATCAGCGAAACAATCGGTCCGATAAATGGCACGACTTCCATCAGCCCGGCCAATAATGCCAGGGACAAGGCAAAGGGAACCCCAAGAAGCGAGAGCCCGATAAAATCCATGGCAAAAATAATGAGCATTAAAGAAAGTTGACCAAGAACCCAGCGGCTGATTTTTCGCTGAATGCGCAAAACCAGAGAACCGGCATAATCTTTGTGTTTTTGCGGCGTGATGGAAACAATGAAATTTTTTATCCCGTCTTCTTTGACGGCCATATAAAAAGTCATAACCAAAACGATTGCCACCGAAACAAATCCGGAAAAAAATCCGATTGTGGCAGTAAAAATATTTCCCGATGATCCGGCCAGCAGGCCTCCAATATCCGAGAGCAAGCTTTGGGTGCTAACAGCGATGTGCTGGGCTTGAAAAAAAGTATCAAATCCCTGAAAATATTTTTCAACACTGGCAATGATTTCAGGCAATTTTTGGGCAAAGTCTTTTATTTGCTGGACCAGCGGAGGAATCAAAAAAGAAACCGCCAGACCGATTACCGCGAATAAACAAACATACACAATCAAAACTCCGATCGCTCTCGGCACTTTGCGGCGATGCAGGCGGTAAACAATCGGGTCCATAGCCGCCACTAAAATAATAGAAATGAAAAGCAACGCGACGATGTCGCGGATGAAATACAAAAACCACAAGCCTATTAAAATTAAAATAGTCCTGAATACAATGCCAGTGGAAATGTCGACTGTTTGCTTGCTCATATTTTTAAAATTTAAGTATTTTTTCTAATTTTTTACTATCTTTATGCGGCCCAATAACAGCCAGGTTGAGCGTTTTTTCTTTGAAAATATCCTTAGCTACTCTTAGTATGTTCGAAACCGTCACTTTGTCAATTTCGGCAAAAATTTCACCGGGCGTCATAATTTTTTTGTTTTTTAATGGCTGGTCCACAAAAAACATCGCGACTTCGTCAGAAGATTCCAACCCCATAATGCTTTTGCCCTTGATATAATCCTTGGCTTTCTGCAACTCTTTTTCACTAACTTTTTTAGTGGCGATTTTTTTGTATTCCCCAAGGATAACTTTTACCGTTTCCTCAAGTTTCCCATGATCCACTCCGGCCTGCGTCGCCAAATATCCGCATTCTAAAAAAGAGTCAGCAAAAGTGAACACCGAATACGCCAAGCCTCTTCTTTCCCGCACTTCAATAAAAAGACGGCTGCTCATATTGCCTCCCAGAATGATCCCGAGCAGCCCAAGAGCAAAGCGGTCCCTGTGATCCTGATAATACGCTCGATTGCCTAAAATAAAATGGGTTTGATCAGTTTTCTTGGTTTTAATTTTCAGAGCCGGATATTTTTGGTTTTCTAAAACTTTTTTGATAGATGGTTTTCTGCCTTTTTTCATTCCGGAAAAATATTTTTGCACTTGTTTCAAAATATTTTTTTCATCAATTTTTCCAGCCATGCAGACGATCGTGTCATTGGCCACATAAAAACGCCGCATATAATCCACAAAATCTTTTCGCCTAAAGGACTCGATTGTTTTTTTGTATCCTATTACTTCTCTGCCCAAAGAATTATTTGCGTAAAGCAACTTTTCAAAAACATCTCCGACGATTCTGCGCGGATCATCCTCGCACATATTCACTTCCTGAATGATTGTCCCTTTTTCCCGCTCAATTTCGCTCGCTTCAATTTTTGAGTTTAAAAAAATATCCGACACGACATCCAGCGCCGTTCCAATATATTTAGCATCAACCTTGGCGTAATAACCCGTTCTATCTTTCCAGGTGAACGCATTGAATTCACCGCCGATCGAATCAAGCTCCTCTGAAATAGCTAAAGCATTAGGACGTTTTTCCGTTCCCTTGAAAAACATATGTTCTATAAAATGCGAGAGGCCCGCTTCTTTTTCGGTTTCATATCTTGAGCCAACCCCGACCATCAAGACCACTGTTGCCGTTTGCGTGTCTTTCATCGGCACAGTCAGGATGCGCAAGCCATTTTTTAGCGTAGTTTTTTTATACTTCATTATCTTTTTTTCTTAATTCTGCTATATCTTATTAACCCCGAACATGGCAAGACTTCAATTCCTTTTTTCTCCAGCTCATCTAAAAATAAATTCATGCCGAGGGAATCTGAAGAAATATGCCCCGCGATAACCACATTGATGTGCGCTTTTTCGGCGGCTTTCTTGTGCTCCTCGCTTTGGTGCATTGCGATAACCGTCCCAATGCCGGCTTGCGCCATTTTTTCATAAATTTTCGCACTGCCTTCCGCGCCGCCGGTAATTTCCGTGAACGCAATTTTTCCCGTATGGCTGTCCGGCGAACCGCTGAACAAGCTTGGACCCGCTCCCAGCTTGGCCGCTTCCCTGTATTCCGGAATTTCCAAAAGCGATTTCAAAATGTCGCCGACATATTCCGGTTTGTCCTTTTTAATCTTAGCTTCCACAAACTTAGCAATCATATTGTCCGCCGGCGTGTGAACATTCATAAAGCTTAAACTCAAAATTTTGGCCGCGTCGACCGCTTTGTAATGATTTACGGGATTTATGCCGCGCGTCACTTCATCAATTCTAATTTTCATTAAACTCTCGGCAACATTAATTGGCACGCCATATTGCACCAGAACATCCGCCTGAAGATGCATCACTCCCGTGAGATCAGCTAACCCCCTTCCTTCAGGATGATGGGCAATCACCAGATCAATTTTGTTTTTTGGATTGTGATTGTTGAGATAAGCCGCGATCATCAGCTCCGCGCTGTCGATGTCGATCCCCGCCAGCACTCTTTTAATATTTTTCACTCCACTGTCAAAATGAACGCGCGAATCGGTATAGGGGTTGGTTAATTTCTCCATGTCGAATAAAGCTTTCTCGTCTTTGGAAAGCTTCTCATATTTTTCTTTTATTCTCTTTAGTTGTTTTTCTATTTGGGCTTTGGGCCGGAAATCATTCTTGATTCCGAGTTCGATCGCGAGATGGTAGATTTGCTGGATATTCATAGTTTAAAAAAATTATTTAATAAATACATCAGGCTGACATGGGCCAAGACCGAGTGCTTCTTTCATCGCGCAGTAGTATTTAAACCGAGGATCTTCTTCGATTATGGCCAGCCCTTCGTCTTGTTTTCCCATGGTTTTATTTTTAAAATATTCTCTCAAATTACTCTCATAGTCGCTAAAATTAGCCTCATTCAAATCTACTGTCATTCTGTAATCAAATCTTCTCAGCGAATTAAAAACTTTATCATTAACATATGCTGAGATATGAGGCGCTCTCTTTTTAAGCTCATTGAATTTTCTTTCAGCTTTTTGTTTCAATTCTCTTTTTTCTTTTTCTACATCCAAACATTTTTTTTCCTGTATCCAGTTTCGAAGCAGTGCCACAAAATTATATTCATTGTCTCCTGGCGAAAACCTGCTGATATATTCATCTAATTTTTTTTCATCCAGTTTTTCTTTCTTAAATTGCCGGTAAAAATCTATCGTCTTATCAGAAAGCCCATTAACATTGAAATATCCAAAATGCCTATCTACTCCTCCTCCTTGCATTGCCTTAAGCTCTTCCCTCAGTTTGTTGAAATAGCCCCCTTCTTCTCCCCTTTCAATTTCGTAAGCCAAATATTTATCGCTGTTTTTAGCCCCAGTTTCTTTTCCCTCTTCAAACTGATCGATGCCTTTTCCAAAAGGAGTGTCCAGCTTTTCCTCAGACCTTTTAAGTTGTCGTTTGTAATCACCTACTTCATGTTCAAATGTCGACATAAATTTAAGAATAAAGCTTGTATGATAAATAATTTTTCAGCTCCTTAATTTTCACCCTCTCCTGCTTCATTGTATCCCGATCGCGCACTGTAACCGCGTTATCCTCCAAAGTAGCAAAGTCCACCGTCACGCAATAAGGCGTCCCGATTTCATCCTGCCTGCGATAGCGCTTGCCGACATTCCCATTGTCGTCAAATTCGCACATAAATTGCGGTTTCAGGCTGTTATAAATTTCTTTAGCCTTAGCCACCAGCTCCGGCTTGTTGCGCAACAGCGGGAAAATGGCGACTTTAATCGGCGCCAGCCGTTTGTCCAGCTTCAGCACGGTTCTGATTTCTTCGCCGTTTTTTTCTTCTGTGTAGGCCTTGTCAATAAACATAAAAAATAATCTGTTGAGGCCCACGGAAGTTTCCATAATGTGCGGGATGAATTTTTCACCGGTCTTTTCGTCGAGATAACTCAAATCAACTCCGGAAAATTTTGAGTGTTGAGACAAATCCCAATCTCCGCGCGCGTGGATACCTTCCACTTCTTTGAATCCGCCCAGCGATTTGAAATTATATTCGACATCATACGCCTGCGACGCATAGTGAGCTAATTTTTCATGTTCATACCAGCGGATGTCTTTCTCACCAATTCCATATTCTAAATACCATTTCCAGCGTGTGTTTTTCCACATTTCATATTTCTCATTCATGTCCTTGGGATGCAAAAAATATTGCATTTCCATCTGCTCAAATTCACGCGTGCGGAAAATAAATTGGCGGGCGATGATTTCGTTTCGAAAGGCTTTGCCGACTTGCGCGATACCAAACGGCAGTTTCACGCGCGTGGAGTCCAGCGTGTTTTTGTATTCAAGATAAATTCCCCCGCAGGTTTCCGGACGCAGATATACCACATGCTCTTCGGAAAGCGCACTGGTAGGGGAACCCAGATTGGATTTCACCATCAGCGAAAATCTTTTAGCCTCCGTCAAATCACCTGAACCACAGCTTTGACATTTCAATTTTCCCAGTTCTTTTAATTTCTTGAGTTCTACATTAATGAAATCCATCGGTTGTTTGTCAGCGCTTATGCCAAAAAGTTCCAGCACGTGGTCGGCGCGCATCCGGGCTTTGCATTTTTTGCAATCGATCTGCGGATCGTCAAAACTGTCAATGTGCCCGGAAGCTTTCCAAGTAGTCGGGTGCATAAAAATCGCGCTGTCGAGTCCCACTATGTCGTCGCGGTATTGCACCATATGCTTCCACCACTCATCGCGAATATTATTTTTGAGCAGTGTCCCATAATGTCCATAATCATAAACCGCCGCGAGTCCTCCATAGATTTCGGAAGACGGGAACACAAACCCCCGCCTTTTGCAAAGGGAGACAATTTTGTCCATAGTAATTTGCTGCTTTTCTTTCATATGCCTGTATATTTTATTTTTTGCCTCAAATCCAGTATATCTCAAACTCCCATTTTTTTCAATACCTATATTACCAGCCTCCATTTGTTATAGATATCCCATAGATCTTTGTTTTTATTCTAACTTTTATTACATATTTCACCGGCCGGAGTATTATGTAAAACAATATTTTTTAACAATATAATCATATCCTATGTAACATTCTTATAAATTTTATCCGCTAAAATATAATTCACGCAATCTCCTATTTTGTTCCTTTTTATGTCTTTTATTAATTCAACCGGAAGAGGCCACTTTCCAATAAACACGCTTTCCTGAAGCTTCTTGTAGTTAAGCAAAATCAACTCATATCTTAGCCAGTCGCGCAATTTATTTTTCTTTTCAGGTATGTCAAAGATTACCACCCTGTATTTCCCGTCCCACTTTTTGTCTATTGCTTTTTTCCTGCTTATTATATAAGCTGCCAAATTTTTTCCCCTTGCGGTAAGACAATAGTTTTTTCCTTTTCTTACGACAAATCCTCCTTCTTGCAAGCGCCAAATGCTCTGCCGTATAGTGTTTTCTTTAAATTTCTTCTTTCTCCTGATTTTTTCCGACCGCCTATCTCCAGTAGAAAAAGAAGGGATATCCGCGTATAATGACGGATTTAAAAACACTTCGATTGTTGCCATTCCCATATTAACGAGCAAATCAAAAGCCCAGGCTGTCGCGCTTAGGCTTCCGAATAATATCTTTTTGGCTATAACATGATCGCTTTTTTTCATTTTTTTCTTTCAAGTCTTTTCTTTATTCATATTACATAATTTACCGGCCAGTGTAAAGTGTCAAAGATTTTATATTAACTATGTTAACTATTTTATTGATCGCTGCCTGCCACCAGCTTGCGAAACAATAAAAAGTTAGACTTTTCGCAATTTTTCCATCAACTCCATATAAAATTTCAAATTGTGCATTGAGGCCAGACGCATCGCCAGCAGATCTTTTGAAGCAAAAAGATGCTTGAGATAGGCACGCGTATGATTCTGGCACAGTTCGCAATCGCAATATGGATCGACCGGCGCAAAATCATCTTTAAATTTTTCGTTATTAATGTTTATGGTTTCATAGAAAGGTTTTCTAGAGCCGAGCTCTTTGAAATCCGAGAGCTCGGCTCTAGGGTTCCATAAAAATAATCGGCCATGCCTTCCTTCGCGCGTCGGAATCACACAGTCAAATATATCCCAGCCTAAATTCACAAATTTGACGATATCTTCCGGCGTGCCAACCCCAAGAGCAAAACGCAGCGAATTTTCCGGAATTAAATCAGCCGTTTCCCGCACTGCGTCTTCCATAAAATTCCCTTCCGCGTCAATATGCCTTGCTCCAAACCCATAGCCATCAAATCCGATCTTTATTAATTCTTCCGCGCAATATTTCCGCAGATCCGAGTGAACTCCTCCCTGAATCACGCCGAATATTAAAGGACGATTGTCTTCAGATATTTTTCTCTTTTTTAGCTGCTTTTCATATTCCGCCTTGCATCTTTTTGCCCACTTTATAGTTCTTTCCACCGCCTCTTTGATTTTTTCTTTGGAATAATTGTTCGGCGGCACATCGTCCAAAACCACCATCATATCCACGCCCAAATCAAATTGGATCTGGATGGATTTTTCAGGAGTTATTTCATGCGTTGATCCGTCCAGGGGAGATTTAAATATAGCCTTTTCATCAGTAATTTTTCCATTCTGCGAATTCTTGTGGATCAAAGAAAAAATTTGATAACCTCCTGAATCCGAAAGCAGCGGCGCGTCCCAATGCATAAATTTGTGGATGCCATGGGCTTTTTTTATCAATTCCATTCCCGGTTGCAAATATAAATGATAAGTGTTCACCACCATCGGAGCAATCCCGATTTTTTTTAAATCTTCACTGCTTAACGATTTCACAAAACCGCGGGTCGCGTCAGGCATAAAAAACGGAGTGAATATTTCTCCGTTCTTTGTCTTTATTATTCCGCTTCTATTTTTTTTTGATTCTATTAATTCAAACATATCATAAGGCCGGCAAAATTCGGTAGCCGGACGCGTCCATTTTTGTGTCTTCAGTCAAAATTGTTGATTTCTTTTCAGATGCCGCGGAAAGATCTTCCCCGGTGAACGAATCCTTAGCCGAAAAAACCGACGCGTTCAGGATTTCGCCTGAAGAAGCTCCGCCCTGTTCCGGCGAAGGAATAAATTTTATCTGAAACACCGCTTCTTTGGGCGAAGATATGATGCCGGTTCCCGCGCTGATGTTTCCAATTTCCCAAATAATCGTATTATTTCTTTCATTATAAGCCAGCCGCGCGTCCTCTGGATAAATTTTGCCGGTCATCGAAACTCCGGTCGGCAGAACCGTTTCAATTTTGGCTCCCGCCACATCATTGGAAACACTCCCTGCCAGCCAGTGAATCGTATAGGTCGTCTCCTTCCCGACTTGCGCCGGAAGCGGTCCGGAATTAGGAATAACCGGATCATAATAAAGTCCTTTGGTCTCAATAACAATTTTGGAAGTCAGCTTCATATCCATTTCGTTGCCAGCAATAACTTTGTTTGATTTTATCGGCGTAGGAATATCCGGACTGTCTATTTTAGCCAGCGCCGAAATAACAAAATTTTTGTCCATCTGGCTGGTTACCGGAATCACATCTTTAACCTTAATACTAAACCGGATTATTCCAGCCTGTCCCGGACCGAGAAATCTAAGATTGGCAAAATCGGCCGCTTTCCAAGTTATCGTCTTGCTGTCAGAATTAAACGCTCCCTGATCTAGGCGCAACGAAGAATAGTCCAGCGCCGGGCTGTCTATTTTTTCCGTGACAATAGCGTCCCGATAGCCAAGCGCGCTATCGTTTTTGTAAGCAATTTCAAACCGGAGCGTGTCCCCGGCTTTGACATTAAGATTTTGCAGGCCATTGACCACTTGGGCGATAACCAGAGGCGAAGCGGCAATATTCGTTACGGCTTTTTCTTCATTATAGGAAATGAATTCGCCCTGTTCCAATTTTCCAATATACGCTGTCGCGTTTTTCGCTTCATCGCGTGTTCCTTCCAGTTTTCCACTAACCACAATTTTTCCTGATTCTCCGGCCGCCAAGCGTCTGACATACCAAATATTATTCCCTTCTGAAACTGCCGGGCTGGATTTTCCAAAGGTAAAGCTTTCCGGATAATCCATTTTGACGCGCAAATCATTGAAATCTGCCTGGCCGGTGTTTTTATAGCTTATGAGATAATCCACCGCGTCTCCGCTGGCAATATATTGCGGAGCTAAAACTTCGAATTCAATGGGAGTTGAGGTTACGCGGATTCCTAATTGGGATTTAGCGCTGAATTGGCTGTTGAAATTTGAAGGGGCGTAAGCCAACTCGGCTTTAACATAAATAACCGTCCCCTTGGGATTATAGGCTCTGCCTTTCAATATATATTGGCCGCTCGCGCCGCCTTTTATTTCTCCTATTTCAATGCGGCCGCCAATATCTCCGTTCTTTTTAAAATTAGCTTCTGTTTCCGCCTTAAAGCTTTCCGGAAAACCCAAATGCAAAACCACATTTTTCAAAGCCACGCGATTATCATTTTTATAGCTGACAACATACTCCATAAGACTCCCGCTTTCACCCTCCACCGGACCACTGATATTCACGCTTACCCGGCTTTCATTGAACGAAGCTTGAGAAAATTTGAGCACTCCCGCGATAAGTAAAACAATAGCCAAGATTCCCACAATTGCCAGCGCTCCCCACTTGATGGATTTGTTTTGCTCTTCCCCAATAAGCGGCGGCGCTTCTTCCCATTCTTCCTGCGTTTTAAATTTGTTCAACGAGCTGGCTCCGCCAGTACGAATATCAAAAGAACTGGGGTCATGTTTGCCCAGATTTTTATCCGGTTCTTTTTGGTATAATTTATTTTTAATGTCGAATAAACTCATAAAGATCCTCCTTGTTTTAATGACTAAATAATACCAAAATTTAAGGTATTTATCAAATCCATCCTATCGCTTCCTCGGCGATGATTTTAAGATTTTTAATTTCTTTTTCCGGCACTCTAAGCTTCACCAGGCTTTCCAGTTTGTTCTTGGAAAAGATCCGCAGCATCTTCACGGACTCGCTGCTGATGCTTATTCTTTTGCCTTGCCGATTTTCGCAATTTTCACATAAAATTCCGCCCTTTTCGGCGCTGAAATAATTGTTTTGCGGCCGTAATTTATTCCCGCAATCCACGCATTTGCCGGTTTCCATCTTATAGCCGGTCTCTTCCAAAAACTTAAACAAAAATCCCAGCGTTATGATGTCCATTTTTTCCCCATCTTCCGCGCCGGCGCTTAATTTTTCCATAACCTCGAGATACTTTTCAAGCAGGCGGAATATTTTTTCATCTTTTTCCTGTTCAAAAATTATCTTGTCCAGCCGGGAAAAAACATAAAAAACCTTCGAGACTGCCTCCAGGTTTTTTTTGATGCCGGCAAAATAATTGAGAGCGGTGGCGGCGGTGATTTTTCCAATGCCCTTGGTTTTGGCCGTGAATATTTCCGCCAGCGTGGCGGTTTCCAAATGCCCGGCCAGCTTCGCATTGAGCCGGCGCACGCCGATAGCTTTGGCCTGGATTTTTCCCGCTTCCAAAGTATAAATCGAATAAATCCGATCGGCCTCGCCGATGTCGCGCTTGCCCAAAATTATGCCGGTGTACTTATAGTCCATAAAGCCATTATACGGCTAAACAACTTCGATGTTAAATCATTCAAACGAAAAAGCCGTTTGGGTTAGAAATATGTTTAATCCAAACGGCCGGAGCATCTCTCACGCCACACAGCGGGCCATTTCGTTAATTGCCGCCTGAGGAAGAAGGGCTATTCTTTCCTCCTTTTGTTTGGCGACTAATTTTGCGTTACACACGGAACATATTTCTCCCGCTCCATCTGTTGGAAACACTCCCTCCTGTTCTCGACATATAACACAAAGCATTGGACCTCCTTTCGCCTGCCAATTTTATAGCAAGCTTTTTTTTATTTTAATTTTAAGATTCTCATTGTCGATCGAGAGTTCTTTTTCCAAATCCGCATCCTGCATCTCGCCCTGTTCAAGCTCTTCCGCCAGCACTTCCTTCTTTATTATATCACCAAACTTCTCAAATACCTCAGACATACCATTATAGCACACTTTTATCCGATTGTCAACCTCATACCCGGCTTCTTTGCGCATTTCCTGAATAAAGCGGATAATTTCGCGCGCCTGGCCCTCGAGTTTCAATTCTTCAGTAATTTCGGTATCAATGATAATTTTTGGTTCCTGTATCTCTATATTTAATTTAAATACTTCTGGCTTAATAATGACATCTTTTACATTTAGTTCATCCTTTACTATTATTTCTAGGTCATCGCTAATTTTATCAGAAACGGTTACACTTTGAAGTGGTTGTCTCACTTTTTTTCCCGCTTTTGCTCTTTGTTGCAATCCCTCGCTAATTAAACGCCTAATATTTTCCATTTCCTGATTCAACTTTTCATCGATCAATTCTTCATCCGCCACTGGAAAATCAGCCAGATGCACCGATTCTTCGCCAGCCAGATTTTTATATATTTCCTCGGCCATAAACGGCGTGAACGGCGCCATCAATTTTGAAAGCTCAACCAAAACATAGTGCAAAGTTTGATACGCCTCATTCTTGTCATTGTCATCCTCGCTTTTCCAAAATCTTTTTCGTGATCTTCTGATATACCAGTTGGAAAGATTGTCGATAAATTTTTCAATCATGCCAGCGGCGCCATAAATGTCATAGCCTTCCAATTTTTCATCAACATTTTTTATCAGCAAATTTAGTTCGGACACAATCCACTTATCCAAAATATTTACCGATTTCCACTCTGATTTAGGTTTCCACTTATCAATAATGGCATACATTGTAAAAAACGAGTATGAATTCCAAAGCATGCGAAAGACCCTATTCATAATTTCATTCATACTCTTGATATCAAACCGCTTGGGCAAGCCTGGCTGATTGATCGTAAAAAGCATCCAGCGCAGCATGTCCGCTCCATATTTGTCCATCACTTCCATCGGATCGATTACATTGCCTTTCGATTTGCTCATCTTTTTTCCTTTGGCGTCCAAAATATGGCCCAAGCAAATCACATTGCGAAAAGTGAATCCTTCCGGAACTTTTTTGGATTTATGCAAAAGCGTAGCAATGGCATGCAATGTATAAAACCAGCCGCGCGTTTGGTCGATGGCTTCAGAAATATAATCGGCTGGAAAATATTTTCCGCTTTCGATTTTTTCTTTGTCTTCTGCTGTTGCCTGGTTTGGATAATAAAATTGCGCAAGTGGCATCGAACCGGAATCAAACCAGACATCCATCACTTCTAGCGTGCGTTTCATTTCTTCGCCACAGGAACATTTAAGTTTAATGTCATCAATAAATGGCTTATGTAAATCAAAACTTGAGGAATAAGCTAGTTGATACTTGCCCTTTTCTGGATAGTTGTTTTTTGCAAGCTCTTTAATATTCTCCCCCGTTAAAATTGTTTTTAGTGCTAAAATAGGATCTCCATGAGATATGATCACAATATTTTTTCCTTTACAATTTTTATTTATATCATCAAGAAAAGACTGCATTCTTACTAAAACATCCTGCAATCCCTCCACTTTGTTTATGTCCTTTTTTCGTGATTCAAACCAGTTAGGATAGGCCGCCACGAGCTCAGTATGAGTTTTGCCGTTAAAATTACCGAAGTCCCACTCTCTTAATCTTTCATCAACCTGCATATCGATGCCTATTTCTTCCGCAATAATTTCCGCGGTTTCTTTGGCTCGTTGTACTGGAGAATAAAAAATATAACTTATCTGCTTATCTTTCAATTCTCCAGCCGTGACCTTAACTTGCAACTTACCTTTATCTGTTAGTGAATATTTTTCTGTTTCAGGGAATGAAGTGTGTATCTGTTTAACATTATTTTTTGCCTCTCCATGTCTGACTATAAATAATTTATTTGGATCGCCTAATTGTTCTTTTATATCATCAATCGACTCAATCACTTTCATTTCACCACATTTTTTACATTCCCAAATCGGCAGCGGCGTGCCCCAATACCTTTCGCGGGAAATCGCCCAATCTTTCACTCCTCGCAACCACTCGCCAAAACGCCCTTCTTTGATATTTTCCGGCACCCAATTTATTTTTTCATTATTTTTCACCAGCTCTTCGGAAAGCTCGCTCATGCGGATAAACCAGGAAGGCTTCGCGTAATAAATTAGCGGAGTTTCACATCGCCAACAGAAAGGATATTCGTGTTCATATAATTCTTCCTTGAGTAACAATCCGCGCTTTTTTAAATCCTCAATAATCAATTGATCGACTTTGTAATTTCCCTTTTCATCCTCTTTCTTAACCGCAACTCCTTCGCCTGGTAGCTTAAGATTTTTTCGCAAAATACCTTCTCTGCTGACTGTATGCAGAGTTGGTAACTCTTTGTCTCTTGCAAGATTTGCATCATCTTCACCGAAAGCTGGGGCAATATGTACAATTCCTGTTCCTTCTTCTGTAGAAATAAATCTTGCTGTATAAACCTTATAGCTATTTTCTTTTAATTTATCAATTTCAGAACTGTCCTTTATGATTTCCCTACATCTCTCTTTAAAAAGATTGTCTCCGGTATCTCTTATTGCAAATTGTGGCTCTATTAATTGATCTGATTTTGATTTCGTGATAACTGATTCGGCTAGCTCTTTTAAAAATAATGGTTCATATTTCATTTTCATGCCCGCTAATTTTTTTCCTGTGTAACTATCAAGCAAGTCTATTTGGAATCTCGGTTTCTGAACATTAGTTAAAAATTTTGCCCTACCAGATAATAGATTTTTCCAAGCATCACTTTCTGCTTCAAATCCATATTTCTCAGCAATAATACCACTTCTCTTTTCTGCAACGATAAATATTTCTTCGGAATTATCCTCGAGATTTTTAACTCTTAGTTTTGAGTAGTCAATGTTTTCTCCAACTGCCAATGCAACATTCCCAGGAAGTGTCCAGGGTGTAGTTGTCCAAACTAAAAAATATGTCTTGTCGTCAATTTCCTTTTCCGGATTTGGCTTAATTTTAAACTTCACAAAAATAGAATTATCTTTCACTGTCTGATAGCCTTGCGCCACTTCGTGGGAAGAAAGTGTTGTTCCACAACGATAACAATAAGGCACAACTTTATGACCCTTGTATATCAAACTATTTCCGTCTTTGCCTTTGGTTTTGAAAATTTGCGCGATCACCCACCAGACAGATTCGATATATCTGTTTTCATAAGTAATATAAGGGTTCTTCATATCCACCCAATATCCCATTCTCCGGGTCAGTTTTTCCCAAAGATCTTTATATTTCCAAACAGACTCTTTGCATTTTTTATTGAATTCAATGACACTCTCGCGTGGATTGCCAGGAACTATATTTTCAATGTCTTGTTTGTTGCGAAGTCCCAATTCTTTCTCCACCTGCAGTTCAACTGGCAATCCATGCGTGTCCCAGCCGGCTTTCCGCTCTACGCGATAGCCTTTCATAGTTTTGTATCTGGGAATAATATCTTTAAACGCGCGCGCCAAGACATGATGGAGCCCCGGAACGCCATTAGCTGTCGGCGGCCCTTCATAGAATATAAAAGACTTGTCCGCAGAATTTTTTTCCACCGACTTTTCAAAAATTTTATTCTCCTCCCAAAATTTCAAAATATCCTCCTCCATTTTTGGGAAGCTTTGTTTTGAATCAACTTTCTTAAAAGACATAAAATTATTTTCTAAATTTATTTATATAAATATTCTCTTGACATCGGATAATCTTTCCCAACTTTTCCTTTACTGAAAATAATTTGGAAAAGGTGCACATTGGTATGTTCCATTTGAAATGATCCGGCACACGACCACAGATACAGCCACCATTTCCTGCGAAATTTTTCATCAAACTTTTTAGGATCTATCTCATGAATTTTCTCCCAATTTTTCTCAAAGTTTTTCGCCCATTCAGTAAGTGTCAGTGCATAGTGGCGACGTAAATTTTCAACATCTAAAATTTCCAAGCCATATTTGCTCATAAGTTTGATGGTTTCGGCCAATCCTGGAATATATGCTCCCTGAAAAATATACTTTCTGATAAAAAAATCCGTATAATCTTCTCGAACATTAGCAATAAAATGGAGGACGCCAAGTCCACCGTCTTTTAAACATTCGGACATACCTTTTATCCAATCTTCTATCTGACTCTTGCTAGCGTGTTCATATACACCCAATGAAGCATACTTATCAAATCTACCTTTAATTTCTCGAAAATCTTTTTGGTAAATTTTTATCTTATCTTGATAGCCCCGTTTGTTAATTTCTGCCTGCATTACTTCGTTTTGATTCGGAGTCGGGCTATAATTCGCGCCCAGCACTCCATAGTTTTCATATGCGTGAAACAATAGTGACCCCCAACCAGAACCAACATCCACCAGAGTTTCACCTGGTTTCAATAGCAGTTTTCTGCAAACATAATCCAATTTGTTTCTTTGTGCCTCTTCCAGATTTCTTGTCCCCTCTTTCCAATACGCGCAGGTATAAGTCATGGTTGGATCTAAATAATTCCGAAAAAGTTTCGTACCTAAATTATAATGAAATTTAGCATTTTTAATTGCTTGTTTAATTGTTTTTCCATTAAATCTGAAATCATGCCATATATTTCTGATAAATATGAGGGGATTAACTAAATTAATACTGCCTGAACTATCGTCGCCAATTTTCATCATTTTGACAAGATCGCCTTTAATATCAACTGTTTGATTAATAAATGAACTGAATAACCCCGTATGATCAAATAAAACACTATTTAATTCCGCTCCGCTTGTTTTATATATTATTGCAACTTCCGGTTCTCCCGGCTTATTTTGATACATTGAACCGTCAGCAAAAATAATTTTATAGGCAATGCTTGTTTTAGGACCCATAAAAGACCAGACTTTCTTTAAAATAAATCGGACAAGCAAACTAAAAGGATTATAGATTATTATAAGTTTAATAATTTTTTCCATTTATTATTATATCAAGAAAAATAAAACGCCCAAAACACTCAAGTTAAGGACGACATTGGCCGTGGTACCACCTTAATTTTCCACCGAAGGCGGACTCATTGCGGCTATTACGGGCCTGCCCGGCAAGGTCTACTCTCCGCCATGGCGGATTTCTTCTTACAGCTCGGGAGTGATAGCTCCTTCGACGCTTTTAATATATGAATGATATCTTTATTTCAAACTTTTGTAAACTTCTAGGGTTTCTCGCGCGGTTTTTTCCCAATTGAATTTTTCCACCTGGCGCAGGCCTTTTTCGCGATACATATTTTTCAAATTTTCGTCCTTGGCTAATTTGAGCATCGCCGAAGCAATTTCCTGGACATTGAGTGGATTCACCAGTTCCGCCGCGCCGCCGGCGATTTCCGGAATCGAAGAAACATTGGAAACAATGGC
Organism: Parcubacteria group bacterium; assembly: GCA_041645535.1. Taxonomy (GTDB): domain Bacteria; phylum Patescibacteriota; class Minisyncoccia; order Moranbacterales; family UBA2206; genus JBAZPT01. The sequence goes on from JBAZPT010000003.1 coordinate 84,783, forward strand.
CGGCGTGCCGGTCGCGAAGGCTTCCAGAACCGTCGTGCCGAAGCCTTCATACAATGACGGCATCACAAAAAAATCAGCATATTGGAAAAGCGGCACGATTTCATCGCCGATGACATAACCGGTAAAAATGATGTCTTTCCCGATTTCTAGGTCTTTAGCAATTTGTTTATACTCTTTGGCCATCCAGCCTTTTTTTCCCGCCATCACCAGCTTGTATTCGCATTTGCCTTGCTCCTTCTTGCGGCCCTCGCGGAAAATTTTGAAAGCCTCAAAAAGCCGGCTGATATTCTTCACAGGTTCCAGCGTGCCTAAAAATAAAATGTATTTATCCTTGACGCCGTATTTTTCCAGAATTTTTTCCCGCGGCGCGGTTGATTTGTCGGAAAATCTCCGGTCATATCCGCTATAAATCACTTTCACTTTGTCCTCGGGACATTTGAAAATCTCCAAAATATCTTTTTTGGTCGAATTAGAAACCGCGATAATTTTATCGGCTTTGCCCGCCATCAGGTTCAAAACCGCCCGGGTTTTGGTTTTCATTAATTGCGGAAAAACATCCGGAACTTTATAAACCGCCAGATCGTGGATAGTCACCACTGTTTTGCCGCGATAGCTCGCCGGAATCCGGCTCATCGGAGAAGTCGCGTGAATCACATCTAGATTTTCCCGCGCGAGCGTGGCCGTGCCTAAAATTTCGCTATACGCCACCGGCATATATTTTTTATAATCTGAAAAAGGGTAGAATTTTATTTTCACATTCGGGCGGGTGAACTTTTTCACATCTTTTTCCCGCACCCGAAAATCAAAAAATAAAACATACTCGTTTTCACGGTCGATCTGCAGAAGGTGGCGGATCAGCTGGTAGGTATAATGCCCCACCCCGATCGCGTCGCCCTTTTCCGGGTTTAAAATTGTCCTCGCGTCAATGCCTATTCTCATAACCCTATTCTAACAGCATTTTGCCCTTGCTGTCCAGGAGCATTTTTCTGATTTTCCACCCCTTGCAATGCTTCAAAATCCCCAGATACGATTGCAAACTTTGACCAAAGGATTCTTTTGTGATTATTCCACTCCGCAAACTGGCGTATTTTACCCGCAACTTTTTCAGCATCCGATTTTTCGTTTTCGTCCGTAAAATTTTATGATGTTGCAAAACCACATATCCGAGAAAATCTATGCCCTGTTGATATTGGCAAAAATTTGGCTGGTAACATTGCCCAGCGGCAAGCCTTTTTCAAAACTGCGGATTATTTTTTCAATCAGCCAAATCGCGCTTCCATCTCTTACTTTTTGTTTGATAAGCTCTAATAAAATATCCTGGTCAATGGAATCAAAAAACTTTCTGATATCGCATTTGAGCGCGAAGATGTTTTTGTGATTATTCCGGCTTAACTTTTGGCAAAAACTTTCCAGACGCAACACGGCCCGATGCGTGCCTTTTTCCACCCGGCAAGAATATGAGTCAAAAATGAAACTTTTATCGAATACTTGATATAAAACGCGAAATATCGCGTGATGCAAAACTCTGTCTTTCACAATTGCCTTGTGAATTCTTCTCGGTTTTGGATCGCAGACTGAAAACGCGGTATAATTTGAATGTTGATAAGTTTTAGTTTTTAATTCTCGGTGAAGCTCAAAAATATTATTTTCCAGCCTGGCTTTGAATTCCAAGACATCCGCTTTTTTCATTTTCCCGTCGCTGAATTCCTGCCAGGCTGAAAACAAGTTTTCCAAGGAAATAATTTTTTCAAAAATATTGTCGTCTAATTTTTTATTTTTTCCGTTAAAAGCGGCAGCGCGTTTAATCGGAAAATCACAACCATGACCACTAAGACCCCCCCCCCAGCCTTTCGACAATTTTAATGTCCCGTTGGTGCATAAAGTTTGCGAGTTTTACAAAAAATTTATTTGTTATCTTACAAAATATCCAAGCGAGACCGCTTGGGCATGTTCGCAAAAATAGAAAATATTATTTTGGAAATACTTGATTTATCCATTACTGCGTCATTGGAATCAAAAAATAATAAATTTACATTTCTAAATTCAGCTAGAGTAAAAATTGAATCGTTAAAAATATTTTTTCGTATCGTCCATGAACTTAATACTATCAATCAGCAAAAATATATTGAAACAGAACTGGATTTGCAGGAGCTTTCCAAAATGGCCAACGGCTGGATAAAATACTTGCGTTAATCACAACTGAATAATATTTTTTATTAAGAAATCCCGATTATCTCGGGATTTCTTTTTTGAAACTTCTTGGCGGGGACGCTAATTGTCATTGTGGTTGTCAGGGTTGTTCCGGTTCACCTTCATCTTGCTGTCGTTCCAGTCCACAATCCACACATTGCCATCCGCATCGCGCGAGCTCGCTATTTTTATCTGCTTCCATCCGTAATCACCGATAATCTTTTGCAAAATTATCTGCGTTTGACCGGATCATTTCCGGAATTTTTTTATGAAGCATCCCGCATGCGCAAAAACCTTCACCAAAAGCAGACAAGCAGTTTCCTATATTTACCGGCAAACCGCTATCCTATCTTTTTTCAAAGATTTAGACCGGTTGTATCAGCCTGAATTTATCTTAGCACAAATTTTTTGGATGAAAAAACGGGTTTGGCTGATGCCAAACCCGCAAGGTTAAAAGTTTTAAGTTAAAAGGATTATTTCTCCGACTTCGTCGGAGAGGAAACTACTTGGCGGGGACGCCAACCGCCATCGTGGCCGCCAGGGCCGCTCCGGCGCACCTGCATCCTGCTGTCGTCCCAGTCCACAACCCACACACCGCCAGCCGCATCGCGCGAGGAAGTGATTGTTACAGTCTTTTTATCAAGGTGCTCGCCCGTTTCCTTAAAATATTTGAGTTCATGCAAGAGTCTGTCGCCCAAGCTTTCTGTGTCCAGTCCTTCTTTGTCAATCATGTTGGCAGATTTGTTCTTGTGCTTTTCATCCGCCGATTCAGTATCCCTGACCCAGATGAAAGAATCTTCGATGGATTTTTTCACAGCAACATCATCCAGGCTTTTATCAGTATCCTTCCATGCCTCGAAAAACTCTTTGCATTTTAGGAACACTGCTTCGTCCGACAGGCTGCCTGATCTAAACTGCAGGCGAGTGAATTCCTTTTCTTCTTCAGGCGTGCGTTTGGGAATTTCCAAAGCAGACAGATCAAACTTTTTTTCAGGAAAACAATCTTTGAGAAAATCCTCCCATTCTTTAATTATTTCCTTTTCCGCCGCGGTTTTCTCTTTTGAAGAAACTGCAGTTTCCGGCTTGCCTTTGATTTCGGCAGCTCGTTTTTCAATGCTATCCAGCTCATTGTTCATATCATGAGCTTTATTGTAGTCCTTGTTGTAGCCCGCTTCAAACATTTTTCTGTCCATATTTTTGCCCCCCTTCTTTAAATTGTTTATTTATTTTGCCTGTTTTAAGCCTTTAAAAAAGGTTTTTCACTCCTCTTGCCCTAAGTATAGCAGGTTTTTCGGGTTTTGTCCAGCGAAAAGTTTCTCTGTCAAAATTTTTAGCTGAACACAAATCTTACACAAACTATGTCAACTTCTTGCAATGAATTGTCATGGTTCAAAAAAACTTCTGCGAGCTGTCCGTTATACCATATTTCAGCGGTCGTTGAAAAATGGTACAATCATATGTTTACATTTTTTCCGGGGCACTGACTCCGATGAGGCGCAGGGTTTCAGCCAAAACTATTTTTACCGCGCTTACCAAAGCTAGACGCGCTTGCGAAAGCTCCGGATTTTCCGCGTCTATCACCCGGCAATCATTATAGAACGAGTGGAATTTGTCGGCCAGTTTTATCGCATAATGCGGCAATCGGTGCACTTCATAATTCTCTGCGATTTCTTCGACCAGTTCGGGAAATTTATTCAGCTCTTTTATCAAACTTAATTCTTTTTCGTTAGTTAACAGCTGCAAATTTTCAGTCTTTAAATCAAAACTTTCGGATTTCCGCAATATTGAAGATATTCGAGCATGCGCATATTGCACATAAAAAACCGGATTCTTTTCCGAGCGCTCCTTGGCCAGATCTAAATCAAAGGTCATATGCGTATCCGGCGAATACATCAGAAAGAAAAAACAAACTGCGTCTTTCCCGACTTCTTCAACTAAATCATCAATTGAAACATATGTTCCTTTTCTTTTGGACATCTTAATTTCTTTCCCGTCCTGCAACACTCGCACGAATTGCGTAAGGATAATTTCTGCTCTTCCGCCATATCCCAAAGCTTCAATCGCGCCCATTACTCTTTTTACATCTCCATGATGGTCGGCTCCCCAAATATCAATCACTTTATTAAATCCGCGCTCAAATTTATTTTTATGATAAGCAATATCGCCCCCAAAATAAGTTATCTCCCCGCTTGTTTTTTTCACAACCCTATCCTTTTCGTCCCCAAATTTTTCAGCCCGAAACCAAAGAGCTCCGTCTTTTTCGTAAATTAAATCTCTTGACCTAAAATCCTTGAATATTTTATCAACTTCACCTGAATCATGAAGAGACTTTTCTGAAAAATATTTATCAAAATAAATCCCCAGCCTTTCCATTGATGGCTTAATTATTTCTTCAATAATAATCTTTGCGGCTTCCTGCCCAACTTCAAAAGGATCTTCTAATTTTATTCTCTCTTTTAATTCATCAACATAACCTCCAGAATACTGCGCTTCACTATCTTTTAAAATTGAATGTCCTAAAACTTTTATTTGATTTCCATAATCATTAATGTAATATTCCCGCCACACTTCGTAGCCATTTTTTACTAAAACATTAGCTAGTGAATTTCCCGATGGACCGCCTCGCCCATTTCCTAAGTGTACTGGCCCAGTCGGATTAGCCGAGACAAAGTCCAGATGAATTTTTTCTCCGTTGCCTATTTTGCTGTTTCCAAATTTTTCTTTTTGTTTATTAATTTCGACAACTTTATTTTGTAAATATTTTTGAGATAAATAAAAATTTATATACCCCGGCGCGACAACTTCAATCTTTTCAAAAGCATCTTCAAAGCTCGGCTTTTTTAAATCTTTAAAGCCGAGCTTTAGGCTCTCGGCGATTTCCATCGGATTATTCTTCAGCATCTTGCCTAAAACCATGGCAATATTGGTCGTGTAATCGCCAAATTTTTCCATAGCCGGATGCTCCACGCTAAAATAAACCTGATCCGTTTTATACAAATCAGAAACTGCCCTTTTTACAAGTTCCCTAATTTCTCCTTGCATATGCCTTATTCTAACCCAATAATCATAAAAAATAAAGCCCAAAATACTTGATATAAACAGCAAAATACCGGATACTATAGATATGACTACCTTGGCCTACAACAAGCGCGCCGGTTTTGACTACCAAATTTCGGATAAATACGAAGCCGGCTTAGTATTGACCGGCCAGGAGGTAAAATCCGTGAAAATGGGCCATATCAGCCTCAAAGAAAGCTTCGTTACCGTAAAAGGCAATGAACTATACCTCACCAATGCCCATATTACGCCCTACAAGCACGCCGGCGACATCAAGAATTACGATCCGACCAGCCCCCGCAAGCTTTTACTCAAAAAATCGGAAATCAAGCATTTAACCGGCAAAGTCCGAACCCAAGGCTTGACACTGGTGCCCATTCGCGTGTATACTAGGAAGCGTTATATCAAGCTGGAATTCGGCATTGGCAAAGGAAAAAAGAAGTTCGATAAGCGCGAAGATATAGCCAAAAAAGAAGATGAGAGAAAAATGAAAAGAGCGTTAAGGGGGGTTGTTTAGCTTCGACAGATTGTACATTTAAAATATGCAAGCCGAGCATGATACTTGCTCGTTAAACCTGTATCAATGTTATAAGTGCAAACTTCATAACAAAAGCGAAGGCTACATTTGCGCAAGCATTTGCCGGTTTCGCTCCTGCTTTAGCTTAAGTCGCCTCTTTAGGTAGCTGAGCTTTAGCCATCAGTCTATTGAATCCTAATAAATAGAGTCTGGTGCCATACATTGGGATAGTTTATATATATTTTCTAAGATATATAAATGAAACTAATTTAGAATAGGTTAAAAATACTTTTGTTTATTTATTAATTTTTAGCTGAATCCCGAGGACTCGGGATTAAATAGACTAAGCTTGTAGATTATTTTGGATGAATAATTTTGGACATGGGTGCGATTCCCATCAACTCCACTAATTATTAAAACCAAAACCATTAGACGAGGACCGATTAAGAAAATTTTTATAAAAAAAGCGCCCAAGGAGCGGATCAATGAGCAGATTCGCGCTGCGCAAATTCGGGTTATCGACGATCAGGGCAATCAGCTCGGCATAATGGCTCCGCTGGAAGCCATGCAAATCGCCCGCGAAAGAGAAGCTGATTTGGTTGAAGTGGCGCCGATGGCCAATCCCCCGGTTTGCCGGATTATGGATTATGGAAAATTCCAGTATCAGCAATCCAAGCAGGACCGCCTTAGCAAAGCCAAGCAAAAAAAGATTGATGTGAAGGGAATCCGCCTCGGCATCCGGACCGACGAACACGACCTGGATTTCAAGAAAAACCAGACGGAAAAATTTTTGAAAAAAGGAGATAAAGTCAAGATAGAAATAATTCTGCGCGGCCGGGAAAAGGCCCGCAAGGATTTAGCCAGAAACGGCTTGGAAACATTTCTGAAATCCATCACCACTCCCCACTCCATCGAACAGGAAATAAAATCATTTCCCGGAGGACTAAATGTAATTATTATACCGCTATAAATTTATGCCCAAACTAAAAACAAGAAAAGCCCTGGTTAAAAAAATCAAGGTAACTAAAAACAGGAAAGTTCTGCGCCGGACCACCGGACAGAATCATTATAATTCCAAAGAAACCGGAGCAGTCGGCCGGCACAAAAAAAGAGATGTCAGGCTTTTCAAAGCCGACGAGGCCAATGTGCTCAAAGCCCTGCCCTATATTAACTAATTCCTATAACCTATAACCTGAAACCTATAGCCTGAAAATTTTTAAATTTGGTTACAGGTTACGGGCTACGGGTTTCAAGAATATAATATGACCCGAGTAAAAAGAGGAACAACCCATGTAAAAAGACGAAAGAATTTATTGGAAGACGCCAAGGGCTATCGCTGGAACCGAAAAAATCTTTTCCGCGAAGCTAAGCAGGCGGTTATTAAGGCCGGAAAATACGCTTACCGCGACCGGCGCGTCAAAAAGAGAACAATGCGCGCGCTGTGGATTACGCGCCTCAACATTGCTGTGCGCGAATTCGGGATGAAATACAGCCAGCTAATTAAAACAATGTCTGACAAAAAAATATCCGTGGATCGCAAAGTGCTTTCCCAGATGGCTGTTGAAAATCCGGAAGTGTTCAAAAAATTTATCCAGCACCTTTCTGAAACAAAATAATCACATCAGCATCAAACTAATTTTTTAGATTCCTTTTTGTAAAGCTTAAATCTTACAAAAAGGTGCTGGATTTATTGAGGCTGTTAAATAGAGCCGATATCTTTCACATAAAAAAAATCCGCCCTGGCGGATTTTTTATCTTTTTATTTCTTTAAAAACACTTCCTTCGTCAGCCGCCAAAGACCATAAAATGGCAGCCACAGCCACAGAAATTTGGTCAGCCATTTCTGCCCGTATTTATTGATATCCGCGCCCTGGATAAAAAAATCAAGCAAAAGGTAGAAGATAAAAATGCCTAAAGCTATAAGTAAAATTGAATTAATCATTTATTTTTTATTTAACGGGGTGAATTTCATAAATCACATCCTTTTTTTCCACCACGATGCGCCAATTTTCCCGTTCGGCGATTTTTTTCAAATTGTCATTGGGATTGAAGGCGATTGGATTTTTCACTATTTTGAGAAACGACGCGTCCGATTCGGTATCGCCTATTCCGTATGATCCGTCGAGAGTCAGATTATTTTCAGCCAGATATTGGCGCACGACTTGCCCCTTGTCAATCGTCGGTTCAAAAACCGCGTTCCCAGTATAAATTCCATTCGCGTCCAATTCATAAACAGAACCGAACACCGCGTCGAATTGCATATACTTATTATACTCCTCCACTATCTCGCTCGGCGAACCGGAGATGGCAATGATGGCGTAATTTTCTTCCCGCAATTTTTTGATCAGATCCAGCGTGAAAATATAGGTGCGGTCTTTGTAAAAAGGCACGACGACTTGGCTGGCTTTGAGAATTTCTTCCTGGCGGCAGCCGACAATGCTTTTGGAATACAGGCTCACCAGGGCTTTGCGGTAATCATCATACACGCCCTTATGCTCCAGCCAGTTGGTGTATGTTTTCACCAGCTCGTTGCGCACGGTTTTGTCAAAAATTTTCATCCATGCCAGCTCGTCAATGAGTTCAAACGCCAGATTTTTGCGAAAAATCGTGCCGTCAATATCGAAAACTGCCAGCTTTGTTTTTTTGTTTTCTGTCATTTGTTAATATTATTCTTTTTTGTCCATGCCGCATTCACAATTGCAAGTTCCAAGGTATACCGCATAAACTGCCAAAACGATGCCGACTAAAATCCACTGCGTGCCGGCCAGCCCCAACACATCCACTCCGACCAGTGTGTCCACCGCCGCTAAAATAACCGCGATCAGTGAAAGCGCCACGGCTACTTTGGATAAAGATTCTTTATTTTTCATCATAATCCACCTGCCTTTCTAGCTTGTTTAATTATAGCATAAAAAACTATTTTTCCACTACTATCATCGCTTTTCTGCCCTGATTAATGTCCTCCGGCCTCCCTGGAAAATCATGGATAGCGTTGTATAAAACATCCATATTATAGGTATAGCCTTCGCCTTTTCTGGTGCCGGGATCGTTAGTAACAATTGTATTTCCTTTATAGCCGACCAGAACTAAATTATGATAAAGCGGTCCGAGCCCGGTAAAATTAGGATTGCCCAATTCCCTCCCCGCCGCCGGTACAATAATCGGATTGCCTTCAGCCAAATATTTTTTCAGATCCTCTTTGGGAAAATCATAAACAACTTTCAGATTTTTTATGCCATAAAAATCTTCCGCTAGCTTCACGGTTTCGGCGGCAGTCGTGTCTTTGAAATCGCCATAATTTTTAATTTCAAAATCCACCATCCGCTGAATTTCGTTTTCCGCGATGTCCGGCGTCAATTTTTTGCCATCTAAATAATACTTGAGCATAATGAGCGATGCCTCTTCGCAGGCTTCCTCGTGCAACCCGTCCCAATTGGCAAATGGCGCCTGCGTCGCGAAGGGAACAGAAATTAAAATTTTGTCCGGAATATTTTTTTCGACGCCAATATTCTCCGTCGGCGCTTTGGCTTTTTCAACAGCGCTTGTATTTTCCTGATTATCTAAAACAACTGGAATATTTTTTTCAACCGGCGCCTCCGCGCTTTTCTTGGATAAGATAAAAAAACCGCCGATGATAATCACTAGCACGCCAACGATATATAAATTTTTTGAAAATTTGGTCATTAAAAATTGATTTTTAATAGCAACTTAAATTTTTCCTAAAGCTCGGCTTTTTTAAATCTTTAAAGCCGAGCTTTGAAAAAATTTTATAAACTAGTAAATCACAACCGGCGTTCCAATCGCTGTCCAGTCGAAAACAAACTTAGCAGGCCCCACGCCCAAGCGGATGCAGCCGTGTGAAACGGGAATGCCAAGATGATTAGCGCCTTCCTTATATCCTCCCGGCCATTCCGGCAATTCGTGGATGCCAAACTTGCCGTCCGAAGCCACTGCCATCCAAAGCGGCATATATAAGCCATAAGCTTTCGACCAGACCCTCGGCGCTTTGTTGCGGATTTGATATGAACCCTTGGGCGTTTCCATTCCGCGCTTCCCGGTGGAAATCATGAAGGAATCTATGAGCGTCCCATTTTCGAATACGCTTAGCACTTGCGAACTTAAATTTATATCAATATATTTGCCGGTTGTAATTTTGGCCTGGGTGAATTTTCGAGCCTGGAGCAAGCGCAGTTCATGATCCTTTTCGGGAATCTGCGAAGGGGCGGGCATCGTCATAAATTCGCCCGCGTAAATTTCTTTGTAATTTTTGTCGCCCTGGTCTTTGATATATTTTGCCCGCACTTTCAAACTGTAAACCTGGCCGCTTTTCAACTTTTCCTTGGGCAGCAGCTTGAATTCTGTTTTTTCCGGGTTGTTTATGTACGCCATGCCCCCATTGGGATTGATCCCAAAATCCAGATAAAAATTCTCTGTTGATTCTTTAAAACCGAATACAATCGGATCTTCAATGTCTAAAACAACATTGCTTGAACCGTCCTGCGGGAATACCCCGCTAATTTCGGGATATTTGATAGTCGAAAAAGCGATTTCTGTTCCAGAAAACTTAGTCAGCATAACGCCTCTCCCCGCCGGAATAGTTATTTTATATTCTGCTCCAATTTTCCAGAGCATCGGAGCAGAGATAACCAGCCGGCGATTTTCATTTTCCCAATTTAGTTTCAGCGGCTCTGCGGGAGCAATAGATAAATTTTCATAAATTTTATCCGTAAAAACAGCTTGCGAAAAATTGATAACTATTGGTTCGTCCGGCAAAATTCCCACAGTTTTTTCAGATGAAACTGCCGTCGCAAAAACTTGCGGATAAATAAGACAGCAGTAAGCTGCTCCTATTGTGCCGGCAATAATAATCAGCATCCCCAGCGCCAGACGGATATTGTGTTTTGCCATTTTTGTCTTGAGCGTAGCGAGAAGCCACAAAAATGAGCATCCCGCACCAATTCGCTATTTTATTTTTATTTTATGTTTAAACTTAGCCGTTAGGCGAATTCACAAGCAAGGTCATCCATAACATCTAAGCTTTATCGGAATTGGTGCTGGGATAACCATAGCCACTTAATAATATCACGAATTCCCCTGTTGATTAAATAAGCTTTTGGCTTCTTCCCATAATTCCGAATGATTTTGGGTGGTCTTGAGCCAATACCACCACTCCGCGCCCCACAAATATATCTCCGGGAAGCCGACTTTTTTGGCGAATTCTACATTATCGCGCAGCTTTTCCGGATTCATCGATTTGAATTGTTCGGAAAGCGCCATGTCAGTCGTCCAGCCATTGATCCATGGTTCGCCCTGAAGCTCAATGACAATCGTCTGATTTTGTTTGGCGAAAGTTTTTATTATCCAATGCTTAAACTGGAAAAAGCGCGGACCGATCGGATAATCGAAATAGCCCAGCCCTTCTTTCCAAATTGTGCGATACATTGTGGTTCCAAAAATGTCAGCGCGCGAAGCCGCCTGATACCACAAACTCAATTCTCCGCTGTCGGTTACAATTATTTTGCGGCTTGGATCGAAACTTTTCACCAGCGCGATTTCGCTGTCCAGAAGCTCAACATCAAGCGGCGGACAAATGCCAAAATCCAAAAATGGTTCGTTTTCCACTTGCCAATATTTCACCGCCGGTTCGTTTTTGTATCTTTCAACGACTGCGTAAATGAATTTTAAGAGTTCCGTCTTTTTCTGCTCATTATCATTTTGCGTCCAGGCCGGGATGAAACACTCCGGCCAGCGGGGAACTTTCTGCCCGACAACCAAAATTATTTCGGCGTTTCTTTTTCGCGCTTCGGCGATTTGCCAGTCCAAATCAGAGAAATTATATTTTCCCTTGGACGGCTCCGCCAAGTCCCAATAAACCGGAATTCTGATTTTTTTAACCTGGAGATCGTCGAGAATAGCAGTATAGGCTTCCTGCCAGTTAAGATGGATATCCTTTGCGTATCTCGCGGAAAATGTAACGCCTAATTGCGCGTTGTTATTCATTTCAGAAACCGGCAGATTAAAATAGACCAAAAGCCCGATAATCAGCGAAATTATTATCAGACCCAATATCCCCAGCGCTTTTCCTATTTTTTTCAAAAATTTGAGCATTTTGTTTCACTTGGGGACTAAGTCCCCAAGTTAAATATGCAGCGCGAAAAGACCGCAAATAATCAGCCCAACAGCCAGAATTTTTTGCAATAAAACCCTTCCGCCTAATTCCTCTTCAATAATTGCCGGAAACTTTTTTGAGAGCAGAATGACAAGCCCCAGTAAAAAAACAAATTGAATTCCTTGCGTCGCGTTGACAAATGTCGCGCTCCCCAGCTTCACAGAATAATTAAGTGCGATAAATGATCCGGCCGCCAATATTTTATTCACTACAAACAAGGCGCCGCCCTTCACTCCCGCGGATTTGCGCGTTGCAAAAATTTCCTTGCGATAGGCCGGCACTAATAAAAAAAGTAGCGCGGCTAAAAAACTTCCAAACCGGGAAAAAGCAAAGGCAGAAATAAACGGCTGCTCTGCAAAAACATATTTTGCCAGCACATAATAAAGCGCGAATAATCCGGCAGAAACAACAGCTGTTGCAAAAGAAAGCCAGAAAGCAGAAGTGTGATGTTTTTTGAAATGAACATGCAACTTGAGAGAAATAAGAATTCCTCCGGAAACAAGCAATAGAAAAGCCATTATTTGTCCCGCATCCAACTTTTCGCCTAAAATAAAAAAACTGAATATTAGCGTGAAAATCGGCGTCAGCGCTCCAATAAGCGCCGCCGAGCGGGAAATTTCCTGATTTTTAATGGCTAGAATAAAAGTATAAACAGCGCCTAAAAATATTCCGCCCAGCGCCAGTTCTGCCAGAAAATTTCCCCAGCCCGTCCACGCAAAACCAAAGGGTAAAAGTAAAAAAGAAAAAGCGCTTAGTATTCCGACATAAAAAACATAAGCGGCCGGACTGGGGATCCTTTTTTTCAACAAAAATTTGTCGATAATTGCAGTTACCGCGTATAAAAAATAAGCAACAATGGCAAAAAAAATCCAATTCACATTTATAATTTATTTTTGTTTTTTAGGTTTTTGCGTAAAGTTTTGTAATCTGGAATCACTTTTTGAACCAGTTCCCAAAATTTCCGGCTATGATTCAGCTCTCCAAGATGGCAGAGCTCGTGGACAATAATATAATCGCGCAGATCCTCCGGCAAGCTGGCAACTTTATAATTGAAATTTAGATTACCCTGGCGGCTGGCGCTCCCCCAGCAGGATTTTTGGTTTTTGACGGAAATGCGGTTATATGCAAAATTATAATGTTGGTTGAAAAATTTTAATCTGGCCTGAATTATTCTTCTCGCTGCTTCTTTTTGCGCCTGATAATTTATTTTTTCCGTTTCTCGCTTGAGATCCAATTCAGCGAAATCAATGTGCTTTAGTTTATTATAAATCCACTCGGCTTTTTCCGCCAGAAACTTGTTAATGACATAAACCGGATACCATTTCGGCGCCGTCACCACGAAAGCCCCGCTGGCATAAATCGCCAGCCGCACGCTCCGGGCCCCGCGCTTTCTCTTGAGCGTGTAGCTGATTTCTTTGTTGTTTATTTTTATCCGCCTATTTATCGCCATTTGTTTTATTTTTCTCAACAACCTGCCCGTTTTCAAGTTTTTCAAAGCCGTATTGCTCCAAAAAATCGTCGCCTAATTTTTGGTTTTGATTTTGCGCTTGCAAACATCTACGCGCTGTGTCGCCGGACGACAGTGTCTTTTCCTGATTCATTTTATTTTCCAGTGATTTTTGGAGCTGGCTTAGAAGATAATTCGACTCTTTGGCGCGCAGTTTCAGCTGGACTATCGGCGGCAAGTTTCTATCAAGGGGATAAAAGGGAATTTTTTCGATGTCGAAAGGGACGAAATGGGTAGAATGGGTTGAAGGGGCAGAAAGGGCTCCCTTTTCTCCCATTAACCCCTTTAATCCCATTAACTCCGGATATATTCCTTTCCAAATATCATTACAATCTTCCTCTAATTCAGTATTTGACCCAATGGAAAAACCGAGAAAATCATAATACTCCTGCGTTGAATTTCTTTTCCACCCCTCCACAATATTTTGCTTCGTGGAGCGGGCGGAACGATTCATCTGATCGGCCAGAGCTAAAAGGGTTTTGGAATGGGGGAAAAGGGATGCAAGGCGGGAACATTCCATCTGCAACTCTTCGGCTTTTTTGTAAGCCAGCAAGTTGCGGAATCCATAAGGTTGTCGTGGAGGTTTTAACATAAAATTAAAAAGGGATTTAAGGGGTTGAAAGGGTTTAAAGGGTTTTATATTCCGTTATTCTCAATGATTTTTTTATAAGCGTAAAAGCTTTTCCGCGGTTTGCGCTCCAAAGTTTTGTAATCTATTTCAATAAGTCCAAACCGTGGTTCAAAACCGTAAAGCCATTCATAATTATCCATCAGAGACCAAGAATTATATCCACGAACATCCGCGCCTTCGTCTATGGCTTTTTTTATGAAATACAAATGATCCTGAATAAATTTTACCCGCTCTCCATCCTCGATTCCCTTGTTTGTTGGAAAACCGTTTTCCGTAATGTAAATTGGAATTTGATAATCCTGGCTGGCTTCCTTTATGGCTTTATAAATTCCTTCCGGATAAGCAATCCAGCCCATGATGTTATTTTCATCCTCTTCAATAAAAAAATTTATTTTTTTTGATTTTATTTTCAAAAGATTTATTTTTCCCAATCTGTAATAATTCAGCCCAAAAAAATCCTGATAGCCCCTTATTCTTCGATTAAAAGACATCACCCGGAACCACTTAGAGATTCCGTAAATTATTTTTCCGAAAATATTAGATTTTCCGGATTCATACCAGTTGTAAAGATGGGTCATTCCCACTTGAGCATTCGGCTTAATGCCATGGATTATTTTATACGATTCAATGTAGGCTCGCGCAATATTTCTTAGTGCCCGCCAAAGTTTTAGGGGGTTTCTTTTGCCTGGCGGAAACATTCCGGTAAGATACCCTTGCCCCAACGGCACCATGGGCTCGTTCAAAACTTGAAACATATCAATCGAGTCTCCAAGCTCTTTTGCGACTTTCTCAACATATTCAGTAAAAAATTTTACTGAAGCTTTTTTGTGCCAGCCATATTTTTTTTGAAACCAAATCGGATTGGTCCACCACCAAAAAGTAACCTGGGTTTTGATATTTCTTTTTTTCAGGTCTTCCAGCATTTCGCGATATTGATCAATGGCCGCGACTGAAAAAACGCCTTCTTCCGGTTCAATGCGCGACCATTCCAAAGACAATCTGAAAGAGTTGACGCCTAATTCAGATAATAATTCATGGTCTTCCCGCCAGCGATTCCAATAATCACAAGCCGCGCCTGACTTGTCTTTGGTTTTTCCTTTTTGCTCCCACTCCCACCAATCAGAATTGGAATTATCGCCTTCGGTTTGATAGGATGAAGCCGCTGCCCCCCACAAAAAACCTTCTGGAAACTTGCCTGCCGAAGAGGCAGGTTTTTTTTCTTCTTTCATATCCCCATTCTACCCCATTTGTCCAATATTAAAAAGCGCCCCGATAAACATCGGAACGCTTCGCTTAGCAATCAAATTTATCCAGCACTAACTTCAAGCTGATTAAATATTCAGAAGTGCTGGCAAAAGGTTAGTGCTGGATTTATCCGGTTTTTATTTGTCCCTGCTCTTCCGCCACCGCTTTTCGCAGTCTATGCAGATAATACCAATAACTCACCAGCCCCAAAATAATCAACACATACGGAAACCACAAATACAAATCGCATTTGTCAAAATAGAGCCACACCAGAAAGACCGCAACCGTGAGCGCCAATTGCCAAAACCAGCGGAAATCTTTCCGTTCTTTATAATTATAAAAACTGATGTAATTAAACACCCCGGTAAAAATCGCTAAAATCAGCAGCCAGACCCAAAGCGGCCATTCAGAGCATCCCGTTTCCGCTCCCGCCACTTCCTCTTCGACCGCGCCTTGAACTTCCCCCGGCCCGATTACTCCGCCACCAGTCAGTCCGCCAGGTGCTCCTCCGGCGGTAAATGTTACTGCCAACAATCCGGTTTCGGGCGCGCCTCCTCCGCCGCCGCCACCACCGCCACCACCACTAGCAGTTGGAGTGGTATGAATTCCGGCAATAATGTCAAAAATAACCGTTTTTCCTTGATATTCGTTGCCGGCATTAACATCAAAAGTGGCCGATAATTCGTATGTTTTAGTATGGCCATCCGGACCATGAATCGTGTCGAATGTGAAAGGATCATCGTTGATTTCACTCAAAAACTGCTCGGTATTTCCGTTTGGCATCGTGGCGAAAGTTCCGTTTGGTTTTTTAATTTTGATCAGAAGTTTTTCTTCAATGTTGTCAGTCAAAGCCTGCCAGACGCCCTGCTGTATTTTCAAATTTATCATCAGGCTCTGCGTGTCGCCGGTATGATTGGTCACGGCAAAATTTCCGGAAACAGAATCTCCGGGAGCGGCATTGATTTTATTGAGAGGAAAACCGGCGCCGAAAGAAACGCTGATGTCCGGCCCGGCTTGAGCTGGCAGCGCGGGCAGAAACGCAAAAACAAAAGCCGAGACAACTATTGCGCTAAAAATATTTAGAAAACTTTTTTTCATAATCAATTTGCTTAGTCAGTTGGATTAGCAGATGAATCGCTTTCATCACTATCGTCAGAATTATCATCGTCAGAATTATCAGCTGGCTCATCAATTTCATCTTCATCTTCATCTTCATCTTCTTCGGGAACATCGGCTGGTTGTTCTTCTGTGACAGAGTCTTCTTCTATTACTGGTTCTTCAGGAGTGTCTGACACGACTTCTGTTTCGGTTTCCGTTGTTGTTTCTGGCGTTTCTTCCGGGTCAGCTGGCGGAGCCGGAGTTTCTACAACCGGATCTTCGATCGCTGGCGCAGGATCTGCTTGCGGTGAGCCTGTCGAATCCGCCGGATCTTCAATTACCGGAACAATATCAGAAACAGGCGCTTCAACTACGGGAATTATAGGCTCGGTTAATTCTTCTTCAACTGCCGTTTCCTCCTCTTCCGGATTGTAATTTTCGTCGCTCGGATCATTGGCGGAAAGGTTGGAATGCCCCGGCGTACCGTAATTATTGCCTTCGCTGTCCCAGTAAGTTGTGTCGTTGCAAGCGCTGTCTATGCAAGTATGCCAGCTTCCGGAAAGCGTTCCGTCTCCGGGAGTGTTGTTTCGTTCCATAGATTGATGCAGTCCAGAAGACCCATCCACAGTTCCGGCTGGCCAGTCATCACCCTTAGCCTCATCTATAATATTTCCATTGTTATCTTTTAAGATAATATTCCCATTGTCAGAATTATATAAAACCAAGCTTCCATTTGTAACATCAGGATCTACATTCAAGTCGCTATTAGCGCTGGTTTGAGAATGATTGGCAATCAAGAAATAACCGTTAGCTGGAATAGATTTGCTGGCCGGAATCATATATTCAGCGTGAGCCGATCGAACTTTTTCAAGCTTCCACTGCCCTATATCAATACTTTCATTTGTCATATTTCTAAGCTCAATCCATTCATCATCACTATCTTTAGTCGATCCCATCCACATCACTTCATTGATCACCACATCCCCGGCATGAACCGTTGTATTATTAACAGTCACATCAATTTCATCGCTGGTCTCGTGTCCGGCCAGGTCGCGGGCGGTGAGTTTAATTTCATAGTCGCCGCTGCCAATCGCGCTGGTGTTCCAGGTATAAATCCAACTGTCAGTAAACCCGGGAGTAATTATATGTCCGGAATCAAAATCGTCCGGACCAGTAATTTCCAGGCGGTAACTTTTTATGTATAGGTCGCTTACTGTGCCCTTAATGCTGACACTTCCGCTCACGGAAGCGCCGTCGGCCGGCGCGGTGATTTCAGCCACCGGATCATTAGTGTCAACTTTATAATTCTGCGTGACAATTTCGCTTTTCCAATCAGGATTGGCGTTATTTTGGGCATAAACCGAGAGCGTCCAGATTCCTTCCGGAATGTCCACGCACCCGCCGGGATACGGAAAACTTCCGTTCAGCGTCGGATGATCGCCGGTAAGCGTCCAAAAAATCGTCACATCAGTTATCGTCGAGGTCACAGTGAAACACGGAGCCGGCTGATACCAGCCGTCGTCACCATCCGGGCTATGATCTGCTGTCACGGCAATTTCCGGAATCCAATATCCGGCCGTCACTGTATTGCCAGTCGAGGTCGCCGTGTCCATAAAAAACGAATTGGTGCCGGAAATTCTGCCCAAGGATACGGCAAAAAACAAAACAGCAAAAATCAGGCCGATTTTTTTTGCCGACTGAAAAATTCTTTGATTAATTTTTGATTTGCGAATTTTTTTCATTTACCCGGTGAAATAAGATTTGAGCCGTTTTTTGAGAAACATCCTGCCATAATATGTTTTGAGATATTTTTCTCTGTGAGTCGCATCTTGTTGTTTTGTACAAGCTTCGTAATAAATCAGTTCTAGTGGTTTTCTGTATTTTGTTGATTCCACAAGCCCTTTCTGATGTTGCTCAAATCTTAATTTTAAATTTTTAGTATAACCTACATAGTTTTTCTTATCCTTTTTGCTATAAAGAACATAAACATAATACATAATCCAGGTTTTGTAAAAATTTAAAATATTTCACTGGGTTTTCTTCCCCCCGGTTGAATCCTGCTCCGCAGGAGCGCCCTCGGCGCTATTCAACGGGGTAAATCTTTTTTCCACTCTCTTTTTATAATCAATTTTTTTGGCAATTTCCTTTTTAATCTTCTGGATCTCGTCATAAATTATGATCACCGCCGGAATTATGATGAGTAGAATTATCCCCGGCGTAGTCTTGGCGTAGGCAACAGGATAGCCGAGCAGAGGGATAATTAAAAATACTTTTCCCACAATTCCTTCCGCCGTAAACTTTTCCATGTCCGATGAATCATTGGCATCGCCTTTAGTTTCAAACGCTATTTTCCCCCCCGCTTCGCCGAATTGAGGCGAGTCAATTTCTTCTTTACTAACAATCCGGTGCGTTATCGTTACTTTCGGATCTTTAGTTCTTCTGGTAATCACATCGCCGACATTATAATCAGCCAGCGGCTTTACGAAAACCAGACTCCCCGTATGAATCGCCGGAGACATTGAGCCCGACTGCACCGTGAAAATTTTATAATTCCCCGGAAACGGAATAAATGAGAATACGACCAGAACGCCGATCAGAACCAGCAGGGCAAGAAGAGTGTTTAAAATGTACTTGAAAATTTTCATTCGTCTAATTATTTTATGATTCTAATTTCCGCCAACCTCATTCCCGTTCAATTTTTAGAACGGCCAAGTCGGAATAGTAATTGAACAATTCGGATAATTTAACAGAGCCAGATAGCATTCGCAGTAATGCTGTCCGGTAGTCTGATCGCAATATTCACCGGCGGAATTTCCACAATTAAGAGTGTTGGGTGTTGCGGTATTCGTGCAGCCAAATATATTGCAGGTATCAGTTGTACAAGCATTGTCATCATCGCAATTATTCGGACAATTGGGATTTGGGTTGCAAGTAGCTACTCCTCCGGTGCAAGTTCCGCCAAATATACATTGCCCTAAAACTATACTTGTGTGCTGACAAACATTACCAACGCAACCATCGTTCGTACAGCTATTGCTATCATCACAATTGCCACAGCCAGCCGGTGGGGTTTGAGCGGGAGCAAGGCAAGCGCCGCTTGAATTACATGTCCAACCATTGCAGTTTCCTCCCATTAAGCAAGTCAAATTAGTGCAAGAGGCACCTGGGGTAGTCGCCTGATAAGCGCATCCCCACATGTCTCCGCTGGCTCCGACGCAAGTCGAAATAAGGCAAGAATTTATAGCATAAGCAGCACACGTATTATTATTTGGCGTATGAACGCAACTGCCATTTACACAAGTATCCATGGTGCAAGGCTTGTCATTATTACAATCATTATCATTTGTGCACTCCGGTGTCGGTGCTAAAGATGCACAATCGGACGGACAATTAGTATATGTCTCCAGAGGAGTCCGGCAAGTTCCGTCGCCGCAGACTGGCGCGACGCAATCTTGACTATTATAGAAACAGCCCGGATCTTGACAGTCAATCGCTCCATCATCGTCATTATCAGTCCCATCGGCGCAGCTTGATTCCGCCAGACCGCAAACTCCGCCTTCGTCCGTCGCTTCATCGCAGTCGTTATCCTGCCCGTCGCAGACTTCCGTTTCCGGCACGCAAGTTTCATCTCCCGCCACCGTTCCTTCCCCAACCTGATTGGCGTTAAGGACAAGGTCAAAACCGATGCTGGAGTTGGCGATTTCATTGCCCACCGCTTCCGGAATGTCAAATTTCACTTCGCAGGGGCCGGCTTCTTCGTTCTGGCTAAGGCGGGGATCAATTTCCACCGCGGCGTTGCTTTTCCAGGCCGTTAAGCTGTATCTGCCGGTTGAATTATGGCCGGTGCAGACGATTTCCATATAAGTATTGTCCCAAAGTTCCTGGCTGGATGCGGTTTCTTCAATGACGGGGACAATTTGGAGAATGATGGGGGAGCCGCTGACATTTTTGAGATATAAATTGTAGGACTGGTTCCAGCCGGGATAAATTCCGCTCCAGGAAACGCCGGAACAGTTGTCGCTCCATTCAAC
This sequence comes from Parcubacteria group bacterium, assembly GCA_041645535.1. Taxonomy (GTDB): domain Bacteria; phylum Patescibacteriota; class Minisyncoccia; order Moranbacterales; family UBA2206; genus JBAZPT01. Next base: position 105,228 of record JBAZPT010000003.1, read on the forward strand.
ACAGCCGTTGTCGGGCATTTTAATCTTAAGGTCGGCGTCGCCGGAAGAAAAAGTGGTTCCTAAAACTTTTGACTGATCCTGAAAAACGGCATAAGACACCGTTGCGGCGATCGCCGCCGCTCCCACAATCACAAAAACGCTTTTTAAAATTTTTCCTTTGTTCATAATTTTTTTAGGTCAATTAGATCAATTAGAAATTTTTATTTACCCCGTTAAATTCTGCGAGGCAGAATTATTTAATTAGGGCTTGCCCCGTTAAATTCTGCGAAGCAGACTATTTAACCGGGGTCCTCCCTCTACTTGTTACGCAACTTGTTAAGTAACTTGTTACGTAACAAAGAGAGATTGGAATCTCTTAGTCGTTGTCTTGTAGTGCGTCAACTATTTCATCAAAGGTTACAGATGTGCCCTGAATGCCATTTCCGGCCCCAGAATCAACACCAACTCTTTGACAAACTCTTTCCGACCATCCTGCGCGAATGTTGTCATTCGGACCGCTACCATCAGTTTCATTAGCGTTATGCCAATATGCGATGCTGCTGACAACTGTCGTTGGATCGTAATTGATAATCTTGCCGCTATAAATGGTTGTCTCTCCAAAACCACCATTTGCACAAATACTGTCCCCACCAGAGGTTACTAATTCAATAGTAAGTTCATTGTAAAGAGCGCCGCTTCCAGATGTTTGATTAAAGGACATTTGGGCTTCAAATGGCAGCGAACCCTGATTATAAATGTCTATATATTCCCAGCCGGAAACATAGCCCGGGTAAGCACCTGAAATACTAAATGGTTTTCCCGCTGATTCATTAACGGTCAGATTTAATGTTCCGGTGGCAACTGTATTACCAGTTACTGAATCTGTATCGCTAAACACAGCCCAGGTGGCGACAGACGCCACAGCCGCGACGGCGACAACGATTACGAGACTCTTAATTATATTTTTCATTTCATATACACCTCACGATCTAGTTGTGCCCCGTTAAATTCCGCGTAGCGGATTATTTAACTGGGGTTAATCTTTTCTTCATAAGCAAGTTTCTTTAAGCCCCTGCTTGGGGCTTGCGCCCTCTCGCGAGGGCTTAAATTTTTTGCCTATTTAAAAAGCCAACCTATGCCCGCCAATAAAAATTGACAGCCACAAGTTGGCCTTCTGACCCTGCTTTTTCGACACCAAAAGAATGCTCACCCATACTATTCTTCTAGCAATTAAAAATCCCGCCGGTCTATAAAATAATACCCGTCAAATTTCCTTTTTATTTCGTGTCCTCATCATAGCAAAGCCCAAAAACCTGTCAAGCGAATTATGGCTTTATCCCGCACCATTTTCAGCGTCATTTGTCAAGAGTGAGTTTACGCGCGAGCGAAGCGGCTTCGCCTCAATTTCCACCTGAAAAATAAAATCTATTGAAAAAAATGGTGCCGGGACTGGCAAAAGCCTAAATTGATGGTGTAAAAAGCCAAGCCAAAAAGGCTAAACCTTAAAAATTTAAAAAGGTTCAGCCTTGGAATATAAAAGCTCGGCTTTGAAAAACTATGAAGATTGCCTAAAGCAACAAGTCATTAATAAAACTATCGCTCAAAACCGGAACCTGGAGGCGGGAAATTATATCCTTGGCGTATTGGAACGATTCTTCAACTTCCACAGTCTGGCTTATTTTTCCAGCTTGATTTACTCCGTCAGCTTCGCCTTGAATCATTCCCAGGTTCACAAACCAATGGCTAAAAACTCCTTCACCGTTGATTCCGCCGGAATAAACATAGGAACTTTGATTTTCCCTAGAACTCATCACCACTACCCGCCCGGGATCGGCCACATCATTCATTCCTCCGGCCATACAGGAATCAAAAATAAACACAATCCTTGATGTATTAAAGCCGGAAAACCAGCCCCGCAGCTCTCCGTCCCAGATATAATCAAAAGTATTATTCGCGCCATAAACAACGATTCCTTCATCAATTTTTTCGCTGTCGCCATCGTCCACTCTGGCGGTAGTCCCATGTCCGCTAAAAAAGAAAACCACTTCATCATCAGATGTTACAACACTTCTGATATAATCAACTTTGCTTTTTATGTCTGTTTTAACAGCTTGCTCGTCCGAAAAATAAAAAATGTTTTCTTTTAAAAATCCATATTTAGCAGTTAACGCCGTTTGCATATTCAAAGCGTCTCCATCGGAAATACAGATATCATTAGCTGTTTCCGGATAATCGCAAATGCCGACTAGAACCGCATATTTATTTCCGGTAATATTCGCTCCCAGTACTCCCGTAGCCGCTTCCAGGGCGGCAGATGGCTTGGACGGCTTGCCTTTTAAATTTGGCTGACCCTTCTCTTCAAAATACGCTTTTTGTTCGGAAGTCAGTTCTATTTTCTTGTGGATTTTGATGTCTTTGGCTTGGTATTTTTCATCATTTTTCGCCAACACCGCGCTCGTTGATAAAACCAGAGCGGCAATGACAAGGACTGAAGACAGGAAAATAATTTTTTTAAGCATATTGATATGAAATTAAGAATTATTAAGCAAATAATATCATTTTGACCGACAGTGTCAAATTTAAATTTTTTACATCTTGCCTGCGATAGCAGTGAAGATGCAAATTGGAAATAAAAACTTACGAAGACATCTTGAGATGGATCTTGTCAAAATGCGCCTCGTACATTCCCCGGGCGCGCGCTTTAAAACCGCGCATCAAGTCTTCATACTCTTCGGGAGTCACGGTATAGAGAATTTGATATTTATTACCCGCCAAAACTTTTCTTTTTGATTCAATCATAAGATACGCGAGAATCATAAAATTGAAAGCTGTCAGATATCCGACTCCGGCCAGAGCGCCCGCCATCGCGTAAACTCCGAAATTGCTTTCAATGATCTTGCCCTTCCAGGCTCCTAAAAACTTGCCCGCCGCTGGAATAAGATTGTCCGCTAAAACACGGGGCTTTCCGTCGTTTACTGCTTGCGGTTTCGTCGGCGTTTTTTGCGGAGATTCTTGGCTCTCAACTTTTTTTGCCGGAACCGGCGCGAAATCCGCGCGCGCGCCAAATTCTTCCACTGCCACGATTGTTTCGCGCCCGTTAATTGAGCCTTGCCCCACGGCTACGCCGATCTCCTGATAGCGCGTGTTTAAAATATTAGCGCGGTGCGTCGGACTTTCCATCCAGGCCTTGTGCTGATTTTCCGCGCTCACGAAATTCATCGCCAGATTCTCCCCCGCGTATTTATATTCATAATTATTTTTTTCCAGCCAGTGCCATGGGGTAAGCCCGGCCGGCGAAGTGTGTTCGAAATAATTTTTCTTGAACATATCCGCCAGCTTGTCTTCAGCCGCTTTTGCAAGATCTGCATTTATAACCAGCCCCGGAAGATCCTGGGAGGCCCTTTCATTATTTGCCAATTCCACTATTTTTTCCGCCGTAATCAGGCTGGCGCTGGCCGTTCCGGAAAAAGCCGCCATAGTAAAAATGGCCAGTAACGCGAACCCATATAATTGTATCTTTCTTATACTCATATTCCTATTCTATAAATTGTTGATTTTATCGAAGTAATAATCCACATCCGAAATCCACTTGTTTACATTGGCTTCTCCGTGTCCCGCACAGCTGGCTCCGCATTTCCACACAATCATTTTTTTGGGAGTATCCAGTTTTTGCAGCTGCGTCAAATATTGGATGCGGTCGCCGACAACCAAGACGGCCTGCTCCGGCGAATCAAAACAGGAATATCCGGATTTCGTCGTATTTTGAGTTCCACGGAATCCCCAATAATTGAAACAGTCCTTGCCACTGGCATCCTTAGGCGAAAATTTTCCAAGATTGCTTTCCTTTTTGGCAATGGCTACCAGATAGGCCGCGGTGTGCATATCGCGCTTGGCCACCTCTGAAGCCATGGCTTCCATCGGCCGATCCTTCACTAGATTTTTAATATTTTCCAGCGCTGAAAACTGGTCCACGCTATATTCGCCGACAATCTCCCGGCTGCCATTTTCTTCAGAACAGCGCAGCGACGAGTCGGCCATCGCTTCTTTTTTAGGAGAAAAAATCGGCAAGCTCGCGTCCGGGCGGATTATATTTTCGGGACGAAAAAGTTCCCAACCGTTGGCTTGTTCAAAAATTATAAACGCAAACAGCCCCAGCGAAAACAGCAAGATCACCTTCCTTCTTGGCAGGGCTATTTTTGAGTAGTCAATTGTGGCTGACGCTGTTCTTGCAACATGCTTGTGAGCTAGCTTTAGCTTTTGAAACAGCATGCTCTTGAATTTGTTCATAGTATTACGGGAAGCATAAAACACGGCTCACCCGTGTTTTTAAGCTTTTTTAGTCTTTTTTGGCTTTCCCAAGCCACTTATACACCTATTATAGCAGGTTTTTCAATAAAAGTCAAATCAACTAGAACTTCGCCCATGAGAAGATATCCTGGAAGTTGCTGATAATAATCTGGATGATATTCTCTTTTCTTTTCGGAGTCAGTAAAGCAAAGTCACTCGAGGTAGCCGAGTTGCCGCTTAAATCAGTGGATTTGACCTTGAAGTAGTAGACTGTCCCGGGCTTGAAGATGGTGATGACCGCGATATGGTTAGTGGTGGGGATATCGGAAACTTTGACTTCCTTGGGTTCGGCGCTTTGGCCTTCTTTGTAAATAAGAGCCGTGTTGGAAAGCTCATCGGTGATCCAGGAGATGATGGTCTGGACTTTGTCGTTCTGGGCTAAAGCCGAGTCAGTTCTAACTTGGTCGATTTTAGGCGGGACGGTGTCCACGCCGGTAGTGAAAGAGCGAACCGCTTCGCCTGCTACGGGAGAAGTGGTGGAATTGCCGTCAATATCCTTCGCCGTGATGGTGTAACTATAGGTGGTGCCGGCAGTCAGGTTTTTCAAGGTTAGTTCGTGGGTGGTGGTGAGAGTGGGGTTGCCTTGAGAACCAGTGTCCTTTGAATCGGAAGTGCTGGTGTAAGTAATAAGGGCATCAGTGGCCGTGGAAGTAGTGAATGAGATGACGGCTTCGTGTTCCGTGGAACTGGAGAGTTTGACATTCGTGATCGCCGGAGGAGATTTAGGGGTAAAAGTGTAGTCGCCGGAGGTGTAGAGATTGTTTGAACCGTCTTTACCTCCCACTCTTAGGTGGTATTTGATATTTTGTTTGAGTCCGGAGATGGAGATTTCGTGAGCTTGGGCGAGGGTGGTTGATTCTTTGCTGTCGCCGTAGGTTTCGTCGATGCCGTATTCGACTACTGAAGTCATTTTTTCCGAAGTTTTCCAGGTAACCGTAGCCTCCCCCAGCTTGGTGGAAGTGATTTCAATGGAACCCAAAGAGGAGGCAGCTTTGGTGGTGAAATTTCCTTCGTCGGATTCGCCGACGAGGCCGGCGACATTGATTGATCTGACTATATAGTAGTATTTTGTTCCAGGCACTAAGCCATTTACAATAACTTCATGCGCAGTAACATAATTAGCGGGGTCATCGTTTACATCATTATTTCCTCCAGTGTTTTCGTAAGTCCCCGAAGTAATACCATAAGCAACATAGCTTGAACTATCCTCATCCGTATCCCAGCTCACCGTCACGCTCTCCCCGGTAATGGTGCCGGTGGAAACATTGGAAATCACCGGCGCGGTGTGGTCTCCCAGAGCATCGGCGGCGCTGGCGGTGTAGAGTTGTTCGAGAGTGGTGAATGTCACATCCTCTGAAGTAAACTCGACATTCGTATGCACCGCGTCAATGGCTTGGGTGCGGATATGATACAGGGTGTTGGGAGTGAGTCCGGTTAAGTGGTAATAGTGCAGTCTGGTCGGACTGGCTATTTCTTGATAATTGGCGCAATCGGAAACATCCGTGATTTCAGATCCATCCCAGCATAATTTGGAAGTAGCGGTGGAGTTGGTGGAAACTTCATCTTCATCGGTTTTAGCCGGCAGGGTGATGGTGGCTTCGGTATCGGAAATCTGCAGAGCGCCGGGATTGCCGGGATCAGTCAGATCTGGGTGGTCGACGGGAGTTTCGGAGGTGGTGAAGCCGGCCGTAGCGAAAAAATTGATACTGCTGTTGGTGGAATCGGTAACTTTGATTTTGAGATAGTATTGGGTTTTGGCGGTCAGGCCGGTTAAGTGGTAATAGTGCGTCAGGGTTGGAGTAGTGATGGTTTCTCCCGAGCAGGAGTCAATATTTATGTCATCGGTAGTGGAGTAGCAGAGCTTGGAGGTGGAGGTGGAATTGACGGCGGGCAAAGTTACCAAGGCTTCCGTATCCGCGTATTGCGGGACAGTCAAGCTGCCGATGCCGGAAAGAACCGGATGGTCGGATTGCTGGAGGAGAGTGGTGAAAGTTTGTTCTCCGGAAGTAATTTCCACACTGCCGCCGGAGTCAAAAAGATTATCGCGGCATTTTAGTCGGAAATAATATGGAGTTTCAAAAATCAGATCGGTAAAGTGAATGGCATGGGTAGTGTTGTATTTCTGGGTGGAATAACCATCTTCGTAGTATGGCGTGGCGGAAATATATATCCCCTGCGAGGTAGTCAGTTCTCCGTAACAGATGGCCGGCTGGTCAGTAGTAAAGGTAGTGGTGGCGTTTTTGTCGGAGATTAAATCTGCGGGGATTGTGATGGGGTCAATCGCAGTCAGCGCCCCGTGCTGAAACTCCGCCTCTTTCTCCGTCTTGAACGAAAATTCTCCGGAAGTCAAAGTCGTGGGACTCGGTAAATCATCAGTTGAAATTACTTTGCAATAGTAATCCGTATCCGCAGTAAGTCCGCCCAGTTTCAAGGTGTGGGATTTGTTGTAGTGGGTGGTGTCGGAAGTTGTCAGCCCATATGGTCCGCCTTCAGTTACGGAGCAGGCCAAAGTTTGATCCGCTACTTGGTCGGTTGTCCAACTGACGAAAGCGTAGTTGACACCGGTAGTAATATCGTCTGCTTCGGGAGTGGAGATAGTTCCGAGCGATGGATGCTGGAGCGCCGGATCAACCCGGGTGTCAAAACTCACATCATCCGAAGTGAAAACTATGCCTGCGTTTTGCGAATCAGTTATTCTCGTCATTAGATGATAAGTGGTATCGGCAGTTAATCCAGTCAAATGATAGAAATGCGATTTAGTAGCAGTGGAAACATCAATATGCAAAGCGCAGGTGCCGGTGCCGGCATCAATATCATCCGTATCAATGGCCGCTTCGCCGTAACATAATCTCGAGGTGGCATCCGTGTTGGCAGCGGCGAGATAGACCACCGCTTCGGTATCGGAATATTGCGAAACAATTGGATTCCCCGGATCAGTCAGATCCTGGTGTTCCGTCAAGATGTCCAATGTCGTGAAAGATGTCTGGCCGGAAACGCTGACATTGCCCGAAGTATCTTGTGAGACTAAGCGGTAAAAGTATTCCGTGTCCGGAGTCAGCGCGTCCAGCTCCATGACAAAAGTATGCGAGAGATTGGAACTGCCATTGGTCAGATAACCGTCGTATGGATTGTGCGTAATGTTGGCGGGATTGAAGTTGGCAACCGGGCCGGTGTAGGGCGGAGTGGGATGAGTAGTCGTGCCGTAGATGAGCCAGGACTCGGCCCGTTCGTCCGTTTCCCAGGAGATAGCCGCCTGGGTGTCGGTGAGAATGAGCGGGTTGCCGGAATCCGGTGTAATGACCGGCGGAGTGTTATCAGTGGTGGTGGTGAAACGGTAGAAATTACCGCCGTTGGTATCCGCCGAATAGCCATCCGCCGGCGGTTCTTCCGCCGAATAGGCATAATAGTAATACTGGGTGCCAATAGTCAGGTTGGCCAAAGTGCAGGTATGGTGGGAGACATAACCGCCGTCGCAGGTGGCTGTCTGGGGAGCGGAAAGTTCTCCGTCCTCGCCGATGGCGGTGGAATAGTAAGCCACACTGGAAGCGCTTTCCGGATCGCCTATTCCATCTTCGGTGTCCCAGGTAATGGTAGCCGAGGTGTTGCCCACATTGGAAGTCGTGACATTTTTAATCACCGGACCGGAAAGGGTGGTGAAAGTGGCGGGGGTGGTTCCTTGCGATTCATTAGAGGTTTCCCAGGGAGTGGTGGAAGTCACCTTGTATTCATAGATAGTATTCGGCTGGAGCTTGCCGGGAATAGTAACGGAGTGGTCGGTAACATAAGAGGACACGGAATAGGATTCAGTCCAGGCGCCGGAGCCCAATTCCCGCCACCAGACGGTGGAGTCAGCTACCATTTCTTCCAATGGATCCTGGGAATTGACAGTCGTCCATTTGATAGTGGCCTGGGTGGTGTAAATTTTGTTAGCAGGCACATTTTCATCAGCTGTCGGGTACCAATGGATAGACACGCCCTGATCAATGGAAGATTCGCCGGATCCGGGCACAGCGCAGACACTATCGCTCCACTTGGAATAATCGCCGAGAGCGGAGTTGTCAGGGTTGGAATCTTTAACCCGGTAGCGGTAGCAATAACGCTTGGCAGGATCCAGATTGGATGCGGTCTGGATAGAGTTTTCGTTTTTATTCGGGCTGATAGTAGTATTAAGAGAGAAGTTGGCAGGGACTGCTGAACAGGGATCATTGCCGACAGCGTCTGAACAGGAGTAAATTTCATATTTTTCAAAACCATTAGCTCCGCCTTCTTTGCCTTCAGCCGTGTCGCCCGGAATTTCCCAGGAAAGAAAGAGCCGGTACTCCAAAATGTCAGCATTGCTTGTATCATAATATTTGAATTTTGTAGCAGAAGGGTTTTTGGGAGTAATGGCAAAATTAACAGAATTGGCAGAGATATTATTGTAGCTGTCTTTGAATTCTACGCAGATTTTTCGCACATCATCGCCGTTGTCAGTATAGGTAACCGTCAATGGATTGGCAGTGAGGCTTGCCCAGGAGGGAGTGGTAAAATCGCAAGCGCCGTAAGTTCCATAGATGTCGGCGGACGGGTAATTGAGGGCGTAGGATATGCCGGCCGCGGTGTCTTCGGTAACAGCGACTTTGATTTGATTAGTTGAAACTGAACGATCAAGAGTGATTTGGGGAGTATTGGGGTCTTTGGTGTCGAGGGTAAAAGTTGAAGAGCTGGCTTTGCCCACCATATTGGCGCCTTCCAGGTCATTGGCAACCACCTGAATTTTAGCAGTGGCATAATACACCCCGTCCAGATCATTTTTGATCGTCCAGGTTCCCGTCTTGCCGGAGCCTTTGGCAATGCCCGCTCCTCTATCTCCCGTAGTATTGGAAGAGTTGGTGGAAACATACCAGACGGCGGTCGTTTGGGTGTGAGAGGCGGCGATGGTATTATTTTGCGCCCTGGAACAGGATGAAAGCACCGCGCCGGATCTGGATGCGCAGGTAATTTGTTCGTTGTCTATCTGGATGGTCTGGGATCCGGCAGGAAGATAGGCATAATTGCCAGCCAGATTAACCGTCGCGGCCCCGGATGTCAGCGGGTTATCGTTGAGAGTCGCTCCGATATCAGCTTCGAAATATATTGTGTGGGAATTAGTATCATCATCGGCAGTTGTATAGCCGATGTCGATATGGGAGGGAGTGGTGGAGCTATCCACGCTGGCGGTGACGGCAGAAACTACGGGCGAGGCGTTGACGACATACTGAACAGTCGCGTCTTGAAGAGTTGGCGTGGCATCGCCGTCCGAGCCTAAATACGCTCTGTATTGAAAATATTGGTTTTGTCCGGAATTGCCGTTATACAAAGGATGGTTGGAATTGAAAGAAACGTTATTGTCACCGGAGTCAAAATAGTTTGATCCGGTGCAGGTCGCGCCTGTGTCATCATAACCGCACCAATTGCTCCAGGCAGTGCCATTAACTGATCCTCTGATCTGAAATCTCACTGTTTCAGTGGCTGAAGTACCGGAAGCTGTCCAGGCAATTTTATTGATGAGGTTTCCAGCGCTGGAGGAATTATATATGGGAGAAGTGAGGGTTTGGGAGGGGTAGTAGTTGTAACTGACAGTCACACTATCCAGAGTAGGTGTAACCAATGTGCTGGCTGTAGACAAACTGGATCTGTATTGGAAATACTGCTCGCCTGCCCGCATACAGCTATTGCTTCCCCCATTCGTCACACTGCAGCCAGTCCAGGTTTCTCCGGAACAGGCGGCATCATTACAAGACATGGCTTCCATCGTAATGGTCCCGGTTCCTCCAGATGTCCAGGAAAGATTGTTCCAGCTCGGCACATTGAAACCCAAATTCATTATTCCGGAAGTAAAGGTGCCGGAAGCTGAATAATTTCTGCCCGCGTATAAATATCCGGTTCCTCCCACCCCTACCACGCGGACGGGCGTGATTGATGCATTTGTAGTTCCATTTCCGAGCCATCCATCCGTGTTTGTTGCCCCCCAACAATACAAATTATTATTATTTGAAATAGAACACCTATGACCAGTAGTATAGCCTGAATTTATACTTTTTGTATTCGTTAAGTTTGTCCCGTCATTGTCTCCGGCAACAGATGCGCCTTTGGCAATCCGTGCGGGCGATGATAACCCACCAGTCCCCCAATTATAGGGAATATTATTATTTGAAATAGCGTGATTAATGAGCTGACCCGCTTTGATTATGCTAATATTTGAAAGAAATGAACCATCGTAATCGCCAGCAGCGGCTGCGCCCTTAATAACGCGAACCGGTATCAAGCTGTTATTCGTAGTTCCGTCTCCTAGCTGGTTTTGCGAATTATTCCCCCAGCAATACGGGTTATTATTATTGGAAACCGCGCAAGCATGATAAGCACTATAATCTCCCATCGCAATGCTTTTTATATTTGTCAGGTTTGTCCCGTCATTGTCGCCGGCAACAGCCGCGCCCATGAGAACGCGAACTGGTGAATTTCTAAGAGTTGTGCTGCCGTCACCCAATTCTCCAGACGCATTATATCCCCAGCAATACGGGTTATTATTATTAGAAATCACGCAAACATCGTAGGTTCCCATCGTCAGGCTTTTTATATTTGTCAGATATACTCCGTCGTTATCGCCGGAAGCAGATGCGCCTTTGATAACGCGGACTGGAGTTGCGCTAGAGCCCGAAGTCCCATTTCCAAGTTCGCCGGAACCTCCTCCCCAGCAATAAGCATTGCCGGCGTTAGAAACTGCGCAAATAGCCTCATAGTCTGCTCTAATTTCTTTTATATTCGTCAAATTAGTTCCGTCATTATCGCCGGAAACAGCCGCGCCTTTTGGAAGACGCACGGGAACCAAAGCGTTTGCTCCGGCCCAAAAATATCCTCCGTGATAATTTCCCCAACAATAAGGAATGTTGTTGTTGGAAACCGCGCATATAGTATTATATTCCGCACTTATGTATTTTATATTTGAAAGATATATTCCATCGTAATCGCCGGCAGCGGCTGCGCCCTTAAGAACGCGCACCGGCGTTAGGCTTCTTGTTGTAGAGTTAATGCCCAGCTGGCCAGATTCGTTAATTCCCCAGCAATAAACTTCGCCCAGTTCTGTTAAAGCGCATGAGTATGAATTTCCAGTTTCAATTTGGGCAGCAGCCAACTGGGTGGGAATAGTTAGGCTGACGCTTGCGTCCTCCCCGCCAGTTCCAGAAGGCAAAACTTCTACATTAGATTTCGTATTTCCGGTAAGATTAAATCCGGTATTAGCATTACTATTATAGGTTTGCGTCACCGTCCCGCTAGTTGTCGACAAATTCAAATCCGCTCCGCTATTGTTTGTTGTTAAATTAGCATCCTTTGCAGAAAAAGAAGTAATAGTAGTTTGGCTGGCTCCGCTATGTGTTTCATTTGTATTTATCGGCAAATTAATATTTTGAAAATATCCTGTCCAAGCGGCAGCAGTCGCGTTGTTGTTGCTGGAAATGGGATAGAAGTAGCGAAATTTATTAGTCCCGAATCCGGCTACGGATAAGGTTGAGACTAGAGCAGATCTGGTTGCGTTAGAATAAATATAAAGATTAATAGTGTCTGATCCGGCTGTTCGTCCAAGCGTGCAATAGTAGAGTGTGTTTCCGGCTCCGGTATAGGATTGCGAAGCGGCTGGCGCTGCACCTCTAGCCAGCGTGAAAACATAGGCGCCTGATCCATTTTTTGTTGCCATAACCCTGGCATCCGTTGTCGCCCAGGAGTTTGTGCTGCCGACTGTTCCGACTGTGAGCCCCAATTCTCCCTGGGAGCTGTTAGCCGAAGTGGTGTTGGTATACATTTCAAAATCAATGGAAAGGTTATCGAAAAAATTGGCAGTGAAGTCTTTGTAAACATAAGCGGTTTGATTGCGAAGAAGTCCGGCTCCGGATACCTGGCTGGCCGTTCGGGAAATGTTAGTGCCGACTAATGTATAATCGGAACCATTCAAGGTGGCGGTGCTCCACGCCGTCTGATACAGCGTAAATGTCGCCGCGCTGGCATAGGGAGTGTTTTGGAAATAGGCAGTGATGATGACAGCGAAAATTGTGATCGCTGCAAATGTCTTGCGCAGAATAATTTTATTGGTGAAGACTTTTTTAATTTTGGAAATCCAAAGGCCAAAGCTCAAATTATGCCAAATCAATTTCAAATTATTTAAGTTCAAAAATTTTTGGATTTTGGATTTTGAGCTTGATTGGGTATAATTTGGATTTTGGAATAATTTGGATTTTTCCGGCAGAGAACCGTTCTCTGTATTTTCTGCTCTTAAAACTTTAGCTCGCATTCTTTTTAATTTCCATTCACTCACCGCCTGCCCGAGTTTTCTAAAGCGAAGCTTTAGAAAGAAGCTTCGCTTGGGGTTGCAGGTTGCAGGTTGCGGGATTTTTTGCATATCAAAAAACCGCTCGCCCTTTTTTGAGTTTATTTTTGGATTTAATTTTTCTCTTTCTTCAAACGGCATTTTGTGTTCATATTATATCGTTTTTTGGCTTTTGTTAATAGTTTTTCAACAGTTAATATCCGCCGGATTGTCTTAAAACAAGGTTCCCAAATATTTCTTGAAAATTTCCCGCGAAGAATCAAACAGTTTTTCGGTGAAATTGAGATACTCAACGGATTGCTTGCCGGTAATCATCATACTTCCGCCATCGTATAATTCAGTATTGCGCGTTTTTCTCATCTGATTGCCATATGCCAAAATGTCTTTGTTTTCCAGTATTTCCGCCATTTGCTCCAAAATTTTAATATGATGCCCCGCGCGGCTTTTGACTTTATAGCCATGGCAGGCAATCAAGCTAATACCCAGCTTGAGAAGAGCGTTATAAGTGAATTGAAATTTAACTTCCGCTATATTTGTTCGCTTGGCAATTCCCAAGTCCTTGTGCGCCGAGCTTGCGTATTTTTTGATTTGATTGCGCGTAAAATTTAATTTTACAAAATATTTGTTTTCGAACTTTATCATATCAGCTGGATATTTTTATTTTTTAAAATATTTTTTATAAATTCGCTGTTTTTCTTCTTTTTAAATTCTTTCTCGCCCATATCGACAACATTAATCTCCCGGTCGAATTGCTTTTGCAGTTTGGCTATTTTTTTTTGCACTTCCAAAAAATTATGCGAACCAACCAGCAATAAATCTATATCGCTTTCAGAACTTAATTTGTCCTGGGCATAAGAGCCGAAAATAACTGCCATTTTGATGCCTTCCATTTTTTTCAGCGCTTGTTTCAGGCTTTTTTCCAATCCAAAGGTTTTTTGGACAATTTTTTTAATTTCTCTAAGTAATGGATATTTTTTATTTATTTTATAGAGACTTAAGTTGCCTTTTTTGTTTTTGACTAAAATGCCTTCTTTTTCCCATTCGGTTAATTTTCTGGATAAATTCCCGCGATTAACAGCAAACTTATCCGCCATTTCATTGAGATACATTTCGGCCTCGTAATTCAAAAGGAAATATGCCAAAACCTTTTGAGCTATTTTTGAATTAAAACTGATCATAAATTATCTTTTAGTGTATACTTTTACACTTATTAGTGTATCACATTACACTGGAGCGCGCAAACACCTATTTTAGCCCGCAGTCTTTTTAATTTCCATTCACTCAACGCCTGCCCGAGTGAGGTCTTTTTTTGCATATCAAAAAACTTTCCAATATTATTTGAAACTTTAATTTCTGCTTGTTCGATCTTTCTGTTCTTTATTTTCATTTGTTACTTGGCTTTTTTGTCATCAAAGCCAATTCTTTTAGTTACGGGAATGTCTTCTTTGGTAATGCTTAAAATTTTGTTGATCGCCTCAAAAACTATATGAAACTTTCCATCGAATTTCTTTTCAAGAAGCTCTATCTTCGCCCGCAGTTCCGAATTGCTAATGATCATTTCTCGGATTTTGATGAAAGTGCGTATTATCTGGATATTAACTTGAATGGCCTTTTCGCTGTTTAAAACACTGGAAAGCATAGCTATACCAGGCTCAGTGAAAACATAAGGTAAGTACTTTGAATATTTACCTGCTTCTAAGGTCACAAATTGTGACCTTAGAAAAAAGTCGTTTTCTTCTTTGCTTAATTGGAACATAAAATCATCGGGAAATCTTTTGACATTTCTCTTGACCGCTTGATTAAGCGCTTTTAGTTCAACTCCGTATAATTTTGCAAGATCGCTATCCAGCATAGCCTTTCTGCCGCGAATAAAATAAATCCTCCCTTCAATAACATCTTCGGGCACCAGCATTATTTTGCTATTTTTCTTTTTATTTTGCATAAATTTGGCTGTGTTTATTATACCACGAAATTTCTTTTTTTATAACTATTTTTTCAAGCAATTATTCATTAGTGAAATAACTTCGAGACATTTCTGTAATAGCTATTGACAACCGATTTGGTTGCCGTATAATGGAGTTAAACAGTAGCCGAACACCGACCGTATGGCGGGTCTTCCGCAAGGAATAGGCTATTCCCCCTTAAATGGGGGTTTTTGTTTTCCCCGTTAGAAGCCCTGCTTCTAATCTAATCGGGGTTTTACAATTCGCAAACTACTTTTTCTTTTTCAAGCTTTGCCAGCGCTTTTTCCGCCCATTCATTTTTCCCGTCCTTATCCCGAACCAACCCGCAAATGGCATCAACCAGTCGGATAAAGGCATTGTTTTCATCTTTTTTTACTCCGCGTATTTTTCTGGTTTTTATTCTCAAGTCTTTGAGTCCCTTGCTAAAAATTTCGATTTCTTTCTTTTTAAGTCCATCCACAAAAACCAAACCTTTAGTGTCCTGCCCTGATTCATCCACATATGCGTATAATTTTCTTTTTGACATATTAGTTTGATTTTTCTAGATTCAGCATTGTCTTCGTTGTTACCTATTATGGTTACGGTTGTAACCTATTTTAGCTACAAGTCAAAAAGACTTATTTACATTTATATTATAGTATGGATTTCTGTTTTTGAGATAACTCAAAATCACCTGAATGTCAGATTCGGTGTAATATCGCCAGCCGCGCGAATCTTTTTGCGGATGTGGAATTTTGCCTTCCCGCTCCCAGCGCAGGATGGTGCAACGATCGCGGTCGATTAACTTTTCAATGTCTTTAACTCGTAGCATATAATTTAGTAACTGGTAATCAGTAATCGGTAACTGGTAAATTTTTATTTTTGCTAGTTACAAGTAACCGGTTACTGTTTACTTAATATTTTTGATTTTCTGCTGATCTTATCAAGCCGTTAATTAATCTTCCAACCATATCGCATTTATCGTTTAAATTTTTACAAGTTTTAGAATCTATATAGTTTAGATCCTTGGCCAGCAATAGAAAGTTTTGAACTTCTGCAGCCGAACCTCTGGAATTGTAATAAAATTTTATTTTATCCTTAAAATGATACCTTGCAAATCCTTCTGCGATATTAGCAGTTACGGAACTAGCCGCCCTTCTTAGCTGGCTTATGATTCCATAAAGTTCGTCCCTGGGAAAATCTTTAGTAATTTTATAAATTTCCAAAGCCAACAAATGAGCCTCGCTCCAGGCATCTAAATCATAAAAATTTTTAATAGAATTCTTCATTTTACTAGTTACAAGTTACCGGTTACTGATTACTAAATGAATATAATGAATATATTCATCCCTTGACAATAAAAAACAGGTGAACTCCTCCTAAAACAAGCTCTTTTGGCTTATTTTCAAGAGAATTTCACCCTGTATGTCTATTATAGCAGGTTTTTCGGAACTTGTCAAATAAAATGCGGAGAAAGGGAAGTCCCTCTCTCCGCGGAATGTTAGTCTGGTAGCACTGTGTCTAATTCGGCACGAATGTCACACTGGCTGTGTGATTACGGTTCATGGTTACAGCAAGTGATGTTATGGAGCCATAGTTCGCTCCGTTGACCATGAGGTTTCCGACCTTCTGGCCTGCTGCCGGCGTAGCCACGATCGTCTGGACACTTCCGCCAGGATATGATCCGGAGACGGGAGTAATTGTGCCAGAGCCGGAGGTTACCGAGGTTGTCAGCGTGAAAGTGTTTGGCACAAATGTCACGCTGGCCGTGTGATTACGGTTCATGGTTACAGCAAGTGATGTTATGGAGCCATAGTTCGCTCCGTTGACCATGAGGTTTCCGACCTTCTGGCCTGCTGCCGGCGTAGCCACGATCGTCTGGACACTTCCGCCAG
>JBAZPT010000004.1:0-28088 GCA_041645535.1 Parcubacteria group bacterium
AAGAAAATCGGCTTATGGTACGCGCACGGAAAGGTATCTTTCAGCTTGAAAGTTGCGGAAAAATTAACCGATTTGATCTTCACCTCCACCGTAGAGGGCTGTCGGCTAAACAGTAATAAAATCAGAATTGTCGGGCAGGGAATAGACATAGAAAAGTTCAAAGTTCAAAGTGACAGCGACAGCTGTCATCCCCGCCCCCGCCGAGCGAGGATAAACTCCAGCGGGGATCCAGAAATAAGTTCAAAGTTAAAAGTTACGGGGGATATATTTAAAATTATAACTATAGGCAGGATTTCTCCGGCTAAAGATTATGAAACTTTGATCAGGGCGGCTGAAATATTAAAAAAAGAGAATTTGCGTTTTAGAATTGAAATTATCGGCGGCGTCGGCGCGCCGGAGCAGGAAAAATATTTGAGCGAGTTAAAAAAGATGGTAGCCGACTTGGGTCTTGGCGAAGAAGTGATTTTTGCCGGAGGCATTCCGCATGAAGAAATAATGAATTATCTTGCCGCCGCCAATCTGTTCGCGAATATGAGCCAGACCGGTAGCCTGGACAAGGCAATCCTGGAGGCGATGGCCGCGGGTCTGTCGGTTGTGACCTCTAACGAGGCGGCGGTAAAGATGCTTTCTGCCTTCGCGGAGCAGATGGTTTTCCCGCAAAAAGATTTTCGGACGCTCGCGGAGCGCATCAAATTTTTCATTAAATTATCGAATTCGGAGCGGATAAAATACGGCGAGAGCCTGCGTAAAATCGTGGAAACCGAGCACGGATTGAAAGGTTTAATTGAAAAAATCATTAAGAACTATGCCTAAAATTTATAAAGACAAAAAAGAGCTTATCACAAACTTCATAAAGAACGATGATGTGGTATTGGATGTTGGTTTTTGGGGGCAGGGCATAAAATCGTACCAGAATAATTGGCCGCATAAATTGATTAGGGAACAGGCCAAAGAGGTCTACGGTCTGGATTTGGATTTTAACCAGACAAAATTTTCCGGCGACCATTATCTCAAAGCCAGCGCGGAGCATTTTGATTTTCCGGTGAAGTTTGACGCTATTTTCGCCGGCGACCTGATTGAGCATCTTTCCAACCCGGGCCTTTTTTTGGCAAGCTGCAGGCGGAATCTGAAAGACGACGGCCGGCTGATCATCACCACGCCAAACTGTTTTAACTTCTTTAATATAGCTGAAAAGATCACCAAGGCCGAACCGACAGTAAACAGCGACCATGTCTGCTATTTCAATACTAAAACAATTTCAAAACTGCTTGGAAAAAATAATTTTACAGTCGGTGAGATATCTTTTCTCTATGATCCGGGCGTTGACTTCAAGGAAAGCTGGAAAAAGAAATTTTTAAATTTTTGGTATTTTATCGCCTCGAGGTTTACTGCAAAGTTTATGGAAACCTTAGTGGTTGTTTCCCAAAAAAAATGAAAATATTTTATTTGATAAATTCAAGAATTCCGACCGAAAAAGCCGAGGGGATAGAAGCGATGAAACTCTGCGAGGCTTTGGCGAAAACAGCAGAAGTTGTCATGGTTGCGCCCGTAAGGTTTAATAAAATAAAAGAAGATCCTTTCAGTTTTTATAATATTGAAAAAAAATTCAGATTAGTGCGCTTGCCGGCGATTGATTTAATCCCTTTTTTCAACAGTAAAATTATTTTTTGGCTGGAGGCCGTGAGCTTCGCCGCGGCTGCCTTTTTCTACCTGCTATTTTTTTCCAAAAAAGAGGATGTTATTTTTTCGCATGACCAGATTTCGCTTTACCCCGCCACTTTTATCAGAAAATGGACAATATATGACATCCATGATTTCCCCCGCGGACGGTTAAATTTTTATCGCCGTCTGTTCAAGAATCTCGCCGGCGTCATCACCACCAATAGATGGAAAAGACAGAAATTAATCAGCGATTTCGGCTTAACAGAGAATAAAGTAATATCCCAACCGAACGGCGTCGATCTGGCAAAGTTTGATTTGATGATTTCCAAAGAGGAGGCCCGGGTGAAGTTCGGCCTGCCGCAAGAAAAGATATTGGTCGGCTATGTTGGCATGCTTAAAACTATGAGTATGGAGAAAGGCATAGAAACCGCCATTAGATCGCTTAAATATTTATCGAATCAAACTTTCTTGGTTCTGGTCGGCGGACGGAAAGAAGATATTGAAGAATATAAAAAAGTAGCCGAGGATGCCGGCTTAAGCCAGAGAACGATTTTTGTCGGCTGGGTAAAACACGAAACGGTGCCATCATATTTAAAGGCTTTTGACGTCTTGATTGCCCCTTTTCCGAAGCAGGATCATTATGATTATTATATGTGTCCGATGAAAATCTTAGAGTATATGGCGAGCGGCAGGCCGATTGTCACGAGCGACCTGAATTCCATCAGAGAAATAATAAGTGAAGAAGAAAGCGTTTTGGTCCGGCCGGATAACGTGGAAGCGTTGGCCGAGGGAATAAAATCAGTCCTGAATGATCAGCCGCTGGCTGAAAAAAAATCAGCCAGAGCGTTTGAAAAATTAAAAAATTTCAGCTGGGATAAACGAGCGCAAATTATTTTAAATTTTATAGATAATACGAAAAATTTACCCCGTCAGATGTCACCCGGCGGGGCAACAAAAATATGAACAACAACGAATCTACATCTGACGGAGCACAACTTTCAATCGTCCTGCCGATTTATAATGAAGAAAAGAATATTGAGATTCTCTATCAGGAACTGAAAGAGGTTTTAGGGAAGCTCGGTACAGGGGCCGAAATTATCTGCGTTAACGACGGCTCAAAAGACAGCAGTCTGCAGATTTTAAAAAAAATCGCCGGTGTTGATCCCGCGTTAAAAGTGATAAATTTCAGATATAATTTCGGCCAAACAGCCGCTATGTCGGCCGGCATTAAGGCCGCGTCAGGCGATATCATCATTCCGATGGACGCCGACATGCAGAACGACCCGAAAGACATTCCTCAATTTTTGAATAAGATCAATGAGGGATTTGATGTGGTATCCGGCTGGAGGAAAAATCGGCGCGATCCGCTTTCAAAAAAAATACCGTCAAGGCTGGCGAACTGGCTGATCGGGCTGATCACCGGCGTCAAGATTCATGATTACGGCTGTTCCATGAAGGCCTACAAAAGAGAACTGATCCAGGGTATTAATCTTTATGGCGAGATGCATCGATTCATACCGGCGTATATAAATTGGCAGGGAGGCAGGGTAACGGAAATCGAGGTCAATCATCGGGCAAGAATTCACGGCAAAACCAACTATGGTATTTCTCGGACCTTCCGGGTGCTGTTGGATTTGATAGTAATAAAATTTTTATCACGTTATATGAACCGTCCGATGCATTTTTTCGGCGGCCTGGGTTTTATTTCCTTGTTTCTGGGTATTATCGCCGGTCTGGCCTCTATTTTATTGAGGGTTTTCGGTATCAGGCATATCGTTGATACTCCGTTGCCCGTTTTATCGGCCCTTTTAATCATCGTCGGCGTACAGTTGGCCGCGCTGGGCGTCGTCGCCGAGATATTAATGAGAACGTACTACGAATCTCAAGGGAAAGATCCTTATCAAATCAAAGAGAAAATAAACTTTTAAATAAATGGACAGCAAACAATTAAAAGATTTTTTTGTTATAGTTCCTGCCTATAATGAAGAAAAAAATATCCGGGAAGTTTTACAAAAAATAGTTTTGTATACTAATAATATTATAGTTGTAGACGATGGTTCAATAGATGATACCTATGAAATAGCAAAAAAAGTTGATTCAAATATAATTGTCTTAAAACATAAAATTAATCTGGGCAAAGGGGCAGCCCTTAAGACCGGCTGCGAGGCGGCTTTAATAAGAGGCGCGAACATTTTAGCATTGATCGATTCCGATGGACAGCATCTGCCTGAAGATATGATGAAATTAGTTGAAAAACTTATAGAAAAAAAGCTGGATATCGTATTTGGAGAAAGGACATTTAATGATGATATGCCGTTTATGATGAAGATGGGCAATCAATTACTTACCTTTACTATAAAATTATTTTCCAAGATTAATCTAAGTGACACTCAATGCGGTTTAAGAGTTTTAACTAGTGACGCATATAAAAAAATAAAATGGCAAGAACAAAATTATTCCGTTGAAACAGAAATGATAATTAATGCCGGTAAATACGATATGAAATACGAAAGCGTGGGAATAAAAACAATTTATAAAGATAAGTACAAAGGTACAACAATAATTGATGGTATAATAATATTAATTAATTTATTAAAGTGGAAAATACTATGATACTAGGAGTTCAAATAATAGGTTTAATCTTCGGTCTTTTTATGGCTTATTTTGTTTTTCTAAATTATTCGCGCAAGGAGTTTTCAAAGATCCAATTTATAATGTGGGAAATTATCTGGACTGTGTATGTTATATTTGTGTTATTTCCAAACATTACATCCGGCGTAGTTCATAGACTGGGTATTTTAAGGGGGATGGATTTCTTCACCATTCTTGGATTCATGTTTGTTCTTTATCTTTCTTTTTCAAATTATATTTCTATTTTAAGAATAAGAAGAAAGTTGGAAGACAGCACCCGGAAAGAAGCCCTGGAGGGGCTGAAAAATAAAAGTAATGGCGAATTTAATAAATAGATATTTGTGTTGATTTCATAATAAACTTATGTGTAAGAAATTATTAGAATACGTCAAAAATAATAAAATACTTATATTAGTAATAGCCGTAGGATTTTTTTATAGGATTTATGGTATATATTTTGATTATCCCCTAGGCGTCAATTCTATATGGGACGAAACATATAATATGTCATATACTATTGATTTGCTTCAGCATAGAAGTTTCATTCAAGCATTTGGCCCTTATCCGATTTTATTGCCGTTACTTTATATTCCGGTGGTAATTTTTAAAATACTATATTTAATGTTAGTTAACCATCTGACCTCTGTTGATTCGCTAACTAATTTTTTATCAGCAAACGGATTAGGATATATTCACATTGTTTCCCGTTGGTATTCAGTTTTTTTTGGAACGGCTACTATTTTTTTGGTCTATAAAATATCAAATTTGATTTTTAAAAGCAGGTTGAGCGGATATTTTGCAGCTTTAGTCTACGCCGTAAGCCTTGCGCCGCTGGCTATGGCTCATTGGGGAAAGGCTCATACTGTTATGGTTTTCTTTTTTATTCTTTCTCTATTCTACGCCTTAAAATATGAAGAAAAAAAGGAAATTAGATTTTTCTATTTAAGCGTTTTAACCGCGGGGTTTTCATTAAGTATCCATTATATTGGAATTGCTTCATTTATTTTTCCACTTACAGCCTTGATATTTAATTGGAAGCTCATTGATAGAAAAATTATTATTAAATCTTTTTTAATCAGTTTAACTATAGTAATTGTTTTTTTTGGGCCGAACATCAAGGGAATGAGCAATATGTTTGCGCGAGATATCGGTAAAATAACTGGTAATAATTTTATGGGGATGTTTCCGGCGGGTAATCTGGAAAGGTTTTATTATGAGTGGCGCGATAGTTTTATGGTGGAGCCTATTTTTGTAGCTTTGTTTGTGATTTTGCTTTTATTTAAAGGTAAAAAAATTTGGGGAAATGTTTATATACGGTATGTCTTAATCGGCTTAGCTTTTTATTATTTATTAATGGCGACGGTTTTCGCTGCACCCTTTATAATTCGATGGCTATTGGCGTTTATTATCCTGCTGATTATTATTTCAGCCGGCTATTTGGCGGATTACTTAAGTAAAACAAAATTACCACCTAAAATTATTTGGCTTATTTTGTTAATTTTAATTTTACCGAACGCTTTTTTTTCTTACCGCTGGAACATGCTTTTAAATGACTATACCAGAAACGAAGCGGCAAAATGGCTGGAAAGTAATCTTTCTAGGGATGAAGTTGCATATTCTTTTGATTTCTATTTGGATGTTCCGTTGTCCTATAAGGCGGCTCGCTGGCAGAAAGAAAAAAACATGGTAACCGGATCCAAGAAAATAGATTATATTTTAAATCATAAAGAAAATTATCTAAATCACGGGGTTAACTTGCTGTATGATTTGGGTTTTGAACGATATGAGGAATTGGGCGGGTCAAATACTAAATATATAATTAATGCTTATTGGGAGAGTGGTGCTAAAAATAAAAGATATGACATACCAACACGTCAATCAACTCAAGAAATAATTGAAAAGGTGAAAAAATATCATAGGATAGAGCTCAAACAAATTTTTTATCCAACCGAAAATAAAAAGTTAATTGAAACCGGTGTTAATGATTACTTGAATAACCCCTTAGATATGTTACCGCTCGTGTTTCTGGATAAAAGCGGACCGTTTATTGAGATATATGAAGTATTGAAATAATATTTATGTGTGGCATTGTCGGCTATTTCGGTCAAGGAGATAAAAATGTTTTAGAAAAAATGACGCGAACGCTCGTTCATCGCGGACCGGACGACGAGGGTTTTTATAATTCCGGGCGAGTCGGCCTGGGGCAACGTCGGCTTTCGATTATAGATCTTTCGCCGGCTGGACATCAGCCGATGGCGAACGAAGAAAAAACTGTTTGGCTCGCCTTTAATGGTGAAATATACAATTTCAAGGATTTGAAAAACAGTCTTAAGGACAAGCACCTGTTCGCGAGCCAGTCAGACACCGAAGTCATACTGCATCTATATGAAGAGCTTGGCCAGGAGGTTTTTTCCAAACTTGAGGGTATGTTCGCTATCGCGCTTTATGATGAGCGGATTGATAAGTTATTTTTGGCGCGCGACCGCATGGGTAAAAAGCCGCTTTATTATGGCCGCTTCGGTGAGACGCTTGTTTTCGGCTCCGAGCTTAAAGCTTTGATGCCGCACCCGCTCTTTAAAAAAGAATTAGATCTGTGTGCGCTAAATAAATATCTACTCTATGAATATGTTCCCACACCGCACTCAATTTTCAAAAACGTTTTTAAATTAGAGCCGGCGACCTATTTAACTTTTGACGGGAGGGAAGCGGTAAAGAAGAAGTTTTGGAATATTGAATTTAATAGGTTCCATGTTTCAGCCCGCCTCTCCGGCGGGCAGGGTTTCGGTTTTCAGGTTGCGGATACTATCAAAGAATTAGGCAAAAGATTGGATAAAGCCGTTAAAGACCGTTTAATTTCCGATGTGCCGCTCGGGGTTTTTCTTTCCGGCGGGATTGATTCCAGTACCATCGCATATTACGCGCAGAAAAACAGCAACCAGAAGATCAAGACCTTCTCCATTGGTTTTAAAGAACAAAGTTTTAACGAGGCGCATTACGCCAGGCGGGTGGCCGAGCATTTGGGGACGGAGCATTATGAGAAAATTTTGAACGCCAAGGATAGTCTGGATCTCGTACCGAGAATTGCCGAAATGCTTGATGAGCCGCTGGCCGACGCTTCCATTATCCCGACATTCTTACTCTCCCAATTTACCCGCGAACGAGTAACGGTGGCACTCGGGGGCGATGGCGGGGATGAGCTATTCTGCGGTTATGATACTTTTATCGCACATCGCCTGGCCGATATTTACGAAAAGCTACCTTTGTTTTTACGGAAGAGTTTGATTGAAAGGGTCGCGCTTAATCTGCCGACTTCGTTCAAAAATTTCAGCTTTGATTTTAAAGCTAAAAAATTTATCAGCGGTTTTTATGGCGCAAAAGAATATCGGAACCAGCGCTGGCTCGGCGCTTTTGACCGTCCGGAACGGGCCGAACTTTTTATCGGTGATGTTTGGCGGGAATTAGAAAAGGAAAATGAATTCGCGGAAATTGATTCGTATGGCCGGGAAGCGGGAACGGGGGATTATTATCAACAGTTGATATATCAATATTTACGCACATACATGATGGATGATATTTTGGTTAAAGTAGACCGCGCCAGCATGTTCAATTCGCTGGAGGTGCGAGCGCCGTTTCTGGATACCACAGTAGTGGACTTTGCGAACAGCCTTCCTTTAAATTTAAAGCTACGCGGCCTAACGACTAAATTTATCTTAAAAAAATTAATGGAAGATAAATTACCTAAAGAGATCGTGCAAAGAAAGAAGAAAGGCTTCGGCGTGCCGCTGGCAGAATGGCTGGCTGACGATCTTGAGCCGCTAATCACAGAATTATTTTCAGAGAAAAAAATTAATGAGCAGGGACTCTTTAATTATCAATATATTAATAAATTACTTGATGACCATTTTTCCCGCCGCACGGACAACCGGAAACTGATTTGGACTTTAGCGGTTTTCCAGATGTGGCAGGAGAAATGGCTTTAATTTTATGGCGGAGGATTTAAAAAAATTGAATTTAGGCGCCGGACAGGATAAAAAGATCGGTTATATCAACATCGACTGGAATCCGCTGGCACAACCGGACGTGACTCATGATTTGAATTCGTTTCCTTATCCTTTTGACGACGGCACATTTGATTTGATTGAAGCCTCTCATATCTTGGAACATCTGGACAAACCGTTTTTAGTGATGAAAGAACTGCATCGGATTCTTAAGTCCGGCGGAGAATTGATTGTCAAAGTTCCTCATTTCAGCAGAGGCTTCACTCACGCGGAGCATAGCCACGGTTTTGACGTTACTTTTCCCCTATATTTCAACCCGGCCTTTACCAAATCGGGATTTTTCGGAGTTGAATTCAAGCTGGAAAAAACAAGATTATCTTGGCTGGCTTTTTTCCATCTTCTGCCCAGTATGGGTTATGGCCCGGTCAGCATCGGTTTTTTAAAAGCGCTTAACGTTTTTATTTCTTTTTTAGCCAACCTCTCGCCTAATTTTTGCAGTCGCGTCTGGTGCTATTGGGTCGGCGGATTTGATGAGATTGAATTCAATTTTTCCAAGCAAAATTAAGATTTTATGAATAACGAAGACCAAAAAACTGCAGACGCGTTCGCAAACTCCTGGAATAATCTTCCGCTCGGCTCGGTCTACACTAAGGAGCAATTTGAAGATTGGCTGGCACCCATCATCAAGACCGAGGTAGCCGGTAAATTCGTTCTGGAACTTGGTTGCGGCAACGCCAGCTTGATGGTCTATATGGCAGAGTGGCAGCCGGCGCGTCTTGTCGGCACCGACCTGGGTGATTCGGTGGAATCGGCGAAAAAAAATTTATCGGCACTGCCATATAAAAATTGGGAAGTAGTAAAGTCTGATCTGATTACCTACACTAGCACGGGCTTTGATCTGGTCTATTGCATCGGTGTGCTTCATCATTTAGCGGATCCGAAAAAAGGGCTGGATGCGGTTATCAGTAATGTCAAGCCGGGCGGACGATTTCATTGCTGGGTCTACGCGCGCGAGGGCAATGGTTTGATTATTTATATAGTTGATCCGATCAGAAAAATCGCCGCCCGCTTGCCTTGGTGGCTAACGAAATATTTTATCGCGACACCCTTGGTTTTTCCTTATTATCTCTACGCCAAATTGTTATACAAATTCAAAAACGTCAACTGGTTAAGTAAACTGCCATTGTTTGATTATAGTTTATGGATCGCCAAAAGGGAATTTACTTTTTTCCGCCACGTGGCTTTTGATCAGTTGGTAACGCCGCAAACAACTTATATTAAGAAAGCAACCGTTGAGAATTGGCTTAAAAGTTATCCGCAGATTGATCAAAAAACAACTTATATCATTATGCGTAACGGCAATTCTTGGAAATTTGGAGGTAAACTGAATGCTTAAAAATATACTAAAGAATCATTGGCCGATTTTTATTTTGGCGCTCGTCATCAGCTTACTGGTGGTGCGGCCGACGCTTTTTGCCATTTACCAATCAGGCTGGAAAAATTTTAATGGCGTTTATCCGATTTTAAACGACGACGAAGAGCATTACCTGGCTATGAGCAAGCGGTTGTATGACGGCCGCACCCTTGGTAATGTTTATTTAAAAGAACATCAAAATGATTTACCCTTAATGCCGGATTTGGCTGAATGGCTTATTGCCAAAGAGGCGAAAGCGCTTCGCCTTACGGTGCCGGCAACTTTTTTTCTAAATGATTTTATTTTACCTTTTCTTGGCGTTGTTTTATTATATTTGCTGTTTGTAAGAATAACTGCCGAGAAAAAAATAGCAGCCGGGTTTTCCGTCTTTTTTTATTTGCTGTTTCTTTTTTCTTTTGGCCGTCCGATCAATCCGCAATTCAGCTTTATTTTTTTAGTTTTGAGTATAATTTTAATTTGGGAAATATTTTTTAAGGACTTAAGCGGTCGCCGGCTGGTTTGTTATAATATTTTTCTTGGCGCGACTTTCGGAATGTTGTTATATGTCTATCCCTATTATTGGACTGCCGTACTTGTGCTGTACATCGTAAGTTTACTCGCCGGTGTGGTTGTCAAAAAAAGTTTTGAAACTATAAAATATTCTTCAGTTTTTTTTATTACCGCATTAATTTTTGGTTTACCATATTTTAGATCGCTTGCGGCGCTCGCTAAAAATCCGTTTTATAATGAATCATTATCACGTCTGGGTTTGCTTAATATTCATTGGCCCGGATGCTACTTTAATGTTTTATTGATTGCCCTGACCGGCCTGGCATTGCTATTGTGCCGGCGGTTGATTGGAACTAAGCAAGAATTTTATTTTTCCCTTGCCTTATTGTTAGCCGCCTGGGGGCTTAATTGGCAAAACATAATCACCGGCAAGTATCTGCAGTTTTCCAGTCACTATTATCAAGTAACGGTTTTTTTCTCCTTTTTGGTTTTAGCGATTATTTTCAAAAATCTCCGTGCTGCCCTAAAAAACAACGGCTGGGTTGGGCTTAATAAGACTGATTGGCTCGCCATAGTATTTGCGCTCGCTTTTCTTGCCTTGCTTGTTTATAAACAAAAGGAACATTTAAAAATCGGTTTTATAAATAATTTACCGGCCGAACAATTAGCAGAACTGCAGGAGGGAGGCAAAACGTTTGATTGGTTAAATCAAAATACTTTGCCGGATTCGGTAATTTATTTTTTGGGAAGTGATAGTCAAAGCAATTTAATATCAATCTATACGCGCAATAATCTTTACGCGCAAGGCTACGGTGCCGCTTATCTTCTTTCTGATGATGAATTGGAAGACCGATGGGCGCGGCAGAATATCTTTAAAGATAAAGTTGATGGAGATTTTATTTTAGCTGATCAGCGGTCAATCTGGCTAAATAAATTTATTGATCGATATCAAAATCAGGTGGTTAGAAATAAAATTATTCAGGCATTGACCGGAAAAAAAACAGCAGAGCCAATTTTGGTTCCGCCGGAATATGTTGCCAGAGTTTTAAATAAGTATAACGAAATAAAAAAAGAAGACCCGCGCACGGCTCTTAAAAAATATGAGCTTGATTACATTTTATTGGATACTAATGATGATAAATATAGAGGCTTGCAAGATATTTTAGGCAGATATAGTTTTATCGTGCCGGTTGCACAGATAGGCAGCAACCTGATTTATAAAGTCAACTGAATTTATTTTTTTTAAGCAGGCACTTAATAAAGAATTTAAGGAGGCGTTTCCAGTCTCCAGGGCCAGTATTTTTGCTTAAAGGCGACTGCCAGAATTTTTTCCAGATCCAAAAACCGGCTTCGCCATTGGAGTCGCAACTATAGAGCCAGCGTTCGCTCACGATCTCCGAAAATTCACGCTTTGGGTAATAGCCGATTTTGTTGTTGGCTATTATCAGTTTTTCCAGCCAATTCTCTCTTTCGTCTATAAATTTTTTTAGATTTTCACCTTTAAAGGTAAAATTTGTCCGGTGAATTAATATATCATCCTCGGATGGATTCAAGCCTAGATTATTCAGTAAGCCCATTTGGAGTTTAATCGCGGCATTTATTGAAAAATCAGGCCTGGTTTTCGTTATACCCGCGGTGTGAACACGATACTTAATTAAAATCTTAGGTAAATTCCATACTTTCCATTTTTCGGCTATTCTTGTCCATAAATCATAATCTTCCGCGTAAATATAATCCTGACGGTAGGGAATTACAGGCAACGCTTTTTTTCTGATGGTTACCGCGGACTGGGCAAAAAAATTGGAAAATAACATCAGACTTGCGATTTTATCTGCACCAACGCCGTATTTCCAAACAATGCCATTTGGTTTGTCATTTTCGTCAATTTGTTCTACCCATGAACCGACCATACCGAACTCCTGGTGCGAATCCAGAAAGTCCATTTGCTCTTTCAATCTGTTCGGTAATGCAATGTCGTCATGATCCAAAATCGCTATATATTCCGAATTGCTTTCGTCAAAAGATCGGTTTCTGGTGAAAACGATACCCATGTTTTTTTCATTGTAAAGCACCCTGATTCGTTTATCCTGCGCCGCGTATTTTTCCAAAATTTTGGCGCTGCCGTCGGTTGATCCGTCATCAACGATTACCAGTTCAAAATCAGGATATGTCTGCGCCAGAACGCTGTCAATCGCCTTGGCTAAATATTTTTCCCCGTTATAAACCGGCATTGCGACGGTTATTTTTTTTCGATAATTGATATCCATCCGGTTATTTTAACGAATAATATTGCTTATACCAGTTTATATATTTTTTAATGCCTTGTTCAATGGTAATCTTGGGTCTGTAATTAAGCATTTTTTTTGCTTTTTCAATATTGGCGCGGGTCTCCAACTGATCGCCCGGCTGCATCGCGGTGTATTTTTTTTGCGCTTTAATTTTCAAATTTTTTTCAATTAGATCGATTATTGTTTCCAATTCCACGCTCTTACCGGATCCCAGGTTAATTAATTCATAATTGAATTTTTTCTCTATCGAGGCGGTTATGCCGTTTATTACATCATCAATGTAGGTGAAATCTTTTTTAATTTTTCCAAAATTTTGTATTACTATCGGCTGATTATTGATGATTTGTTCTGTGAATTTGCTGATGGCCGTTTCCGGCCTGCCCCACGGTCCATAAGTGGTAAAAAACCTAAGGCCGACCATTTCAATCTTGTGCAGGCTATGATACGTATACGCGAGAATTTCAGCTGATTTTTTTGAAGCCGCATAAATTGATAGAGGGCGATCAGTATTATCGGTTTCACCAAAAGAGCGATTATCATTATTTCCATAAACCATCGAAGATGAGGCAAAAACGACTTTCGGAACATCATAATCTTTGGCAAGTTCAAAAATATTTATTGTTCCAAGGGTATTCGTTCGATTATATAGGCGGGAATTAAATTGAAGGTTTGTTTTAGCGGCCAGGTGGCAGATTAGATCAAATTTATGATTTTTGAATATTTTATTTACTTTGTTCAAATCAGACAGCTCGGCCTCATAGAATGTGTATTCACCCGGATGGAGCAATTTTTTCAATCTATCGCGCTTTAATTTAGCACTGTGGGCAGTGAACCTGTCTATCAGCACTATTTCGTAGCCGCTTTTTTTTAATTTTTTCGCCAGATGAGAACCGATAAAGCCGGCACCGCCAGTAATTAGAATTTTTTTTGCCATGTTATTTATAAACGATTTAGATTTTTATCCAGGATTCTAATACCATTTCTTTAGTGCCTTTTATAGAATTATTTAACCATTGTTTTGGCGCAATAACAATTTTATCAACATTGTTATTAAGCCAGGCGCCCCACCAGCTGAATGAACTGTTGGCAATTATGTTGTGTTTACATCGGCTCATTAAAATTAAATCCTCATAATTTTTATCCGCCCCATTATCTATAAAAGTCGTCGGAAAATTCAATCTTATATTTTTTTTGCACCAACCAAGGTCATCTGAAAAAACAAAGAAATGAGGCGCTGTAACCAAGTCAGTAATTGTAGCGATTGCTTTATTGTAATAATCCAAGCTACAAACGCCGTATATTTTATTTGCATTAGGATTCGTTACATAATCTGCTCTTCTTACGTGGATTGAGACAGAATTAGTTTTCATAATGACTTCCAATAAATTTTTTTCTAATTTTTCTTTTAAGGTAAATTCATCGTGTAGCACATCTTTAATGCCCTTGAAATATTTTTCGTTTTGCCAAAACCCATCCAAATAAACATTGTCGCCCAGAGTTAAAATTTTCGGGTCGAAGGTATAATAATTATTTTCTTTGATATGAGTTCTAATTTTAAACGGTTTTATTTTTTCTATGGTTCTTATTAAATTATTAATAATATTATTATCATCAAATTTTTTAAACCCATTAATTTCTTCCCTGGTTGCAAAATTTTCTAGAATATTAAAATGATTCAGGCTGTACCTGTGTTTTGAGTATGTTTCAAACGGAGTTATATCAAGCTTAAGTTGCGTTTTGTTTTTTTGAGCTATGTTTCTCCCTAGGGCGTATTGGAAGAGTTGATTTCCCAGGCCACCCAATAATTTAATGATTATCATATTTATTGTTTTTTCCAAGTAGGTAGTAGTTATCTTTTAGATGAGAGATCTCCTCAATTTTCCAGGAATAATTGTTATATTTATTTATAAAAGTTTTGAAGTAGGTGCAGTTATCAATATCACCAAATTTTTTTTGAAATCCGATTAGAACATATTTGATTTTTGCGGTATTAAAAATTTTTTCAAACAAATTCTCTCGAAGTTTAAGAGGCGATTCACTTATTGACCACATGGCTATAAACAAATCAATGTTTTGAGCGCGCTTTAACGAATCCATGAGTTTTTCTTTTTTGGAAAAAAAAGATACTGTATTTACATTATTTCTTATATTATCTGATAGTAGAAAATTTGTTTCGTTTATCGAGCTTAAATAATATTTTTGTAAAGCTAAAAATTCCGGTAAATCATATATTAAATAGCTGCCATTAAATCCTTGTCGGTACGCCAGGAGGGCCATTACACCGTATCCGCCACCAAATTCCATAATTGTTTTAAATTTATCTAATTTTATATCAAATTCTGTCAATAATTTTTGGAAATGGTAAGCTGAATGTGTATAACTGCCGCTACTTCTCCAACAATATTTAGATAATGGAGGCATGCCGAAATAGCTATCTTTAATTATCTTTCTCCAATAAGGCCAATTGTTTTTTAATGAAAATAGCTCATATTTACTGCCACCGAATACCATGGTGTAGCTTATTTCTTTCCATTGTAAAAATTTTCTTGGGTCGTCATTTAATATATGATAACGTAGATTATCGACAAAATTTTGCCATTCATTCTTTATCTCATCTTCCTTGTAGACTTTTTGTATCGACGAACGCATCACTTCATTTCTTAATTTTTCTATTAAAATTTTTTGCTTTCCATCGGGCGGGAAAAAGGCTTTGTGATTTTTTACAAAATAAAGAATATGTTTCGCAAAATTTTTTTGTTGTTTTTTGATATCCATAGTTAATTTTATCTTTTAAATTTATTCATAATTTTGAATAGAAGATTTTGTTTGTTTATATTCTCTTGATTTCTCCTTTATTATTATAATTTTTTGTAGGTATTAATTAGAAATTCGAGAATTTTTCTTGGCAAGATTGTTTTAAAAGTTTTATGCAGCATATTTTTAAGAACACTTCGATGATTATAAGTATATTTTATAACATAAGGAGTCATTTTAAATTGTTTTATAAAACCGGCAGGAGTAAAAAATCTGTCAACCGAGATGTGATTTAAGAGAATTTCTTTAAATTTTATTAGTTGTTCTTCGCTATTTTCTAAAGTAAATAAAGGCGTTGGTTTGTCGGTCAGCCAATAACTATCATCGATCATTCCCCCCGTCTTTGCTATTTCGTAAACTTCGGTACCCGGATAAACCGTAAGAATTGCTGTCTCGCTAAAATATAAGTACTTTATTTTTTGTAATTTTTTTACGAATTTTGCAGTTTCTAAAATTGTTTTTAAAGTTTCGCCAGGTAATCCGACAATCAAAAAGGCAGTAACCGTTATTTTAGATTTTGAAAATAGCTTAATTGCGTTAATTACGTCCTGTTGAGTTATAGCTTTGTGGCAAGATTTTAAGATGCCCTCATCGCCGCTTTCCAGTCCCAGTAAAATTTTTTTAAAATTCGCTTGTTCGAGTTTATTTACCATTTCTTGGTTTAAAGGTTTCATTCTACCGCTACAAGTAAAACTAATTTTTATCTTCCGTTTGATAATTTCATCGCAAAACTCAACCAC
The DNA here is from genome assembly GCA_041645535.1 of Parcubacteria group bacterium. Classification (GTDB taxonomy): domain Bacteria; phylum Patescibacteriota; class Minisyncoccia; order Moranbacterales; family UBA2206; genus JBAZPT01. The sequence goes on from JBAZPT010000004.1 coordinate 16,058, forward strand.
CCTTTTATTGTCAATAAAAAAAGTATCATCATGAATCCAGATATCAGACATTTGAGGAAATTTTTTAATCATAAACTCTATTTCCGCCAGAATATTTTCGACAGATCTTAATCTTACCCTTCTTTGCGAAAGAACATCTAAGCAGCAAAAACTACAATTGAACGGGCAACCTCGAGCGGTCAAAATACAACCAGAGGCTCTATTGTTATTGAAAAACATTTCATGTTTAGGGAAAGGCAATCTGTCTAAATTTTCGATTAACTTTCTCGGGTTGGTTCTTATAATATTGCCACCTTCGTTGAAAGCTATCCCATCTATTTTATGAAGATCAAGATTTGGATTTGATAACTCTTTGGCTAGCTCGGAAAAAGTAATTTCACCTTCACCCAATACCGCGATTACATAAGGAAATTTTTCGAGGAGTTGGCGGTGCATTATAGTAGCATGCATACCGCCAATAAGTATATTAATCTTAGGATATTTATTGTGTATATAGTCAATTAATCGATAAGCGCTTATTCGATTAGCGGTTAATACTTGAAAACCTATTATTTCCGGAAGAAATTCTTCTATAGTTTTTATTACTATATCAAAACATTCTTTATCACCGTAGTTATTTAAAAAGAGAGTTTGGATTTTATGATTATCAAATTCAAGATAAGAGTGTAAATAAGCCAACCCGATTGGGTAATGGGATGAGTCTACGGTTTTTAAGCCAAGCGGGCGGTCCTTAGCGGCCGTAATCAAAGAAACTTTTTCAAAATTAGTTGTTGTTAATAATATTTTTTTTGGTTTATTTGTACTCATTTGAGTTCGGTTTTAGTTTCAAAAATATTTTTTATCTGAAGAGCACGATGTCGATAGAGGTGCTTATTCATTACCGCCTCATAAGCCTTGTTTTTCCAATAGTTGACATCGATTTTTCCTTTCAAATAATCATTTACCAATTCGGAGAAATGTTCGGCGTTCTTCGCCTGCAGCATTTCATCTTCAGTGAAAACATCTTTTAGTCCGGTATTTTGATCGGCAATACAGAAGGCTTTGCAGGCCGGCGCTTTAAAATATCTTTCTGTAACTTCCGCCATATACCAACCCGCTGGACTCGTAACTAAAGGGACTAAACCAGCGCTGGAATAGAGTTGACGTTCTTCGGCTATGTCTAATTCCCCCCCATAATGTTTATATGGCCAATTGCCATAACCATAAGTATGCAATATATCTTCAAACGGTCTAAGATACATTTCAAAAGCTTGTGCTTTTTCCGGCCAGTATCCGCCAACATAGGTCATTTTAATGTGTCCATACTTTTTAATTGCCGGGTCGGGAAAGTAATAATTTTGGTCAGCCGCTAGTTTTAAAAATTCAAAATGTAATCCATCGGCTTGCCAATCCTTGAACAAATCCCAAGCGGTGTTACCAGCGAAGCTACAAACGAATTTTGGTTTAGTTTCAATTAGTTTATTGCAAGCTTCATTGTGTCCCCCATAAAAAAATGGGTCGCCATTACCTATTAATGGATTATCTTTCTTAAATTGCTCATATTTATTAGGATGAACATTCACTATTGAAAAGGAGTCATAATTTTTAAGAAATTTTATTTCTTTTTCTCCCCAATTGATGTAGTTATAAATATTAGTAAAGATTATCGGATTATTGTGTTTAGAAATTTCTTTAATAATATTTTTTTGCCATATTAATTTAACCGGACCGCAGGCTTCTGACCAACCATGGGCATAACCCAGTGTTAAAAGAGTAGATGCTCTCATTATTTTTTGGTTAAAGCTATCACTCACTATTATTAGAAGGGTGCGACCTTTTTCACATCCTGGTTTAGCGGGGAAATTTGGATTGATAAAAATTGGTTTTTGCTTTTTAAATTTTCTTTTCAGGCTTACGGGCAGAAATCGTTTTAAAGACGAATAAATATTTTTTGGCAGTATATCCATATCATTTATATTAATATATTTCGGCGTCTATTTGAGCCAAGTCCCAATTGTTTATGTCGGATAAATCATTGTAATCTTGGTCAATGATTTTGAGGCAAAAGTATCTTTCTTGTAAATTACCGGTAAAACCGCAGTTTTTAAAAAAGTCATAAAGATATGTATGCGGTAATGCCCAGGTTGTTATTACTGAAATGTCATTTTGTAAAAAATTAGTAAGCGATAATTTTAATAATTTTTGGAAATCATCGAATTTATCAGCCATTAAATTCGTTTCAACGATATCGCCATATTGAATTTTTGTTTGCGGATCTGAAAAAATTTTAGTCATCATGATTGACCCATTATCAAGCAGAATTTTTTTGTAAGAATATTCCGGATGTAAATTGTAGCGCCAGTTGCGCCATTTATCATCTTTTAATAATTTGACTAACTGGCTATTATTTTGGCTACAATTTTCTTTTTTAATATGGTTGTTTATTTTTAGATTTGTTAATTTTAGGTTATCAATTTTAGCGATCGTAACCATCCCTAAGTTTTTTTCACATGCTCGCTTCCCGTTTTTGTTGGGGAATACAGCCAAGGCCTGTATGTCATTGCAGTATGATAATGTTTTTTCTGCCAAACGGCCAAATATTCCCTGTCCTCTATTTTTTGGAGCAATTAATAGATCAATTAATTGCCCGACGCAAGCTCCATTGGATAAGAATTTTTTTTGTAAGCCGAACATGCCTATTATTTTATTATCAATTTCTGCGATCATCAAAACAGTGGGCAGGACAGATTGAAAAAATTGCCATTCAAAATAGGCTGCTGTTTTTTTTCGAGAATATTGCTCGTTCATTAATGATACGAGCTGGTCAACATCAGCTCTATTGGCTGGTCTGTAGTGGATAGCGCTGTCCATGAAGCTTTCTTGTTTAATAAGGGTAAATTGATTCGTAATATTTTATAGTATTTTTTATTCCATCATCTAAAGCAGTAAATTCAAAATCAGGAAAAACTTTTTTGAATTTAGTATCGTCCATAACTTTTTTTAGTGCACCCTCCGGTCTTAATTCGTCATATTTAATTATCCCATCAAATTGTAAATGTTTTTGAATTAAATTTACTAAAGTTTTGACGCTTAATCCAAAATTTTGCGCGATATTTGTCGGCTCTGCTAAGCCGGTCAAGTCAGGCTTCTCGATTATTCTTATTATGATTTTTCCAAAATCTTTCGCGTAAAGCCACTCTCTAATGGCAATTCCGGTACCCCAAATTTCAACTGACTTTGATTGAGTTTTTTGCGCTTTAATGAATTTTGATATTAAAGCATTTAGGGCGTGCGCTTTATTGGGATCGGTTGAATCATGGGGTCCATACATATTCGGTGAAATAAGATTTATGGATTGGATTTTGTGTTGCATATTGAAACATTCAGCGGTAACTAGCAGCATTCTTTTTGTTGTGCCATACGAAAGAACTGAATGATGAACTTGACCATCCCAAAACATATCTTCTGAAAAAGTTTCCGACTTTGCAGGGTATGCGCAGTTCGCGATTGGGTTAATAACTATAGCCCTTGGGCATGATCGTCTGATAGCTTCATACATCGAAATAATCATGCGTGAATTATCAGATATTATTGTTGCCGCTTGCTCCGTTACGTAATTTAAACTGCCAACATGCGCAGCGCAGTTAATAATAAAATCGGGTTTGGATTCTTTAAAAAAAGATATAGCTTGATTTTCATCGCGTAAATCAACGCCGGATTTTAAAGATGCAATATCAAAATTTATTTTTTTTTCTTCTAAACATTCTTTGATATTAGATCCCACAAAACCATCTCCTCCTAATAATGCAATTTTCATATTTTTGGTTAATTATTAATTGTATAACTTCGTTGCATCCAGAAATTTTCTCATTAATGTAAAAAGATGTTTCTTTTTATCTGCGGGTAAATTTTATAATTAAAAGCTATGTTTTAAATTTACCACCCTTGTTTTATTGTTTTTATTATATAATCCACATCTTCATCTGTTAATCCATCGTGGATTGGTATATGGATTTGCGTCTCATCGAACCTCCTTTGATTAACAAGTTCTTTTTGCTTACCGCCAAAAATACTATTATGATCTATGCTCAAATGTACGACTGAAGCAGTGATGCCCTTGTCCTTGAGCGCCAAAATAAATTTTTCGCGATTTTCCACATGCATGCCAAAAAGCCAATAGGCGCTCTCTCTGTCGTTGTTATAAGTGAATAATTTTAATCTTGAAATATTGTTTAGTTCTTTTTGATACTTTTTGGCAATTTGCCGTCTCCTGGCAAGTCTTTGATCAATATTTTCCAGATTTGCCAAACCTAATGCGGCCGCGTAGTCGTTTAGATGGTATTTATAACCAAGTTCACTTAGATCGTATTCTCTTTCACCAAGAATGCTTGGCTTAGAATTTACCCTGTCTATGCCAAACCATCGTTTGGCAAGAGCTTTCTCGGCATTGTTTTTATTAAGGCAGCAGATTGCGCCACCGTCACCGGTCGTTATGTGTTTGATCGCCTGGAAAGAGAAGCAGGTAAAATCAGAGATTGACCCGATTGGTTTATTTCTGTAAGTTGCCCCTGGCGCATGAGCGGCGTCTTCTATAACTTTTATATTATATTTTTTTGCGATGGTGTTTATCGCATCCAGGTCGCAAGGGTAACCACCCCAATGCACAGCCATAATAGCTTTAGTTTTATTCGTTATCTTTTTTTCTATGGATTGCGGATCAATATTTCCGGTTTCGTATTGAATATCGGCAAAAACAGGTTTGGCTTTTTCTTGAGCTATAACCATAGCAGTAGCGACGAAAGTTTGGGCCGGGCAGATGACTTCATCACCAGGTTTAATGCCAGACAGCACCATCGCCAAATGTAAAGCGCTGGTACCGCTATTTACGGTCATTGGATTCTTCCATCCTAATTTTATTGATAACTGTAGTTCAAATTTTTCAACCAGCTTTCCTTCACTGACAAAAGTGGATTCCAATGTTTTTTTAACACCATTAAAGGCGTCTGGATGAATGTAGGTGTTGAAAATTTTTATCTCTTTTTGCATAAATACTAATCGGCTTTTTTTAATAATTTTTTTGTGTATTTTTTTATTACAATTATAAATTTATTATCTGGTTTAACATATTCTTTTTTAAGCAGGAAGACATAGAATCTTTGCAGGTATTTATTAGATATCATTTTAAAAAGATTATATTCATCATAAAATGCCTTTTTTTGTTCTATTTTTATTCGCGCGTAGCAATTTTTACAGTTTAGCGTCTGATATTTAGTCATGGTTTTCATGAATGCTTTATATTTATCAGTGTGGTTGCAAGCAGGGCAGGCTGTTGTTAATGAATAGTAATTATTAGTGCTGTATTTTTCCGGCAATTTTTCTGAATTAATTAATTCGGCGTCTAATACATATTTCAGACTTTTTCGATAACCCCAAACTTCTTTTTTTATTTGATTGAATTGTTTGTCTGGGATTTTCGTCAGATTTACAATCGGAAAATTATTTCTGACATACTTAAGCTTGTCTTTGATGATATTATTCTTGATCGCATATTGATAATCAGGCGAATCAGGTATAGTTTTTATAAAAATCAAACTGATATTATAGTGCTGGTGTTTTTTCCACCATTCAATCGATTCATCCATTGTTTCAACAGTATCTTCAGGATCTCCAAGCAGGATATTGCCGGAACAAAAAATTTTTTCTTCATAAGCCAGTTTAAATGCATTCTCAATCTCGGCTTTGGTAATCATTTTTTTCATGCTTTTTAGAATTTTGTCGCTGATATTTTCAACACCAAATCCCATATAATGCAAATTTGACTCCTTCAATCTTTTGAGCATGTCCCTGGTAACATTGTTTACTCTGAATTGCGCTTCCCATTTTATATTATATCTTTTTATTCTATCAGCGCACTCGTACATTCTTTCGTGATTTACTGAAAATAATTCATCTTGAAAGCTGATAAAATTAGAACCGTATTTATCAATCAGAAAATCAATTTCTTTAAAAATATTATCTAAAGATCTCTGGCGATATACTTTTCCTAGCGGGTGATAACAAAAGGTGCAAGAAAAAGGGCAGGAACGAGATCCGATAATAGGCGAATATCTGACTACATCGTAATTTTCTAAAACAGGATTTTGCCCGGAGTATTTCATTAACTCTATCCACTCGTCATAGCCGAGGCTTTCATAATCAGGAAATGGAAGTGAATCTAAATCTAAAATCGGCGGTTGTTCATTATTGCAGCAAAGTTTATTTTCTTTTCTATAAATTATTCCTCTTATATTTTCAATACTTTTGTTTTGAGACAGGGCAAAAGCCAGTTCCCCGGCAGTAATTTCGCCTTCACCGATAATTCCGTAATCAAGCTTCATGTTGTCCATGGCTAATTCCGGATCGGCAGTAACAAGCGGGCCGCCAGCAACAGTCGTTATTTCAGGTTTAATTTTTTTTGCAGTGTTTATTACATCGTCAATTAAATCCCAGTGGCCAGACATGCCTCCAGTTAAAATCACGCTGATGTTTTTTTCTTTTATCCATTGTTCTAAAATTTCCTTGGTGGTTTGATTTTCCGGATAATGGCAAAGATTAACACAAAAAATATTAAAACCTTTTGACTTCAAATATGAAGATATGTAAGCCAGCCCGAAAGGGAAAGAGTAATATTCTCCTTTTTTAGAAAATCTCGGGACTGTTATTAAAAAATTAATATCTGTCATAATTTTTTCCAGAGGTGATTTATATTGAATATACCGTACCAAGAATTTTTTTCTTGGCTGATCCCATTATCATGAATGTCAAACATTTTTACAGAAAAAGATTTAGCGTCTTTGATCAAGTCAAAGACTTCTTGATGCGGGATAGTTAAATATACATTCAGGTGGTATTCTCCGGCATAAAGACTAAGAGAGCTAATGCGACACTCTATTTCATTGAGGCCCTTTTTTAAAATAAAATATTGTTCATTCGTTGTAGTAGAATCCAAATAACTGAGATTTTGCCATTCATCGGCGACTTGTATTTGAACACTGGCGCTTAAATCATCAAGTTGGCTATCTATTATCAGCTTAATACATACCGGATCGCGGCCATTTAAAATCGTGTCAGTATCGTTGCCGTTTTTATCCAGGATTTTTATATCTACGACCTTAGCGCGCAAAGACGCCTTGGGGATACGTTTTACATCCCTAATCGGTACTTGTGATTCTTTTGCGGACAATTCTTCATGATAATATTTGATTATCTCCTCTGTCGGGCCGTCTTTTATCAGACGGCCTTTATCTAATAAAATTGTACGGTTGCACAAATTTGAAATCGCCGCCATATTGTGGCTGACGAAAAGTATTGTGCGTCCATCGGTTTTAACTATCTCATTCATTTTGCCAAGACATTTTTTTTGGAATTCAGCATCTCCGACCGCCAAGACTTCGTCCACGATCAAAATGTCCGGCTCCAAGTGAGCCGCCACCGAGAAAGCGAGCCGTACATACATTCCGCTTGAATAATATTTTACCGGTGTATCCAGAAATTTTTCTATGCCGGCAAATTCGATGATTTGATCAAATTTGCTGATAATTTCTTTCTTGGGCATGCCGAGTATCGCGCCATTTAGCATTATATTTTCCCGACCGGTTAATTCCGGATGAAAGCCGGTACCAACCTCAAGCAGGCTGCCAACCCTGCCTTTTAGCTCGATCTCGCCCGTAGTCGGCGGTGTGATTTGTGAAAGTATTTTCAAGAGAGTTGATTTACCGGCTCCGTTATAGCCGATAATTCCCACAACCTCGCCGCTCCCTACTTCAAAATTTACATCTTGTAATGCCCAAAATTCTTCTTTTTTGGAAAAACCGGCCGCTTCCTTTGCTTTTTGTTTTATAAAATTAAAAGGGTGTTTGGCTACATTGGTTAAAATGTCACGCAAAGCAACGTAGCCCCCGCGTTGATGGTTGATATTATATTTTTTTCCTAAATTTTTTACTATAATTATCGGTTCGTTCATAAAATTAATTTTTGGGCAATAAGCCATAATTATCCAAAACAGGATACGGCAGTTGTTCCTTTGAACAAATCATAATATACATATCAGAATTCTCGCATCTTTTGTAATAAAAATGAATTTTTTCCCATTTAATGATTTTTTTCTCCTGTAATTCTAATATATCCGACATATAATCATGATTTTTCCATCTTTCTGCCATTAAGACATGTTTTTTACTCACATTAAAAAGGTTAGCCAGAGCGGTTTTGTGGGTATCCGCAAAATGAATATGCATGATGACGGCATTGGTAAAACTCAAATCATATTTTGAGTAAATGCTTTCGCCAAAAGGGATCGTTGCATCTTTTATTTCAATTTCAGCCCTCAGGCCGGGAAATGTTTCTCTTAAAAATTCTATCTGTTTAGCCGACCTATCAATCCCGGCCAGTTTTAATTCCGGCTTGAGGATCTGCATATTATGAAGATGCATTCCATGTCCGCAGCCTAATTCAAAAATTGATTCCGGATTAAGTCGGAGTATGGTTTCGTATGTTATCACATGCAGAGGGTGGATGTCTTTGATGCCGGGGTTGACCTTAACCAGGTGATTGTTTATAAGCTCATAATCTTTCTTGGCCAATTTAATGGAATGAGTTTTTGAAGTCTCAAGCACCTCTCCCCTGAAATGCAAATGATACTTATCCCAATTAAACATATCCTTCTGACAGTTATCGTTGATTTTTTTTAAGTGTAAACTTAAAAACAAGCGGTCAAAAAATTTGTATAAGTGATATTTTATAAAATATGTATTTTTGTAGTTATCCGGATTGGAAAAAAATTTTTTTATTTTTTTTAACATAATTTTTTATTAAATAATATCCGCAAAATAGCGTTCGGTTTTTTTGAAATATATTATTCCGATTATGAAAAGAATTGAGGTTGTAAAAAAGGAAATGCCGAGAAGCAGCCAATTGATTGGAGCGTTGCCGAGGATGGCAGCTTGTGCCGCCTTGATAACGCCGGTCATCGGATTCAAGGCGAGAATCCAGGAATATTTGCCGGCGATGCTGGCCGGGTAAATTACGGGCGTGACAAACATCATCGTCTGTATGAAAAACGGCAGGGCGTAGCGGACATCTCTGTATTTTACATTTACCGCTGCAAGGAACAAGCCGCCGCCGACAGCGGCGAGGAAAGATACGAGCAACAACAAGGGAAGAATCAGCAAGCCGATCAGATTGGGCGTATAGCTGTAATAAATCATCAAACCTACCAGGATTATGGCGGCGATGAAAAAATCCACCAATTTCGTCAGCACCGCCGAGATCGGCAAGATTAATCTGGGAAAATATACTTTGGTGATGATGGCTTGATTGGCGATTAAACAGTTGCTTGTTTCTGATAAAGCTCCGGAAAAAAATTGCCAGATCAGAAGACCGACATAAACAAAAATTGGGTAGGGAATACCGTCAGAGGGCATCTTGGCCAGTTTGCCGAAAAAGACGGAAAAAATAACCATGGTGATAAATGGTTGGAACAGTGCCCAGGCCACCCCGACCGCGGTTTGCTTGTATCGGATTTTCAGATCGCGCCAAGTAAAAAAATACATCAGCTCGCGATACTGCCAAAGCTCTTTTATGTCATTCAAGCTGAAGGTTTTTTTTGGTTTAATTATTGTTTCCATGATTATTTTGAATCAATATTGTTTTTATACCACTCATAAGTCTCATTCAACCCGTCTTCTAAACTGATTTTTGCCTTCCAGCCGAGTGCGTTAATGCGGCTGACATCCAGCAGTTTTCTCGGCATGCCGTCGGGTTTAGAGCTATCAAAAAAAACATCTTCCTCGTAGCCGACCATTTTTTTGATTAACAGAGCCAAGTCTTTAATGGAAACATCCACACCAACACCGATGTTTAAAAATTGTTTTTCTTTGTAATTTTGCATCAGCCAAAGCACTGCGTTCGCTAGATCGCGCACATGCATAAACTCGCGCCGTGCCTTGCCCGTGCCCCAAATAACCACTTCACTCTCGCCACTTTGTTTAGCGCGATGAAAGCGACCGATCAGGGCAGGGATGACGTGGGCGTTTTGGTCATCAAAATTATCATTTTCGCCGTATATGTTTGTTGGCATACAGGAGACGAAAGCCTGGTTGAACTGACCGTAAATTTTTTCACACAATTTTAAGCCGGCGATTTTGGCTAAGGCATAACCTTCATTGGTCGGCTCCGGCTTGCCATCAAAGAAATATTCTTCTTTAATCGGTTGAGGCGCTTGGCGAGGGTAGACGCAGGAAGAGCCTAAAAATAAAAGTTTTTTAACACCAGCGAGATGCGCTTGCCAGATGACATTATTTTGAATTTGCAGGTTTTCATAAATAAAGTCAGCCGCGTAATCCATATTCGCTTTAATGCCGCCGACGCGAGCCGCCGCTAAGATAACAAATTCGGGCGATTCATGCTCAAAGAAGTCAGTTACCGCTGATTGATTGAGCAAATCTAATTCTTGGCGGGTGCGTAAAATCAAATTAATGTATCCCGCCTCCCTGAATTTAGCGGTTACAGCCGAACCCACCATACCGGCATGACCGGCGATATAAATTTTTGAATTTTTTTTCATTTTGTTATTTTTTTAAAAGGGAGCAGGGTAATTCGGTGTCATCTTCTGTCATTTCTGGATTATTGCCGAAGTAAAATCCGTTTTCTTTAATTAATGATGCATTTGGGCAGCTGAAAATATTTTTATAATAATTTTTAAAAAACGGCTGATCAACAATGTTGCCGGCGATAATCGGCCGCGTTTCAACGCCCGCTTCATTAAATTTTTTATTATATGCTTTATTAAGATCGGCTGATTTAAAGATCACCGGCACGGCGAAATTGGAAATAATTTCCAAATGCTCAAGGTTTAGTGGAATGATATCGGGATTTTGCTTTGCGATGGCATTAATTTTTTTGAAATTTTCAGCTCTTTTGGCGACAATTTCATCCCAGTATTCAAGCTGAATATTTCCTAAAAATCCCTGGATTTCTGTCGGGCGGGCGTTGTAAGCGAGGGCATAAAAAGTATAACGCGCGTAAAAATCGTTGATCCCATATTTTTCCCGCCATCTGGATTGGCTCGCTTGCGGTAAATTGCGATCCCACCCGTGGGCGCGCACCATCAGTATCATTTCATATAATTCTTCATTATCCGTGCAGATGAGACCGCCCTCAATGGTGGAGAGGTGATGTCCGACAAAGGTTGAAAAGGTTGAAGCCAGGCCGAAATTTCCCAACAGTTTTCCGTTGATTTTTGAACCAAGCGATTCGCAATTATCTTCAAGCAAAATAATATTTTTTTCTTCGCAAAAATCTACAATTGCCTCAATGTCAGCAGTGAAGCCCAGGGCGTTCGTCAAAAAAATTGCCTTTATCTCCGAGTCGAAATCCTTTTCCAGAATATTTTTTGAAACATTCAAATTATTTAACTCACAATCAAAAATTACCGGAACCAACCCAAGCTGTATAATCGGCATTATGTTTGTTGACCAGGTTAGGGCGGAGGCGCCGATTTTATCGCCCTTTTTGAGCAACCCGAGATTTAACAGTGATTGGAGTAGAACCAGATTTGCCATACTGCCGCTTGATACGAAAATAGCATGTTTTCGTCCTTGTTTTATGGCGAATTTATTTTCAAATTTTTTGCATTCCTCACCCATGCTTAATGAAGTTGAATTTAATATAAATTCGGCTAATTTTTCTTTAGTTTCCTTTTCTTTATAAAAAGTGGATTTAATCAGCTTGATCATCGCTTAAAAATATTTTTTATATGATTTATTACCGGTTTTTTCTCGCTCAAAATCGGCTTCATACATCATTTTTACCAGTGCGTTGAATTTAGTTTTTGGTTCCCAGCCTAGCTCTTTCTTGGCCTTGGACGCATCGCCGAGCAAAATATCAACCTCGGCAGGGCGGAAATAATTAGAATCAATTTCAACGATGATCTTGCCAGTCTGCTTGTCAATGAGCTTCTCTTCAACACCATGTTTGCCGTTTGATTCAACTTCTATTCCGGCGAGCGATAAAG
>JBAZPT010000005.1:0-8447 GCA_041645535.1 Parcubacteria group bacterium
AAAATTGACGGTTTTATCAATCCCGGACATGTTTCAACCATCATCGGCATCGCGCCATATAAGAAATTAAAAGTTCCGCAGGTCATTACCGGTTTCACCGAAGAGGATGTTTTAGTCGGTATTTATATGTTGATTAAGCAGTTGGCGGAAGGGCGGGTCGAGGTGGAAAATCAATATCTGCGTTCGGTGCGGCCTGATGGCAACCCAACCGCGCGTAAATTGATTTTTGAGGTATTTAGGATTGCTGACGGGCTGTGGCGCGGCTTTGGCAAGATTCCCGGTTCAGGCTTGGAAATAAAAAGTAAATTTAAAAATCAGGATGCGCGTCATAAATATAAAAATATTTTTAAAAAGTTCGTCTTCAAAGAGCAGCGGCAAATGAAAGCTTGCCGCTGCAGCGAGATCATTCGCGGTTTAAGTCGGCCAACCACTTGTCCTTTATTTGGACGCGCTTGCAATCCGGACAAGCCTTTCGGGCCCTGTATGGTCTCGGTTGAGGGTGCCTGCAATTTGGAGTATCGTTTTCAAGATAAATCATGAAAAATCCGACAGCTTTAACGATTAATTTAGAAGACGGCGGCGGCGGCTATAAATCCTGGCTGCTGATCCGGCAATTGAGAAAATTTTTGTCAGTCAAAACCGGCTGGCAGCATCAGCAGGATGACGCCGCCGTCTATCCGCTTGGGAAAAACAATTTAGTTTTTACCACGGACGCTTTTATTGTTGATCCGCTGTTTTTTCCGGGAGGCGATATCGGTAAAATCGCGGTTTGCGGCACAATCAATGATTTGGCGGTGATGGGCGCTAAACCTTTGGGCCTGTCTTTGAGTATGGTAATAGAGGAGGGTTTTCCGCGAGGAGCTTTGTTTAAAATCATGAAATCAATCGATCAGATGTCCAGAGTTGTGCGGGTACCGATCGTAACCGGCGACACCAAGGTGATGGATAAGGGCAAACTGGATAAAATTATTATCACTACTGCCGGCATCGGTTTGGCCGAAAAAATAATCAGCAACGACGGCGCGCAAGTCGGTGATTTGATTATCACTTCCGGCGATTTGGGAGAACACACCGTCGCCCTGCTGTCAACACGGTTTGATTATAAAACTCAGATAAAAAGCGATTCCCGGCCCCTGTGTCAAGAATTAGAGGCGGTTGGCAAATATTTAAAGGCTTGCAAAGATCCGACGCGTGGCGGCTTGGCGGCAAACATCGCGGAAATAGCGGACAAATCTAAGGTAAAAATTATCCTGGAGGAAAAAAATCTTCCTTTCAAGAAAGAAACAGTCGCGCTATCCGAACTGTTGGGGATAGATATTTTTTCCTTCGCTTCGGAAGGCCGGTTTATCGCCGCGATTGCACCGCAACGAGCCGGACTAGTAATCAAAAAATTAAAAAGATTTAATCCGCAAGCCAAAATTATCGGTCGAGCCGAGAAGGGCAAAGGGGTGTTTTTGAAAACCGGATTGGGGGGCTTAAGATCGATTGAGATGCCGCGAGGCAAGCTGATCCCCAGAATCTGTTAGCGACATCCGGTCCCTTCGGATAAAAAGTTCAGGAGAGGAGATAATATACAAGCTGCCCGAAAGCAAGACTGGCGTCGCCCGAGGCGATTTTTTTATTTCCGATGGCGCCGCGGGACTTGAGATATGATGAAATTATTCGATTGTCCATCAAACCGCCGCCCAAATAGATCGGAGCTTTGGAATTCCAGTGCGCGTTAATGATTTTATAGAAGCCTTGAGCTAGATATAATTGCGCAGTCGCGGCCAAGCGTTTTTTATTCCGCCGTAGATTTTTTATCAGATATTCAAATAAGGGCGTGGTCAGTAAAATCAGTTTTTTTGTTTTTTTATCCGGAAGAATTTTTGGTTTAAGGTCATCATAGGGGATAGTGGAGTGCTCTTCCAGCAATCGGGTCGGCTGGTGCTTAAATTGTCTTTCGTTGCCGGCAAAGCCCAGAAGCAACGCGATAGCGTCTAAAACCCGGCCGGTGCTGGACGTTTCCGTCGTATTGAAACCGCTGCTGAGCTGATTGAATAATAGCGAAAATTCATTCCGGTTATAATATTTCTTCAGATAAACATAGATTTGTTCTTTGCTTAAAAATTTTGCCAAGACGGCAAGCAGCATTCTTGCCGGTTCTTTTACGGCCAGGTCGGCACCGATCATAATTTGATTTTCCAGCCGGCCGATACGTTCAAACGTAATAATTTTTGAATGGGTCGCGGTAAATTTGAAAACTTCGCCACCCCAAATTTTATTGTCCTGGCCATAACCGGTGCCATCGCAAGCCAAGCCGTAAAAACAAGTGTTAAATTTAGTCGGTTTTGTCAGCTGTTCTTCGCCTACGGCCGCAAAGATATGCGCCAGGTGATGTTGGACCGGTAAAAGTTTTGCCCGATATTTTTTACTTAAATTTTTGCCCAATTCGGTCGTTCGGTATAAAGGATGAAGGTCGATTAAAATTATGTCCGGTTTGATTTTATTTTTTTTGAGAAAACCGGAGAGCGTCGTTTGGTAGTTTTGAAAATTCTTGTCAATCAGTAAATCACCGAAATCCCGGGAAAAGCAGATTTTATTTTTTGAGTATATAGAAAAATTACCGGCCGATTCCGCGCCCAAGGCTAAAATTGTTTTATTGCCGCCGGATTTAAGAGTGAATGACTGCATTTTCTTAGCATAACATTTACGCCGTCGTCTATCAATCGGCAAGCGCCAACATTACGTTGACCTGACTGTTTTTTTATGTAACCATGGTTAATTAAATTTACCACTAAGCCGCTGAGACGTGCTATAATTATAATATGTTAAATATCCCGAATTACGTAATAAAAATTATTTCTGACTTGGAGTCTGCCGGCCATGAAGCTTTCGTGGTTGGCGGTTCGGTGCGCGATGTGCTGCTAAAATGTGAGCCGAAAGACTGGGATGTGACGACCAACGCGCGGCCGGAAGAGATTCTTAAAGTATTTCCAGGCGGTAAATATGAAAATATTTTCGGCACAGTGATTGTGCCGGTGAAAAATGATGCAGGTGAAACGGAAGCAGTGGTTGAGGTGACCACCTATCGGAGTGAACAGGGTTATTCAGACCGGCGGCATCCGGATGAGATTCGTTTTGAGGATGAATTAGATAAAGATTTGGAGCGTCGTGATTTTACGATTAATGCAATGGCTCTTCGCATAACGCATAACGCAGAACGCATAACGAAAAATGCAGATGCGAAAATCATCGAATCTAAATCTGATTCGCGATATGCGTTACGTGATATGCGTTATGCGATAATAGATTTATTCGGCGGGCAGAAAGATCTGACAAAAAAAATCATTCGCGCGGTTGGAGAGCCGACAGACAGATTCAAAAAAGACGCCTTGCGCATGCTCCGCGCGATTCGTTTTTCAGTAGAGCTCGGTTTTGAAATTGAACCGAAAACCGAACGGGCGATCGTTAAGCTGGCTGGCGGGATAAAGTTTATCTCGGGCGAGCGCATCCGTGATGAGCTGGTTAAGATTCTCGTTTCACCTAGTCCTAGCGAGGGCATAGAAGCTTTGCAGCAGACTAAACTGCTTCAATATATTTTACCGGAGTTGGAACGAGGAGTCGGGGTGGCGCAAAACAAACATCATACCCATACCGTCTATAAACATTCTGTTTTGTCATTAAAGTTTTGTCCGTCAAAAGATTGGCGGGTGCGTTTTGCGGCGCTGCTCCATGATATCGCCAAACCGCAAACCAAGCGGCTGATTGGCGGCGACGCCACTTTTTATAATCACGACGCAGTCGGTGCGCGCGTGGCGGGCAAAATTATGGCGCGGCTGAAATTTTCCACCGCTGACACGGAAAAAGTTACTACGCTAATCCGCAATCACATGTTCTATTATAATGTGGATGAGGTGACGGCGGCGGCGGTGCGCAGGTTGATTGCCAAGGTTGGCAAGGAAAATTTGGAGGATTTGATAAAGATTCGCGTCGGCGACCGGCTCGGTTCAGGCGTACCCAAGGCCAAGCCGTATAAATTGCGCCATCTGGAGTATATGCTGAAACGGGTGCAGACCGATCCCGTTTCGGTAAAAATGCTAAAAATCAACGGCACGGATTTGATGGACGAACTCAAGCTAGCGCCCGGTCCGAAAATCGGCGCGATTCTGGATGTACTGCTTTCCGAAGTGATTGAAGAACCCAAATTGAACACCAAGGAATACCTGACAAAAAAAAGCAAAGAACTTGATCAGCTTGATATAAACCAACTACGGGCAAAAGCAAAGGAAAAAATTGAAGAAAAAAAGATGGAGGACGACCAGGAATTGAAAGGGGAGTTTTGGGTTAAATAATATCTCATCTCTTTACTAAATTACCTTATTAAATTATCATTAGTTTTTATTCGAGTGATGGGCCTATAGTAAAGTGGTATTACGCAGCATTTTCACCCCGTTAAATTTTCGGGGGCCTGTAGTAAAATGGTATTACGCGGCATTCGCATTGCCGAGGTCCGGGTTCGATTCCCGGCAGGTCCACATTAATATTTAACGGGGCAAGTTGCTCAGGCCCGGGTTCGATTCCCGGTATCTCCACTATATTTAACGGGGCAAGTTGCTGAGGTGGCGGTTCGATTCCGCCTAGGTCCACCAATATTATAATAGGGTTCGTCAGGTCATCCGACCTGACGCCCTGTCATCCGACAGGGCGATTCCCGGTAGGTTTTCACCATTTTTTTCACAAAAAACGTACTCTGTGTTAAACTAAAGATATACATCGCGATTGTTTCCAGTGTTCCGAGATTTTACAAAAATCGGAAAAAAGGGGGGGGCAATGAACGAGCTTGGCGGTTCTTTCAAACAATTGATTTGTGATCTCTCTCTGTTTTCAAGACAAGCATGTTGCTTGGACAAGGATGTGAATAAAGTATTAGGGTTTTTTTCCTCAGGCACCATTTTTTTTGACCAGTTCACCGGATATAACAAACGATTCTCCGCCGATGTCATTAAAGCGTTTTACTGGTCTAAAACCTCTTTACTTGTTCTTAGATTGTACAACCTGACGGAGTTAGAGACGGGTGAGCTCGTAAATCAAAAAGCATTCTGTTATCGGATTAATGTCTCGCCGCAATTAATGAAAGCTGTCGGAACAATGTATGAGGAATTGGGAAGAGTCCATATATCAGGCATGGTTGCCGGTTCAGGAATTTCTAACTCCTTCGTACTGTGTCCGGACAGGCCAGAATTACTTGAAACTGCTGACGGGGCTGGGCGTGACGTCATGTGTGATGACCTGGAATACGAACAGGCTATTGAGTTCGAGACATGTGAGGTGGAGGGGAATGCCTGACTTTTTTTGCGGCCCTCTTTCAAGCGGGCCGCATTTCTTTTCAATTCGGCCTTGATTTTTTAATAAAATCAGGCTAAAATAAAACATTATGCGATTAATTATCAAATGGATCGTGATGGCCGCCTCAATTCTGGCGGCCGCTTATTTTATCCCTGGAGTGACGGTTGACGGACTGAAGACCGCGTTGATTTTGGCGGTAGTTTTGGGGTTGATCAATCTGATTATCAAGCCGATACTGATTCTGATCACTTTGCCGGTAAACATCTTGACTCTTGGCCTGTTCACATTCGTGATCAACGCGCTCTTGATCATGCTCGCCTCCTCAATCGTCAAGGGTTTTGAGGTGGATGGATTTTTGACAGCGCTGATTTTCGGTATCATTCTTTCGGCTATTAATTTCATCTTGTCCAAACTCTTGGATACACTTGACTAAGTTTCTCAATATTTTCATAACGGGGTGTCGTATACCGGTAGTACGCACGATTCGGGTTCGTGTAGACTGGGTTCAATTCCCAGCATCCCGACCCTCCTACGCTAAAGCTTCGAAGGGCAAGTAGATAAAATAATTATAGGAGGCGCTCATTGAAAAAAATCATCGGCTGGTTGATTGCAATCGTCGTGTTTGTGCCGATTTTTCTAATTATCGTGACCATCGGTGTCGTAAAAAAACTGCGTGTCGAGGAGGTGACCATGCAGGAGCTGGTTGTTAAATATTTTATTGATGTGGTTTTGGTGATTGGCGTGATTGCGGTTTGCGCGGTTGTTTGCTTCCTCCTGGAAAAGCGGAGACGGCGGTTGCAGCAGGGGCAGAAGAGACCGGCGTTTGGCGGCCAGGTGGTCCAATTGACATTTGCCAGTGAGATGAAAGAGAAGGTGCTCGAGCTGGTTGAACAAATGGAAGCGCCGTTAATTGCGCGGCGTAATCTGGAAACGCCTTGGGCGGTATTTGAAAGCACGCGAGCGTTTTTCGCTCGCCTCAAGGATCGGTGGAAATCATAAGAGTCAAGTTCGTGACCCGCTGCGAGAGTAGCGGGTCTTTTTAATATTCGCAAAATTTGCTATAATGATAATAATTAAATCTAAAATTCGCGGATCTTTTAAAATATCCAGTAAGCTTTTCTAGTTAATGCGGCCCTTTTTAATCAGATAAACTGGAAAAAAAGGAGGCAGCCCATGGACGGGGAGAAGAAGTTTGATGGTTTAATGAAGTTTGTTGCGGCAGCCTATCTTCTGGTTGTGTTCGGATACATCGAGATTGCTGCGGCAGCCTATCTTCTGGTGCTCCTGGGTTGGATCGCAAAGGAACTGATCGGCGGATTCATCATCGGCCAGCGCGAGCGTCGCGAGCATAAGGAATTTAAAGAGAGGGAGAAGGCCTGGAAAACAGAAGAAAATTATGCCGGCAACAAGGCAGGCGAACGGCCGGCATTAGCGGAAGAAAGTAGCGAAAATGTTGTCTTAGACCCGCTGTAGTTTGGCGGGTCTTTTCATTTTATCAATTTATTATTATACTGTTAGAATGGATTTTATATTGGAACAGATCAATTCAGATATTCTGCGAAAAGGCGAGGCCTATTTGAGGATCAAAGTCAGGCCGGGAGCGGTTAAAACGGCTGTCAGGGGCACCCTGGAAACGGAAGAAGGGCAAACCATCAAAATCGATGTGGCTGCGCTGCCGGAAAAAGGCAGGGCGAACGAAGAATTGGTAAGATATTTAGCCAGGGAATTGTCTATAGCTAAAGATAAAATAAAGATCATCAGCGGCGCGGGGGAGAGGGTTAAGTTGATAAAAATTTCATCGTGAATTCATCGCGAATGAATAACGAATATACGCGAATAATAATTCGTTTTGATTCGCGTTTAATTCGTATGTATTCGCGATAAACGGACTTTTAAAATGTGCGAAACGAGGTTTTATATTAAACAGAACTATGGAAAAAGATATAAAAGAAAAGAAAATACCCCATCATGTCGGCATTATCATTGACGGTAACCGGCGTTGGGCCAAAGAAAGGAATCTGCTGTTTTTTGAGGGGCACAACAAGGGCTTCCGCAAGCTGAAACAGGTGCCGTCCTGGTTTTTTTCTCGTGGAGTGAAAATAGTTTCGGTGTATGCTTTTTCAACTGAAAATTGGAAGCGAACGCCCGAGGAGGTAAATTTTTTGATGAAGCTGATTCGTCAAGGTTTGGATGATATATTGGAAGTAGCCAAAGACAAGAAAATCCAAGTTTTATTCAGCGGCCGCTTGGCGGAGCTGCCCGGCGACTTGCCCGAAGCATGCCAGGAAGTGATGAATCAAACCAAACATTTTAAAGACGGAATTTTTAACATCTGTTTGAATTACGGCGGCCGGTCGGAAATAATTGATGCCATCAGAAAGATTGTCAGTAATAATGTTACGGTTGAGCAAATCCACGAGGGCATGCTCAAGAAATATTTTTATCAGCCGGATCTGCCTGATCCGGATATAATCGTGCGCACTTCCGGGGAGCAGCGAACTTCCAACTTCCTTCTTTGGCAGGCAGCATACAGCGAGCTTTTTTTCATGAAAAAATACTGGCCGGATTTTGAAGAGTTGGATGCGGTAGCCGTCATCAACGAGTATAGCCAGCGCGAACGGCGGCTCGGGGGCGATGCGGTAGAAAATAAAAAATAAAATATAAAAAATAAAAAAGGAATGCAGGGAAGAACGATTAAAAAAATCAAATTTGACTTGCTAAATTTTAAGAATGGTAAAAATAGCTTTAACGCCTTTAGCTGATCGGATGAGGCCGGAAACCCTGGCCGGTTTTTTCGGCCAGGCCGAAGTGGTCGGCGAAGGGAAGCTTTTGCGGCAGGCGATTCTAGGCGACAGTCTGCCCTCAATGATTTTTTGGGGTCCTCCCGGGTCGGGCAAGACTACGCTGGCTTTTATCATAGCCAAGCAGACCAAATCCGAGTTTATCAGGATTTCCGCGGTAACCAGCGGGGTGAAGGAATTGCGCGAAATCATTGACCGGGCGGAAGGGAATAAACGACTGGGCAAAAACACGATTCTGTTTATTGATGAGATTCACCGTTGGAACAAGTCGCAACAGGACGCGCTTTTGCCCCACATTGAAAGAGGTACGGTGATTCT
>JBAZPT010000006.1:0-7289 GCA_041645535.1 Parcubacteria group bacterium
CGCAATTAACGTCAAAATTACCGTTAAAGAAGTATTTATAGATCTGACTAAGGTCTGATTCAAACTCACATTTACCGTGCCTTCAAAATCTTCAGTGCTCTTCGGCAAATTTTCTCGGATGCGGTCAAAGACCACGATAGTGTCGTGCACCGAATAGCCGATCACCGTCAGAATCGCCGCCACAAAAGGCGTGTTAATTTCCACACCCCAAAATTTTCCCAAAACCGCGAATACGCCAAGCGTAATGAGCGCGTCGTGCACCAGCGCGATTAAGGCCGCGCTGCCATACTTCCAGGAAGCGATCGGTTTCGATACTTTGCGGAAGGCGTAACTGATGTAGATCAAGATACCGATCAAAACAAAGAAGATCGCGTAGACCGATTTGGTTTTCAATTCATCGCCGATGGAGGGTCCGACCGAATCAAACCTGATTTCCTCAACCAACTGCCTCTCTTTATCTTTGCTCAAACTGCCGGCCAGTTTTTCCAAAGTTGCGAGCGCCGCGCTGTGCTTTTCCTCCGTTGTATCCTGAAAACGCAAGGCCATATTGGTTACTCCGATCGGCTGAACAATCAAGCCGGCAAGACTGGATGCGAAATCCTTTTTTATCGCTTCTTCAACTTGGCTGACGGTCGGCCGCTCGGCCGCGAAGCGAACCTCCAGCAAACTGCCGCCGGTAAAATCAATGCCGAATTTAAAGCCCCAGAGGAAAAGCGCGACAACTGCCAGCACAAACAGCAGGCCGGAAAAACCGAGCCAAAGATTCCTTTTTTGTATAATTTTATAATTGGTCATATATATTTTATTTATGGACTCCGATCAACCAGTTCCTCTTTTCCAACCAACCCTCAGGGATAAGCTTCAGGAAATTACGGGTAACAAAAATTGCAGTGAACATAGAAACCAATACCCCAAGCGACAAGGTTATAGCGAAGCCCTTGACTACGCTGGTCGCAAACTGAATCAGGATAAAACAAGTAATCAAAGTGGAAATATTGGAGTCGCGGATAGACGGCCAGGCGCGTTTAAAACCCTCCTCAATCGCCTGCCCCAGCGGCCGGCCGAAATGAACCTCTTCGCGCAAACGGGCAAAAATCAAAATATTCGCGTCCACCGCCATACCCATAGACATAATAAAACCGGCCAGACCGGATAAGGTCATGGTTACCGGCCAAAGCTTGAAGATGGCGAGCAAAATCACGCCATAAACCGCCAAAGCAAAAACTGAAAGTAATCCGGGAAAGCGATAAAAAATAATCATAAACAAAGCAATCCCGGCAAAAGCGACGAGACCGGCTCGCAAGCTGTTATCAACCGATTGCTGGCCAAGACTTGCGCCAATAGTCTGTTGATTGACCAAATTTATCGGCACCGGCAGCGCGCCGGCGTTCAACCGTTGAGCTAATAATTTAGCTTCGGTAATATCAAACTTGCCGGATATAACCGCCTTGCCGCCGGTAATTGCCTCGTTAACTGTCGGCGAGCTGATCGGATAACCATCCAAAAAAATTGATACCTGTTTGCCAACATTGCGTCCGGTAATATCGGCAAAAAGTTTTCCACCCTCCTCGTCAAAAACCAGCGATACTTCCGGCGAACCATCGTTTGGATCAAATTCCACGCTGGCATTCTTTAAATATTTTCCGGTCAGTTCGGTATTTTTCCAATCAGCCTGGTTGCCGGTAATATCGGACTCAACTCTGGTCCTGATCAAAATATGCCGAACTTTTAATTCCATTATTTTCCGCTCATCTTGTTTGTAGATCAGATGGAAGCCGAACTTCGTTTCCACCGGCCCAATAATAGTTCCTTTGGCCTGCGGGAAGACGGCCGCATCAAACTGCTCCACCATCGCGCCGCGGCCGAACCAGCCCAGATCACCCGCGCTATCGCGAGCGCCCGGCTCGGTTGAATTATTTTTCACTAACTCGGCGAAATTTTTTACCGTCGCAGTAGCTTTTAATTTATTGATTTTTTCCTGCGCCTGCTCGCGAGTCAGTCCGCTCTCGCAATTTTCCGATTCTGTAAAACAAATCAATAAGTGAGAAGCCTTGACCTCAGCCTGTTCCTGATTATTAAACGCGTCGGTTTTAACGCGGCTATCTTCCACCTTGATAATTTCAAAGCCTTGCGCGGTTTTAGCGATATCTTTTGAAGTCTGGTTGACCGGAATCTTGGCTGCCAGCGCGAAAATTTCTTTATTTTCAGCCTCGGTAATCCAGCCCAAATCGCCACCTTTTTTACTGCCATCCGTGCCGATATTGGCGCTGTCCTCGGTAAACTGATCAGCTAGAGCCACAAAATCTCCGCCTGAAATCACCTTACCAAGAACCTCGGTTGCCTTCTTTTCGGCTTCCTTATTGGTTTTGGCAAGCTGTTCTTTTTCCTCGCTGGTCAATTCCCGCTTATCGATATTTTGTTCTTTAAATTCCAATAATGGCGTCTCGCCGATCATCTTGATTGCCTGCGCCACATCTTTGATGCCGGCAAGCTCAACCAAGACAAAATATTTTCCTCCGGAAAAATTAGTCTGGATATTCGGTTCGGCTACGCCAAAAACATTGACCCGCCGCTCGATTACGTCGCGCACGCCCGCTACCGCGCTGGTGCGATCGGCGGCCGGAATTGCCGAGACGTCAGCCTGATAAGTCAATTGCGTTCCGCCGAGTAGATCCAAACCGAGACGAAATGGAATTTCTTTGGTTTTCGGCAAACGAACCGAGTTGCCGGTTTTGGCAAACACTTTGTCCGAAAGGCGATTGTAGTAGCTTCCACCCACCACCAAGCCGGCGGCGACAACTAGAATCATTAACAAAATAAACACGCGCCAAGTCTTGGTGCGTCCCCCGGCCTGAAAAATTCTTTGTGAAATATTTGGCATAAAAAAATAAATCCCGCGTTATGCGTTTACGCGATAACAAGGGAAAATAGTATCAATAATAACTATATTTTAGGCTAAAACCAGGCAAAATGCAAATTTTTTATTTTGGCTAATATTAAATAAAAATAGCTCTAGTTAAGGAACCGTCCAATATGGTCTTTGCCGCGAGACCTTAAATTACCAAATTAATTCTAGAAAAAATATTAAAGCAACCAATGAAAAGGCCAGGTCAAAAGTTCGTAAAATTTCTGCAGGGCGGAACGCCGCGGCCAGTCCGCGGGCATAATTTCCTTGGCGCTTTTCAAATCATGCATAAACTGCGCACGAACCTCGCCGGCGAAACCAGGATTGGTGCTGACTAAATTTGCCTCGTAGTTATAAACAAAACTCAAGCTGTCCAGATTGGAACTGCCAATCGTTGCCCAGCTGTCGTCCACCACGGCGCTTTTTACATGGAGCATCCGCTCGCGCTTCAAGCCGCACGGGTATTGATAGACGCGGACGCCGGCATTAAGCAATGGTTGGTAATATGACCTGCCGGCGACATCCACCATATCGTAATCGGATTGTTCGGGCAATAAGAGGCGCACGTCCAGACCGCGCCGCGCCTTGCGCATCAACCAAAAAAATAGACGCTGGCTCGGAACGAAGTATGGTGAAGTCAGGTAAATATACCTTTTAGCGCGCCGCAACCGTCGCATATATTCATAATATACATGGCGCTGGCGGAAACGGGGCGAATTGATGAGCAAAGCAAACTCACCGACTGCTTTCCATTTGCGACGGAACCTTTTATAGTTTCCTGAACTGATTGTTCGCCACATTAAAGCAAAGGCCTGGCTAAATTCCGCCACCACCGGCCCGCTGATGGACAGATGCGTATCCCGCCAAACGCGCATCCGCTCCTCAACGCCCACACCGCCGGTGAAGCCGACCACATCGTCAATGATTAAAAGCTTGCGGTGATTGCGAAAAAAAAAGGAGGAAATATTATTAAGCCTCCAAGGGCTAATCGTACTGAAAAATTTTACCTCCACGCCAGCCTGAACCAGCTCGCGATGCGGTTTGGAATTGTAAAAACCGTAACTGCCGCCGCCGTCAATAATTAGCCGCACCCGCACTCCTGCTCTCGTCTTGGCGATGAACAGTTCATGAAAACGACGGCCGATAGAATCATAAGCGAAAATAAATTGTTCAACATCAATTGATTTTTCAGCGCGGCCGCATGCTAGAAGCATCGCCTCCCAGGCTTGCTCGCCGGTCAGATAAAATTGCCAACTCGTATCAAACATATGATTCTTTCATTAATCTGAACTCCAGTGCCACCATTCATTTTTGTAATTGATGAAACCGGCTTTTTTCATAACGCGACTGAATAACCGCCGATTTTTTCTTGCTTGCCTTTCAAACGAATTTAATTTTTTTTTATTTTCAAAAAAATCAGTCGCCGCACATTCCGTTGCATCGTCAAAATCGGTGCCCATGTAAAGTTCCCTGCCACGGGCGTCCACGATGGTCAGGTCCAGCGCGCCGCCATTGCGATGCGTATCCGGCCGCGTGACTTTTTTTAAAGGTTTGGCGCAAAAACTATCAATCAGACGATCAATTTCTTTTTTAGACAATTGCGAATTAGCATGTTTCAGTCGGCGGTAGAAGTTCTTAATCATTTTTATCTGCACGTCAAGCGGCCTGGCCGCGTCCCAAACTTTAAAGTTATAACCCTTGGGCAATAATTTTCGCGCCTTAACCAGTCTCTTCGCCACCGACTCGCGCGCCAACACTTTGTCCGACTTAGTCCAGCCGTAAAAATAATAGCGCGGCTCCGTCACAAATTTAAATTTTGCCAAATCAACCAATTCCATTACTTTAAAATTATGCACCTAATCCCATAAACTGGATTATGGGATTAGGTAAGCCGGGTCATTTTTTATCTAATAAATTCAACAGTAGAAAATGCAGCGGATATTTTTTTCTTATCGATGTAAGGGAGAACGGAGGTTCAATATTGATTTCTGATTTTTTAAAATTTGAATATTTATTTTTGTATTTTTTAATAGTTGTCTTATATCCGCCAAAACCATTATTTAACCAGCGCTCAACTTGGCTTACTGTTGTGGCCCCAACTTTCAATTTGCTTTTTATGGTTTCATAGGTTTGACCATCCAATAGCATCTTGGCAATTTGAATTCTTCTGGAAATCATAACCATCTCACCCAGCGTCAAGAGATCTTTAAAAAAAATTTTAACTTCTTCCCTTGTTTTAAGCAGCGATACCATCGTATAAAAATCTCCCAAACAGACTTTTTTTTCATTTTCAGATAGTTGGTGATATTTGACCTTTGCCATAATATTTATTGCTTGTTGCTTTTACTCCCATAAACTGGATTATGGGAGTATTTTTATTTTAGATTGTTACAATATTACAAATTTATTGTTTGCATATATGTTTGAGTCTAGAATCTAACGCAACACTTTTGGATTAATATTTAAAGTAAGATTTGGGCATTTTGCATTTAACCTGATAAATATTTGTCTTGAATTAGCAAAAAAACTAATTATTGCTAAGTGCTTAAAAAAATAATACTTTATTATTAGCCCCTGAAAGTGTTGCGTTAGATTCTAGAGACCAACTATTATATAAAGATCGATATCAGTGTGGGCTTACGCCGAATAACGAGGCGCCGAGGGGGCGCCTACAAGAGTATAAATATGCTGTTGAGACTGACGCCCGAGCCAACCGCACCGAGTGTTGGCTTTTTTATTTCCCGTGGAACTTTTTGATTTTATTTCTGCTTTCCTTTTGTTCAAGCATAGTATCATATCCCTGTAAAACTCTACCGGATAAATCAATACCCAGTGATTCCAGAAAATCAGTTAGTTCCTTTCTAACAGATTCTGCGTCGTTGTCTGAAAATTTTTCAATCTCCACAAAAAATCCAAGATTTTCTACATCATCGAGGCAAATTTCATAATCCTTGTATTTGCACCTTATACGTTTCTTATTCACCTTAATCACTTCAAAATATCCGAGTAACTCGATAATTTCTTTCATGACGTCAGGATCGTTTATCTTGATCTCTTTCTCAATACAATCTAATTCATCAGTTATATCCCTTTTTAACGTAAACAGATATTCGTTATTTGATTTTCGAATCCTTAGAATATTTCTTCCCTCGGATCCAAGCTCTTGTTTACCGAATATAATGTCGTCTTGAATTATCGACTCAGAAATATTGCAACCCAGTTCTATCAATTTCTCAATAATTGGCTCAAAACTCTCGATTTTCACTTTTACCTCAATCTCTTTCATAAATTTATTTACCATGGCATTTTTTGTACTTCAGCCCGCTCCCGCAGGGGCAAGGATCGTTTCTGCCGATTTTTTCGCCTAACTCATTTTTCGCCTTGTCTTTCGCGAGCGTCAACAGCGGACCGCCGCCGCCCCGGCTCATCTCCTTGGCCGGCGCGCTAAAGCTCACCGCGCGGTCAGCCAGGCTCCTGCCGGCAAACTGCTGTACCAAGCCTACCTTATAGATGCTATAAACCACCTGCTTCTGAATCAGATTATTTAGTTCATTATAAAGGCCGTAGGCTTCTTTTTTGTATTCCACCAGCGGGTCGCGCTGGCCATAACCTCTAAGGCCAATGCCCTGCCGCATGCTGGACATCGCCTCCAGATGCTCAATCCACAACAAATCCATTGAACGGATCAAAATGTCTTTTTCTATCTGCTGCCAATTAAGCCCTGCCTCTCCGGCTTGCGTCCTTAATTTTTCGTATGCTAATTTAGCCAGCACGGTCAAATGATCGATAATCGCGGTACGGGCATTGACCGAGTCTAGTTTATTGCCATTTTCAGTAAACTTGGCCAGATCGGTAGCGAGCGTTTGCTCTGCCGGAAAGATTGTGCCGGCAACCTGATAAATTTCTTTTAAATTCCACTCAGTAACTGCTTCAGCTCCGGCATGGAAAGCCACCACCTGTTCAATTTCATTGGTTACCATTTCCAGAATAACCTCACTTAATTTTGGATTTTGCCCGCCCGCTTCGACTGGCAAAGCGAGTCGGGCGGGGATTTCTGCTTCTTGAGCCAATAGTGGCTCCTCCTCACTCAATTCCAGTATCTCTCTTCGACGCGTATAGATCGCCTCCCGATGCTTGTTGATTACATCATCATATTCCACCAAATGTTTTCGAATATCGAAGTTGTTGCCCTCAACCTTTTTCTGCGCCGATTCAATTGAGCGGGAAATCAGTTTATTTTCAATCGGCATCTCCTCGGGTAATTTCAGCGTGGCCATCAGACTTTTCATCCGGTCGCCGCCGAAGATGCGCATCAGGTCGTCGTCGGTGGAAACATAAAATTGCGACGAACCGGCATCGCCCTGCCGGCCGGACCTGCCTCTCA
>JBAZPT010000007.1:0-7261 GCA_041645535.1 Parcubacteria group bacterium
TCAAGCGCAGGATATATGATAAAGCAAGAAATAATATACTCGCGTTTCCGCGTGAATCAGCGGGTATTAATAATCAGCGCAGTTCTGTGTTTAAGATAATTACCATCGGCAGGATTTCACCGGCTAAGGATTATGAAACGTTGATTAAGGCAGCTGAGATTCTAAAGAAAGAAAATTTTCGTTTTAGAATTGAGATTATCGGCGGTATCGGTGCGCCGGAACAGGAAAAATATTTGAGCGAGTTAAAAAAGACAGTAGCCGATCTGGGTCTTGGCGAAGAGGTGATTTTTGTCGGCGGTATTCCGCATAATGAAATAATTAATTATCTTGCCACCGCTGATTTATTCATAAATATGAGCCGGACCGGTAGCCTGGACAAGGCGATTCTTGAGGCGATGGCCGCGGGTCTGTCGGTTGTGACCTCTAACGAGGCGGCGGTAAAGATGCTTTCTGCCTTCGCGGAGCAGATGGTTTTCCCGCAAAAAGATTTTACTGCTTTGGCCGAGCAGATAAAATTTTTTATTCAATTGCCGGATTCGGAGCGCATAAAATACGGCGAGAGTCTGCGTAAAATAGTGGAAAGCGAGCACGGCTTAAAAGGTCTGATCCAAAAAATTATTGAAAATTATGTTTAAAATATATCAAGATAAAAAAGAGCTTATAGCCGACCTCATGAAAAATGACGACGTAGTATTGGACGCGGGTTTTTGGGGCCAGGGCATAAAATCTGATCAGGAAAACTGGCCGCATAAATTAATTAAGGAGCGGGCTAAAGAGGTCTATGGCCTGGACCTTGATTTTGATCAAACAAAATTTTCCGGCGGTAATTATCTCAAGGGCAGCGCGGAGTATTTTAATTTTCCGGTGAAGTTTGACGTAATTTTCGCCGGCGACTTGATTGAACACCTTTCCAACCCCGGCCAATTCTTGGCAAGTTGTGCCCGAAACCTGAAAGATGATGGCCGGCTGATCATCACCACGCCAAACTGTTTTAACCTTTTTAATCTGGCAGAGAAACTCTCCAAAGCCGAGCCGACGGTGAATAGCGACCACGTCTGTTATTTTAATTCTAAGACGATTTCGAGACTGCTTAAAAAAAATAATTTTACTGTCGGCGAAATGTCTTTTCTCTATGATTCGGGCGTTGGTTTTAAAGAGAGCTGGAAAAAGAAATTTTTAAATTTCTGCTACTTTATCGCCGCGAAATTTACCACAAAATTTTTAGAGACCTTAGTAATAATTGGGAAAAAAGAGCAAGCAACATAATATAAAAATTAGATTATGAAATACATCTTGGGTATCAACCTGCCGATGAAATCAAAATGCCATGAGTCCGGCGTCGCGTTGATTGATTTGGACGGTAATATAGTATTCGCCGCCAACGAAGAACGGTTTTCGCGAATAAAACAGGATGGAGATTTTCCCGAACTCTCAATCAAAAAAATGTTTGAGTACACCGGCGTAAAGAAAGAAGACATAATTTATGTCGCCGTTCCGACCTTGTCGCGCGGACGCAAGGCATTACGCTTTGCCGAGTTTGTTCTCAGGGAAAGGTTTTCGCACCTTTTTCGTCTGAAGACCTATGCCGTTTTGTCAAAGATTTTAATCAGGGAAAAGTCCGATAAGCCGTATTCGGACGAGTCTGGCGGTTTTAAAATTAGGTATTTTTGGAAAGATTTTATAAAAACCAATTTTCCGAACGCAGAAATCAGATATGTGGAACATCATTTGGCACACGCCGCCGGCGCTTATTTCTGCTCGCCCTGGGAGCGGGCGTTATTTATGACTTCTGACGGAGCGGGTAATATTTTGACCTCGCTCGTCGGCTTGGCGGAAAACGGACGTTTAAATGTAGTTGCAAAAACTTTTTTACCGCATTCCATGGGTTCGTTCTGGGGCAGTATCACCAAAGTTTGCGGCTTTAAATCCGGCACCAGACACGGCGGTAAGGTAACCGGCCTGGCGGCGAGCGGCAACCCGGCCAAGCTGATAGAAAAAATGCGGTCGGCGGTCTGGGCCGAGGGGCTCAAGATCAAGACCGTGCCGGAATTATTTTTTGATAATAGCAAGCTCCTGCCGAACTGGGATAGTTACGAACCGGAGAGGATAAAAAAATTAATCGGCGAGGCCACGAGAGAAGATGTGGCCGCCGCCGCGCAACAGCGGCTGGAAGAGGTGATGGTTGAGATTGTGAAAAATTTGCGGAAAAAAATTGACTGCGACAAAATCGTTTTGGCCGGCGGCGTGTTTGCCAACGTGCTTTTGAACCAGAAAATCTTGGCGCTTGACGGCATTGCCGATATTTTTGTTTTCCCGGCAATGTCCGACGGCGGCATCGCTCTCGGTTCGGCATTTTTGACCTTAAGCAAATTAAAAGAGAAGGCCGGCTCGCGGCTTCTGCCGAAAAGAATTGCCAATATCTATCTGGGGCCGCATTATACAAACCAAGAGATTGAGACGGCGTTCGAAAAGCGGGGTTTGAAATATTCAAAAATGGAAACGCCGGCCAAAACCGTGGCCGAGTTGATATACGACAATAAAATTGTAGCTCTTTATCAGGGCAGGATGGAATATGGGCCGCGCGCTTTGGGCAACCGCTCAATCATCTACGCGCCGATTGATCCGACGGTCAATGATTGGCTGAATAAAAAGCTGAACCGCAGTGAATTTATGCCGTTTGCGCCGGTGACCATGATTGAAAAGATTGGCGATTGCTACCTCGGCATCGCGGCCGATCCGGTGGCGGCGAGATTTATGACCGTCACCTATCATTGTACCGAGGCGATGAAAACCAAGGCTCCGGCCTGCGTGCATCTTGACGGGACGGCTCGGCCGCAGGTGATTGATCGCGCCACCAACCCCTACTATTATGATATAATCAGCGAATACTATAAATTGAGCGGCATTCCGACCCTGATCAATACCAGTTTCAATATGCATGAAGAACCGATTGTCGGCAGTCCCGAGGATGCTGTCCGCGCCTTTCTTGATTCCGGAATAGACTACCTGGTAATGGAAAATTATCTTTGCAGCTTTGCCGAGAACAAAAAATAATCGATTATGGCTAAATTAATCCATCTCTCAGCCAGGAAGTTTCAATATTTATCTGCAGACGCGGTTTATATTGAAAATTTAGCCGGACAGTTTGCCGCGGCGCTGGGGGGTGATTATCATCTGGTCGTCGGCAACAAGTCGCCGGAGCAGTTTGCCGGCGTCAATCTGCTTAATCTCAATTTCCGGACCTGGGGCAGGTCGGTCTGGCTGTATTTTTGGCCGCCATACATATATTATTTTTTCTGGCTGCCTTTTTTTCTGACAAAAGAAAAAGGCGACGGCCGGGTTTATTTTACCAGCGACCAGAATATCCTCTGTTTGCTGATTTTTTGGAAGAAGCGTCTGGGCCTCAAGCTCAAGATTTGCGCCGACCTGCATCTGCTTTATGAAAACTGGAAAGACGGGTATATCGCGAAAAACTGCGATTTTATCATCACCACCTCAATGAAGCTGAAAAATTTGATTATAGAAAGATTTAAAACCGAACCGAATAAGATTTTAACGGTTTACGGCGGAGTGGACCCAGTGAACTATGCCGGAGCCCTTGACCGGACGGCATTGAGAAAAAAACTCGCTCTGCCGGACGGCCAACATCTGATCGGCTACGTTGGCCTGTTTAAAACCATGGGCATGGAGAAGGGGCTGAAGACCATGATTGAGGCAACAACAAAATTGGCTGAAAATAATATAATGGTGTTTGTCGGGGGAAAAGAGGCAGAGCTATCTGAATATAAAAAATACGCGGAGAAACTTGACGTTGCAGAAAGATGCATTTTTATCGGTAGGGTGAAGCTGGGCGAGGTGGCCGCGTTTGAACAGGCGATGGACATCTTGGTCATACCGTACCCGAACCAGCCCCATTTCCGCCTGTACGGCTTCCCGATGAAAATCTATGAATACATGGCAGCTAAAAGACCGATTGTGTATTCGGCACTGGATTTAGCCGAGGAGATATTAGCTGATTGCGGTTATACTTTCAAGGCTGACGACAGCGAATCGTTGGCCAAAACCCTAAAATACGTTGCTGGCGGGGGAAATCGGGAGGAGGTACAGATAAAAGTTGAAATCGCTTCTGCCAAATTGCAACAGCTGACCTGGCAAGGCAAGGCGGAAAAAATTATTGAATTCATAACGTAAAAAAATGAAAAAAGAGTATCCGGTTCAATTCTTGATAGGCAATATGATTTATAAAAAGCTATACTTTGTTTATAAGCCTTTATATTTTGCTTATAAAAAAATATCTGATAGAAAAAAAATACAGGCCTTAAAAAAAATTATCAAGCCGGGAATGGTGGTCGTGGATATCGGCGCCAATATCGGTTTTTACTCCATTCTTTTTTCAAAATTAGTCGGCGCCACGGGCAGAGTGTATGCTTTTGAGCCTGATGAAGAAAACTTCCGCCACTTGGAAAGAAATACGATCAATCTAAAAAACGTGTCAATTAACAAAAAGGCGGTATCCGACAAAAGCGGAAAAATAAAATTATATGTTTCGGATGATTTGAATATTGATCATCATACTTATGATGCCGGGGAAAATAGAAAATTTATAGAGATTGAGGCGGTTTCGCTTGATGATTTTTTTGGCAATAAACCGATTGATTTCATTAAAATTGATATTCAGGGCTATGAGTACTACGCAATTTTAGGCGGCGAAAAATTATTCAGCAGAGCTGATAAATTAATGATTCTGAGCGAGTTTTGGCCATATGGATTAAATAAGGTCGGAATAAAGCCTTTGGCTTATCTGGAGTTGTTGAAAAAATCAAATTTTCAAATAGACTTGCCTCAAGACAAACTGAAAGATATAGATTCTAAAATTAATGATAATATGTTCAGTTTGGATTTTTTTGCTGAAAAAATTTAACTAAAAAATATGAACCACGACAACGAAAACATGAAATCTATTCAACGAATTGCCGAAAAGCGATCCATGTATATTGATAGAAACAAATATTATTACAGAGATTTGACTAAATTTTTACGATATAACATACCAAACGGAAAAAACGTTTTGGAAATCGGTTGCGGCATCGGATATATACTTGATAGCGTTAAACCGAGCCGGGGCGTGGGTATTGATATATCGCCGGAGATGATAAAAATTGCAAAAAATAAATATCCGAATCTGGAGTTTTTAGTGATGGACGCCCAAAACATTGAGTTGGGAGAAAAGTTTGATTTTATCATCATTTCAGATGTGCTCGGCTATTTTGAGGATGTGCAAAAATTTTTGAAATCACTGGCCAGGGTTTGTACGCCTGAAACAAGAATAATTTTTACCTATCATAATTTTCTCTGGGCGCCGATGCTGGGGCTGGCAGAAATGCTAAATTTAAAAATGCGGCAAGCCAGATTGAATTGGTTGAATACAAATGATTTGTCCAATCTTTTGTACCTGGAAAATTATGATGTTATAAAAACAGGGCGCAGGTTGTTATTTCCGAAGTATATTCCTTTATTATCCAATCTGCTTAACAGGTATATCGGCCAGTTGCCGATTATCAATAAATTGTGCTTGGTGAATTTTGTCATAGCCAGAATCAATCCTGATTTATCAGATAAAAAAGATTTTTCCGTCAGCGTTGTTATTCCCGCCAGGAACGAAGAGGGGAATATTGAGAATGCCATAAAAAGAATGCCAAAACTAGGCAGCCACACGGAAATTATTTTTGTTGAAGGTAATTCATCAGATAATACTTATAAGGAAATCATCAGAGTTTATGAAAAATACAAAGATCAATACGACATCAAATACGCGAAGCAGGACGGAAAAGGGAAGGGCGACGCAGTCAGAAAAGGCTTTGCTTTGGCTCAAGGCGAGATTTTGATGATTCTTGATGCAGACCTGACGGTACCGCCGGAAGATTTGTCGAAATTTTATCAGGCGATCTCTTCCGGCAGGGGAGAATATATTAACGGCTCGCGCTTAATTTATCCGATGGAAAAAGAGGCGATGCGTTTCTTGAATATGCTCGGTAATAAGTTTTTTTCCATCATGTTTTCCTGGTTGTTGGGACAGCGCTTGAAAGACACGCTTTGCGGCACTAAAGTCTTATCCAGAAAAAATTATCAAAGTTTGATTGCCAACAGATCGTATTTTGGGGATTTTGATCCTTTCGGCGACTTTGACTTGATATTCGGTTCGGCCAAGCTGAATTTAAAAATTGTGGAAGTGCCGATCAAGTATCGCGCCAGAGAATATGGCGATACGAACATTTCCCGCTTTACTCACGGCTGGCTGCTGCTTAAAATGGTGGTCTTTGCAATGAATAAGATAAAATTTTTGTAGCATCAGTGATTATGAATGATATAAAAAATAAACTTATTGGATTTATCAAGGATAATTATTTTATAATAATTATTTTATTGGTTGCTTTTTCTGTCCGATGGTACGGAATTTATTTTGATTATCCTTTCGGCGTAACTTGGATTGGCGATGAAAGATCTACTATGCAGTTTTTGATAGACGCGACAAATAATAAGAATTTATTTACCGCTTCCAGTTCTTATCCGGTATTGATGGCATTTTTTTATTTTCCGGTTTTGATTATAAGGATAATATATCTGGCTCTGGCAAATAATCTGCATAGTCTTGAGGAAATTAAGGGTTTCCTTATCGGCCATGGAATCGGCCAGATCTATATCATAATCAGGTGGTTTTCAGTATTTATCGGCACAGCATCCGTATATCTTATTTATAAAATTTATAGTCTTATATTTAAACATAAGACAAGCGCTTATTATGCCGCCCTTGTTTATACATTTAGCTTGATTCCGGTGGTATTGTCGCATTGGGGTAAATTGCACGCGCCGATGGCGTTTTTCTTTCTCCTGTCCTTATTTTTTATTTTAAAATTTGAAATTGAAAAGAAGGAAAAATATTTTTTCTGGTCAACCGTAGCGGCGGCAATGTCTTTTTCCTCTCATTATATTGGCATCATGTCTTTCGTTTTTCCTTTTGTCGGCCTTCTGAGCAACTGGAAAGAAATTTCCGTTAAAACTATCATCAAATCGTTGGCGAGCTGCATCTTCGTTTTTCTTATCGCTTTTGCTGTTGATTATAAAGGCATATATATTATGTTTGCCGGTCAATACAATCTTTTTCTTAAGCCAAATAATTTTGCCGGGTTATTTCCCGTCGGCAAATTTGAAAGATTTTATTACGGTCTAGCTGATGTTCTTAAAATTGAACCGGTATTTTTCT
>JBAZPT010000008.1:0-5683 GCA_041645535.1 Parcubacteria group bacterium
GCAGTTTAGGCGATCAACTGGTGAAAGTTTTTACAGAGAATAAAAAAATTGAAGTTATACCCTGGGATAAAGAGGAGATAGACATTACCGACCAGGGTTTGCTTGCAAAAAAGATCAAGGAAATAAAGCCGGTGATTATCATCAATGCCGCGGCTTTTAGCGCGGTTGACAAGTGCGAAGAGGCAGAAGGAAATCAGCTGGCGATGAAAATTAACGGCCAGGCGCCGGGCTTTTTAGCTCAAGCTGCGCTTGCGGTCGGAGCGATCTTGATTCATTATTCAAGCGATTATGTTTTTAACGGCAAAAAACGGCAGGGGTATACCGAGGAAGACGAGCCGAAACCGATCAGTAAATACGGCGAAAGTAAATTGGCCGGCGAACAGGAAATTATCCGTTTGTCGGGCCGCGGACTCAAATGGTATTTGATCCGCACCTCTAAATTATTCGGCCCCAAGGGTTTGAGTGAAGCCGCTAAGCCGAGTTTTTTTGATACTATGCTCAAATTAAGCGAAACGAGAGACGCTTTTGACCTGGTCAATGAAGAAACAAGCTGTTTCACTTATACGCCGGATTTGGCCGAAGCAACCAGAAAATTGATTGACGAAAATCGCGGTTTTGGCATTTATCATATCGTTAATCCGAGGCCGGCCACCTGGTATGAAGCGGCCAAGAAACTGTTTGAACTCGCCGATAAGAAAGTAAAATTAACACCGGTGCCGGCAAGCAAATTTCCGCGGCCTGCCAGGCGTCCAAAATATTCCGTCTTAATCAACACAAAACTTGAGCCGCTCGGGCCATGGCAAGCGGCGCTTGAAAAATATTTAAAAACACGAAATCAAGCCGTCTGATGTATGACTAAAAAAATGAAAGGTGTAGTACTTGCCGGTGGGAGCGGCACGCGCCTGTTTCCTAACACCAAAGTTACCAATAAGCATTTGTTGCCGGTTTATAACCAGCCGATGATTTATTATCCGATTCAGACCTTGCTTAAGGCCGGTATTTCCGATATTTTGATTTTGCCCGGCAAGGATCATGCCGGAGACTTCGCTAAACTTTTAGGTTCGGGCAAGGAATTCAACGCTAATTTTCAATTTAAGGTTCAGGATCATGCCGGTGGTTTGGCTTACGCCGTGGGGCTGGCTGAGGATTTTGTCGGCGATGATAATTTTGTGGTGGTGTTCGGCGACAATATCACCGAAGACAATATTATAAAGGAAGTCCAGGAGTTTAACGGCGGCTCGGTGAATTTTTTAAAGCAAGTTGATGACCCGCAAAGGTTCGGCATCGCCGAATTGGACGGTGATCGAGTGGTAAATATCGCCGAAAAGCCGCGGAATCCAAAATCTAATTGGGCAGTTGTGGGATTATATATTTATGATGCCAAGGCCTTTAAATACATTAAATCTTTAAAACCATCCGAGAGAGGGGAATTGGAAATCACGGATTTGAATAATATTTATATCAAAGAAGGTAAGATGAAGGCCGCTTTTTTACGAGGCTATTGGTTTGATGCCGGTACGCACGAGAGCCTGGTCGACGCCGCCTACAATCTTAAAAATTTTAAAAGGCCGATTGAGCCTCTGCGCCTTGAACCGAAAAACGCGCCAAAAGTTTTTATTGGCGCGATTTTGTTTGATAAAGCCGATAAAAGTTACGCTACTTCAAAATACTTGCCGTATTTTATAAAAAGTATTGAGATACAGGACTATCACAACATTGAACTGATTTTTGTTGATAACAGCGAATTAGAAGACAACGATAACGTTTTATGGCTAAAAGCAAATTATCCCGCCGCCACCGTTATCAGAACCGGAGAAAATTTGGGTTATGCCAAATCGTATAATTTAATGATAAAAAACGCCATTGATCTGGGTGCCGATTACTTTGTCGCGAGCAACCTGGATATGGTTTATGAGCCGAACGTGGTGTCCGAACTGGTCAATGCGGTAATGAAAACCCCGCAAATCGGCTCGGCTACTTGCAAAATTAAGCGCTGGAATTATAACGAAAGGGATGTCGGCGGAGGAGGTAAAACCAATTTTATTGATTCGGTCGGCATTGAGATTACCAGGGAGCATCGTTTTATCGATCGCGGACAGAGCGAAATCGACCACGGCCAATTTGATCTTGAAGAGGAAATTTTCGGTCCGA
This sequence comes from Parcubacteria group bacterium, assembly GCA_041645535.1. Lineage (GTDB taxonomy): Bacteria > Patescibacteriota > Minisyncoccia > Moranbacterales > UBA2206 > JBAZPT01. The sequence goes on from JBAZPT010000008.1 coordinate 2,152, forward strand.
GCGGCGCGCTGGCAATATACCGGCTTTCGGCGCTTGATGATGTGGCTTTTATCAGAGATGACGGCGGGAAAGAGTATTTTGACGAGCTGATGTTTATGTACAAGGAAGACGTTGACTTGTCTTACCGCCTGCAATTAGCCGGCCATAAGAGTATTTTTGCCCCGTCCGCGGTTGCCTATCACGATCGCACCGTTGCCGGCCGCGGCAAGGGGATTTTGAATATTATCAGGGGCCGGCAGGGCAGAAAAAAAGAGTACAAAGAGTTATCATGGCTTAATCATCACATTATTCTGCAAAAAATCCTGAATAATGATTATTCAACCGGTATTCGCATAAAAACTTTTTGGTACGAAATTAAGAGTAATTTGTATGTGCTGGTTTTTGAGCCGCACGTGGTTAAGCAGTGGTTTCAATTGTTCAAATTAAGAAAGAAAATCAGGGAAAGGCGGGAGCAGCTGAAAAAGAGAATAAAAATCAAGAGCCATCTGGAAAAATTAATGAAGGAGTAAAAGAGTAAATGGAAAAAAGCTGGAAGTTTAAGAAAAAAATATCGTTACAAAAAAAGTAATTAAAAAAATAGAAACTGAAGCCAGGAAGCATTTTATTGCGATTCATGGTTGCCATGATTGGAGCCATGTTGAAAGGGTAAAAAAAATGGCTTTAAAAATCGGCCGCAGGGAAGGGGCCGATTTGAGCGTGGTGGAAGTCGCCGCCTTGCTCCATGATATCGGCCGCCGCGAAGAGGATGAAAGCAAGGGGTTGATTTGTCATGCGGAAAAAGGCGAGGAAAAAAGCCGCAAACTGTTGGCTAAATTTAAGTTGACTAAACAGATGCAGGACAACATTCTTCATGCCATTCTCAGCCATCGTTCCCGAAATAATCATGAACCGCAGACGATTGAGGCGAAGGTTTTGTTTGATGCTGACAAATTGGATTCAATCGGGGCAATCGGCATCGGTCGGGATTTCCAGTTTGCGGGAGAGATTGGCGCCAGGCTTTACAACCTTGATCGTGCGAACGCACGTAAAACCAAAACCTATAGCGAAGAAGACACTGCTTGGCGCGAGTATGTAGTCATGTTGAGCAAGGTTAAAGACAGAATACTCACTAAAACCGGCGCGCGGATTGCCGCTCGGCGCCATCAATTTATGGTTAATTTTTTCAAGCAGTTTTGGCGGGAGGTCGATTGCCGCGAGTAATCTATGGCAAACGGACAAAACAAGCTAATAGTCGGTTATTAATAATATGGATTTATCGATCATCATCGTTTCGTGGAAAGTGAAAGATAAATTGTGGGAAAACCTGCAGGCGCTGTTTGCCAGTTCGCGGGCAATCAGTTTTGAGGTGTTTGTGGTTGATAATAATTCCGGTGATGGCACAGTCGAGATGGTGAAGAATGAGTTTAAGAATGTCAATTTAATCGCTAACCCGGATAATTTTGGTTTTGCAAAAGCCAATAATCAAGCAATAAAAGAGGTAAAGGGTGATTATGTTCTGCTGCTCAATCCGGACATGAAAATATTCCCCGACAGCTTGGTCAACATGCTTGAGTGGATGAAACAGAATCCGCGAGCGAGCGTAGCCGGCTGCCATTTAATTAATGAAAAAGGCGAGACGATAAAGCATGTTCGGCGATTTCCGACCGTCCGGAATCAGTTGGCGATTATTTTTAAATTGCCGCACTTGTTCCCGAAAATTTTGGATAGTTATATCGTCGTCGATTTTGATTACGGTGCACCGGTTAAAGTTGATTCGGTTCGCGGCGGTTTTTTTATGATAAAACGGGAAACGATTAATAAAGTCGGCTTGCTTGATGAGCGTTATTTTCTCTGGTTTGAGGAGGTGGATTTTTGCCTGCGTGTCAAAGAGAGCGGGGGAGAGGTTTGGTACACGCCCGCGGCTGAATGCATTGATTACGTAGGACAAAGTTTTAAGCAGGTCAAGCGCGGCACCACGCAAAGATATTTTCGTGATAGTATGCTCAAGTATTTTAAGAAGTGGCACCCGGTTTGGCAGTATTGGCTGCTTTGTTGCGCTTGGCCGATTGGATTATTTATTGCACTAGTTTTAGAGAAAGCAGGGTACAAAAGTAAGGCGAAGACGTAGTTTTATGAAAAAATTTGTATCCTTACTTCCTCTTTTGTTTATTTTGACCGGCTGCAATGAACTCATTCCGGTTGCCACCAATCCTGAATATTTTTCGCAAGCCGCCAGGGGTTTGAATCAGGCCAAGCAAATTTCCGAGCAGGCAAAAAAGCAGGCGGTGGAGGCGAATGCGCTATTAAACGACGAGCCCGCGCCAGTAGGTTCGGCGGGCCCACTACAAGCCGACCTGGTAAAAAAATATTATAAAGTGGTTAATGTTGTGGACGGCGACACGATTGACGTGCAGTTAGACGGCCAGACCGAGCGGCTGCGCCTCTTGGGTATCAATACGCCAGAGGTGGTTGATCCGAGGAAGCCGGTGGAGTGCTTCGGCCGCGAAGCGAGCGCCAAGGCGCACGAACTTTTAGACGGCCAAGAGGTGGAGCTGGAAGCCGATCCAAGCCAGATCAATCGGGATAAATATAGCCGCCTACTCCGATACGCTCGCACCAAAGAAGGACTATTTTACAACTTGGAAATTATTAAGCTCGGCTACGCTTACGAATATACCTACGATCTGCCATATAAATATCAAACGGAGTTTAAGGCGGCGCAAAAGGAAGCGCAAAATAAAAAAGCCGGCCTCTGGGCCGACGGCGCGTGCAGATTATAAAATAAATGAAAATTTAAACGAATGAGTAAAAAAGTTGCTATCATCATCAGTCCCAACTGGCGGGACTATGGTAAAAAATATCTGGCGGACTGCTTGGAAAGCGTCCGCAAGCAGGATTGGACCGGCGAGTCCAAAATTTTTTTAATTGATAATGAAAGCTCGGAGGAGAGTTATGGGTTTATGGTGAATGAAGCGCAAAGAGTTTTGGGGAACACACACCCCGGCGCTTCGCGCCACCTCTCTCAAGAGGGGAATACACCGCCATTTTTTGAAATTATCAGGAACAAAAATAACGACGGTTTTGCCAGGGGCAATAATGTGGCGATGCAACGGGCGCTGGATGAGGGTTTTGATTATATCATTCTCTTCAATATGGACACGGAGGTTGACCAGAGCGCGGTAAGCGAGCTCGTTAAGATGGCTGAATCGGATGAAAAAATCGGCGCGGTACAGGCGCGGTTGATGTTATATTCGGATAAAAATAAGATCAATAGCCTGGGCAATCAGATGCATTTTCTTGGATTCGGCTACTGTGAAGGCTTTAATCTGGTTTATGAAAAAAGCATTCTGGCGAAAAGCAATAAAATATTCTACCCGAGCGGCGCCTCGGTGCTATATCGGGCGGCAGCGCTTAAAGAGGTCGGCTTATTTGACGAAGAGTTTTGGATGTACGGCGAGGATTTGGATCTCGGCTGGCGTCTTTGGCTCGGCGGCTGGCGTTGTGTCCTCGCCCCCGAAGCTGTGGTGTATCACAAATACGAATTCAGCCGGAG
>JBAZPT010000009.1:0-5123 GCA_041645535.1 Parcubacteria group bacterium
CGGGGCAGTCTCCCGGGCAGGTGGCCGGTTCGTTTATACTACAGGGAGAAAAAGCATTGGAGCAGTCATTGCAGACTTTGTCTCCGCAGGTGCCGTACTGGCAGGCGCCGCTGATGCAAGTTTGATCTGAAGTACAGCCGGTGCTGGGAGGAGTGCAGGCTTGGGCGGAGGCAAAAGAAACGCAAAAAAGAAGAGTGAGCAGGGGCAAAGAAAAAAGAAGCGCGGAAAGCAAGAAGAGTTTTTTTATCGGTTTCATTTTTTTTTATTTTTAAACAATCAAAACCCCGGGTAATAACCTTGAAGCACCTTTTATTATAAAACTTTTTTGCCGATAAATCAAAAAACTAATGTGGATAACTTTTATAATTTTTCTTGACTTGAATAAGGCATTTTATGAAAACTTCCGCGCTAACTCGAAGCTTTAATGGCAACAGTCTGTGATTCCACGGCCGGCGCCCCTGATCCTTTTTTTGCCGTTGCCGAAAAAGTGAGGATATATTCCTGCGCGCTGGGAGTTCCTGTGATTGTACATGCCGTAGCGCCAGTCATTTCGGCTTTAAGATTGGAAGGCTTAATTGAGCAATTATATGCATATTTATCTTTATTTTCCCCGGGAACATAAAACGACACATTTTTCTCATATTTATGTTCTCCGACAGGGAAAGCAAGCGAGGGATAGCTTACAAAAAAATCGCCCAGCATTCCCGAGTATGAATTATCGCCATTTGTGCTTGTCCCCGCGCTCGACTTGGTGCTGCAAGTGAATTTATTCCAGGATGTAATTCCGATTCCTAAATCAGCTTTCGCGCCTAACACCCAGACAGTAACATTCACGATCAGCCAGCCGCCGATCACCACCGAAAAACCGATGAGGCTGACTTTTAAAAAGCCTTTGGCTTGCGTCATCATATTTTCATCGCCCGTAGAAACCATATACATTACTCCCGCGAAAAATATGCCCACCAATGCCAAAGTCGCCACCATATACATTCCATACTGCACCAATCTTTGAAAACCGATAATTAAATGGCAAAGCGTGCAGGGCGCCATTTCCGCGGCGGTGCCAGTATTCCGGCCGCAGGGAACCAGTCCTGTCCAGGAAGGCTCGGGAGTGGAAACTTGGGCGGAAGCGGGAGGAAGGAAAAAAGCAAAGTTCGCGAAAATTATCGCGCAGAGGATGGGGACTAAAAATATTTTTTTGTTTTGCATATTCATTGCCGGATTTTTAAAACAGTCCCGCATACCATTAGGGCTCGATTTCTCTCCAGTTAGGACTATCTGAAGTTGTCGGGCAAGCCGGGCAAGTTGTGTCTGAGCAAGTGTTTACAGTACACTCTTCCTGTAGAACAGTTGATGCGTTGCCGCAATTATCAGTTTTAATACAAAGCCAATAAGCAGTTGTTTGGGTTGTTCCGCACGATCCGCATGCTGTATCACTACAACTATATGTAAAACTGGATGGCGTGCAGCCGCAGACTTTAGTTCCTGTCCAGCCACGCTGAGTCCCACAGTTGCTGGTTTGAGTAAATGGAGTTCCGGAACAAACCGTGAAAGGATCAGGAGACCAGGATGTAACAGTGCAGATTGGATCATTAACAACAAGACTGGCGATACATGACCCGCTCCCGCCTGGACCGCTGACATTCAAAGTACATTTTTCCGTGCCGGCAGAAGGAAAAGTGAACGGCGAAGAGCCGGTGGTACCGACAGAACCAGAACCAGATATGGGTCCCGTACAAGAATAGGTAGCGCTAGTCGCATTAGCGCTGCTGGTCCAATAAGCCGTGGATGCTCCGCCCACTGTTATCGGGCCTGAAGGAGACCAATAGGCGCTGCATGTCGGAGGAGAAGCTGGAGGATTAATCACAAGCGATCCGCTGCACATGCTCGAACCCCCCGGCCCTGACACGGATATCGTGCATTTTTCCGTGCCGGCGGAAGGAAAAGTAACCGGAAGATTACCAGAGGTACCAACAGAACCGGAACCGGGTATGGGTCCCGAGCAAGTATAGGTGGCGCTAGTCGCGTTGGTGCTGGACCAGTATATTGTGGATGATCCGCCCGCTGCTATCGGGCCTGAAGGAGACCAAAAGGCGTTACAAGTGGGCGGAGGAGTAGTAACAGCAAAAGGCAAATCATTAAAAACTATACACTGTGATATACAACCGCCGTCAAAACAATTACCCCTCCAACCTGAAAAGCCACAAATCAGCCCAACAGATTTGGTGGTTAAAATTACTTTGTAACTACCTGGAGACGACGGAGCCGAAACAGTAATAGATTTAGAAGTCGTACGGATGCCTCCAAATACAGATGAGTCAAATAAAGTATAAGTCGAGGCCGGAAGTGCATGACCGGTTAGAAAATCATTTTTATCAAGAGTAGTGCTAGAAGCAGTAATGTTAGCAAAAAGCTTCTGCCCCATAAGTTCATTAAAATCATCTTCGCAAGTGACGATCATTTTGATCGTCATTGTTTCTCCTGGAGCGAAACTTGCCTTACCAGCGGCAATAGTGTACTGACAGGCACTAGTGGTAAAATGTAGAGCTTTCGCATCTTTAATGCCAAAAAAGAAAATGGAAATAAAAACAAAAATTCCGCCCAACATTGGAAATAGAGATGCTTTTATATTTTTTTTCATTTTTTTGTATAAAAAATTTATGAAGCTGCCTAAGATTATTTCAAAATAGTTATGGTCAAAGCATTATTCGTTTCAGGTTCAAACTGCAAATAAATCTTAGTGCCCGCCTTAATGTCAGTCAGGCTTTTGTTTTCGATTTTGCCGTCCGCCACTTGCAGCACATATGATTCATTGGTCAAATTATATGTTTTTCCCGTGTCGATAGCGAGCGTCATGGCTTTTTGATCGATGCTGATCACGCTTCCCGTGGCGTTGTTGTTCATGATCTTTTTGATGTCATCGGGAATTTCCGCTTCTTTTTTGGCGGGCTGAGTTTCAACCGTCGGCTGGGAATTTTCAGAATTTTTTTGGCTTAATTTTTTATAGTTATTATAGATAAATAGTGCCGTAATAATAACTATTATTGCGATAACAAGAAGGGCGATTTTATTTTTCATTTTTTTATTTTGTTTGAAAAGTTATTTTCTGTTTATATTATACCACATTTTTAGTTTTTTTCGCGCAAGCCCTGTGGATAACTTTTTTACGCTATTATTCTGATTTATTCGCCGATAAATTCTGAGTAATTATCCCTGTTTATGATTTCAAAAGAAGAATTTTCATATGTTTTCAGCCACTCCTCCGGCGCCTTGGCATTTTTCTTTTTCCATTTTATTTCATAACCTCGCAGCTTTCCCGCGCGCTCTTCAATTAAATCTATTTCCTGCTGGTCGTATGTCCGCCAGAAATAGAAATTGGCCGGTTTTTCAAAAATATTCGCGGCCTTTATTTTTTCAATAATCAGCCAGTTTTCAAACAAATCGCCGGCATCCGAACGCAGGTTCAGCGGATTGAAATTTCTGACCAAAGCGTTTCGGAGTCCGACATCCATAAAATAATATTTGGAAGTTTTTGAAATTTCTTTGCGTAGGTTGCGGCTGAATCCCCGCAAATTCATTATTACGAACATTTTTTCCAAAATATCCAGATAGCTTTCCACCGCTTTCTGGCTCAAGGACAAATTTTGCGCCAATTCGGAAATGGCCACTTCCTTGCCGACTTGCAAGGCCAGAAGCGTCAATAGATCGACGACTTTTTTCGGTTTGCGCACGCCCGCGAAAGCCAGGATGTCTTTGTATAAATAATTATTCAGATACTCGTATAAATAATTTTCTTTCTCGTCGTCGTTTTCCAGCGTATGAACTTTGGGATACATGCCGAAACGTAGCATCTCCTCAATCGCGATTTCAGGAGATGTTTTTCGGTATTTTTCCTTTATTTCCGCGTAGGCCATGGGATAAAGCCAGAATGTTTTTGTCCTACCCGTAAGCGATTCGTTCAACTTATTAGCCAAATCAAAGGAGGCTGAACCGGATGCGATAATTTTCATCGGTAAATTGTCAAAAATCAGCTTCAATGACAAGCCGATATTTTCAATTTTTTGCGCCTCATCAATAACAACGATATCATTTTTTAGAACCCTCTTGAGCGACTCCAGTTCGTTTTTACCGAATAAGTTTTGCGCGTAAAGATCGTCTCCGGTAAAATATTCATATTTCGCCCCCATGCTGGCCAGCAAAGATTTTATAAGCGTAGTTTTTCCAGCTTGCCTGGGACCATAAATAATAATGACTTTTCTTTCTCCTTGAATAGCCCCTTTTATTCTACCGGCAATTGCTCTATTTAGTATAGCCATAGTTATATTAATTAAGCCTAATTGATTATACTATCATTATACATATTTAGGTAAATTTGTCAATTTTTTTCTAAATATGCGGTTTAATCCCGTAAATCAGGAAGTCAAGTTATGTTTTTATGGCATAAAAGCAAACCAAAAACCCGGAGATTTCCCCCGGATTTTGCCGTCTGCGAATTTTCAAGGCTAAATCTTGAAGAAACTATAACTCTAAGAATTTTTTAAAGTCGTCCAAGCTGTTTTGAAGAATATTATACACTTCGGAAGAATCCAATGACGGATAATTATGAATGGCTCTGTTTCTAAACCCGATCATTTTGCGAAATTCATCCGCAAATTTTTTGTCGATTATATTCACTTCAAATAACTTATCCGGCAAACTTCCGTAGCTTTCGGCTTTTTTGCCCTTGCCTGCCAGAATAAACTGCGCGATATCCATCGCCGCTTCAATGCCGGCAATCAGGCCGAATGTCACCGCCCAAAGATGTTCGATGTTTTCCTCCAGTTTTTCCTTGGGCAATTTTTGCAAGTTTTTTAAGCCTTCATAAATTTGAAGGAGATTGTCTTGTTTTTCTATTAATTTTTGTTCAATTAATTCTGTCATAAAGCTTTTATTTTTTCTTTTAAAACTAAGTTGTATATGCCGCTTAAATGCCGGTACTCTTCATACTGGTGAAGCGCTTGGATTTGAAAAAGAATTCTTTCATTTTCGTCTTTGGCATAAATGAGTTGCCCTTCCAAAACGACATTTTGGCAAAGAAGCGGAGACGCGATCGCCAGATTCACCAGATTAATTTCTTTTTCCGG
>JBAZPT010000010.1:0-5030 GCA_041645535.1 Parcubacteria group bacterium
GAAGTGGTGACAGTAAAAACCCTTTTGAACTTAAAAAAATACGGAATCAGGTAATCTTCAACGTTAATCAGCGACCAGTCAATCAGATAGTCATCCAGGTTGGCAATAAAATTTCTTTCCGGATTGATAAATATCCTTCCTTCCCCGTCCTTCCAGCCAAGCCCGAGAATGGATGAGTATTTGCTTTCGTCGCCGAAATTTTGCATCAATTCAACCAAAGTCTCCTCTCCCTCGCCCATGACGACAAAATCAACGTAATCCTCGCGCAATGAATCCTCGGGCAGTAACGACGGATGTGCGTTACCGAGAACTATTTTATAACCGCGATTTTTAAGCTTGCGGCACAGTTCGGCATAGGCGATATTGTTGTAACCGGTGAAAACCGACATGCCGACCAAGTCCGGCCGGTAACTTTCAATTTCCGAGATAACCGCCTCAATTTCTTCAGCTTTTCGGTGAATGATTTTCGCGCCGAAACCGTTTTTGGTCAGAGCGGTTGCTAAATATAAAGGCCCGAGCGGCGGTACGCCGACCACATCTCCCAAAAAAAGAGAAACCAAAACCATTTTTTTTGCCGCGCTATCCATTGTTGTGTTGGCTTAAATAGTTGAATATTTTTTGCTGGATTTCTATCATCACTTTAAAATCATATTTTGCCCAAAAATCTTCTTTTATATTCTTTGAAAATTCTCTAAGCTTGTCCGAGTCGGTTGCCAAAATTTTTATTTTTTCCGCCAGTCCTGCGGCGTCGCCCTGCGCGAGGACAAAACCGCTGACTGCGTCTTTCACGATGTTGGCCACGCCGCTCACTCGCGTGGTCACGATCGGCAGGCCGGCCGCCGCCGCCTCCATAAAGACCTTGGCAAAACCTTCATATATAGAAGTCAAAATCAGGATATGGTGCTCTTTGAAAATATTCAGAATTTCGCTGCGGCTGGCGCGCGGGATATAAGTTACCAATTTTTCTAGTCCTCTTTTTTTAATCTCGGCCAAAAGATAATCCTTGAGCGGCCCGTCGCCAATTATAGTAACGGCGACGTTTCCGGTTGCGGCTGTTTTTGACAATTGTTCCAGCACTTCCATAAGCAGAGGCAAATTCTTCTGTCTGACCAGACGGCCGACAAACAGAATTTTTACCGGCGGCGAGGTTTTTTCTTTTTCAATCTTGAAATCTTCAATATTGCTCGGGATAATCGGCTTCCAAAAAACTTTTTCGCCATAACGCGCCCTCAAATCTCTGACTGTTTCAAAGCCGTCAGTCTGAATAGCGTCCGCGCGCCGGAAAACTCGCTGACCGATAAATTTAAAAATTCTGTGGCGTGGCGCCTCGGCGAGCCAATGCGGATCAAAAATGTTGTTGCCGTAAACGCTGACCAACAGTTTGATCTTCTTACCTTTAGCCAAACAATAGCCGGCGAGGCCGGTGAGGTACGGTTCCTGGGTAATCACCAGATCACAGCTGTTTTCTTTGATAATTTTTTTTCCAAGCCTGATGCCGTCGCAAATATAGAATAATTTATGCCAAGAATTGGTCGGATAAATCCGGACATTCGGTGCAATCTGCTCCGGCTTGAATTTATTCGGAGTTAAAGCGACGATGTCCAGCCGCTCAACCAATTTGCCATATTCAATCATCCGGTTTCGCGCGTCGCCGCCCGGTTCAAAAAATTGCTTGTCCAGACTGTACATTAATACTCTCATCTGATTATGATGTTACAAATTTCTTGGCCAATTTGAACTCAATCGGCCAGGCGAAAAATTTAAGCTTCCAGCGCAGCTGGCAAACGAGAATAAAACCGAGCTTCAGCCATCTCTGCGCGCGGATGCTTGAACCCATGGCGCTTTTGATGCTGTGGGCGCCGAACCGCACGTAGGCCTCCATTGATTCAACTAGGTCTTTTTCTTTGACCCAGGGAAAATTCCGCACCGTCAGATAGCTCAATTCGTTTTCAACCATATGCGACCAGTCCTCCAGGGTCGCCGGCGCCTGCCAGCCGGCCGCCAGACACTCAAGGTAAAGATCCGAGCCGGGATACGGCCGGAAGGCCTGCGGCCCCAAGATCTGCACCCGGTCGTCACCGATGGCGATGAGATCATCAATTAGCTTCAGGGTCATCATCATATCCTTTCTCATCTCACCGGGCAGGCCGATCATAAAGGAATACTGCGGGATGATATCGTGCTTTAGACAAAGCCTGGCCGAATTGACGATCTGCTCCGGAGTCACGTCTTTTTTTATCTTGGTCAGAATCATCGGACTGCCGGACTCCGCGCCGAAAGAAAAAAGGTAGCAGCCGGATTTTTTCAATTTGGCCATAAATTCGTCGTCCACCATGCCGGGGCGCATATAATCCACACGAATAGTCGTTTCCCAGGGAATGGCCAGATCGCGCTCAATCATGCCGTCAATAATCGCCTTGGCTCGCTTGATATCAACAAAAAAATTTTCATCCCAAAAACGCAGTTTCTTCCCCTTGAAATATTCTTTGTTTTTGATAATCCGTAAATCCTCAAGTACCTGTTCCACTGTCCGCGGCCGCCAGCGATTTTTTAAAATCGCGTTGATGCAAAAAGTACAGCGATGCGGACAGCCGCGCGAGGTGAGCGAGGGGATGAGCGATAGCTTTTCCAAAACTTCTTTCGGTTCCAAATCCCAATTGAAAAGCGGAGCTTCAACCGGATTATGAAGCTGCCGCGGCTGGTTGACGATTGTTTGCCCGTCTTTTATATATGCGATACCATCAATTTCTGCCAAATCTTTGCCTTCCGCCAACTCGGTCAGAGTCAGCTCGCCCTCGCCGTAATTAACCATATCAACCAGGGAGTTGGCGATGGTTTCTTTGATGAAAAAAGTCGGATGCGAACCACCCCAGATAATCTTGCAGGCGGGATTAAGTTCGCGGATCAGCCGGCTGATTTCCAGCGCTTTGGGAATCTGGGTGGTCATCACCGAGAGGCCGACCAAATCAAAATTCACTATTTCTTGTTTCAGTTGGTCAAAAAAATCAGGCTGTCTTGCGCCGTCCAAAATTTTTACGGTGATTCCCCTGCCATATAAATAGCTGGCGATGCTTAAAAGCCCGACCGAAATTGAGCTGTCGTAGTTTTCCTTTACTATATTGAATGGCGGGTTGATTAAAAGGATCTTTTTCATATGAGCTGATTGATGAACGCCGCGGTAGCTTCAACCGTATTCTGCCAATTGAATTTTTTTAACTTTTCTTTCGCGTTGGAAACTAGAGTCGTTCTGAAATTTTCATCAGATAAAATTTTCTCTGCGGCTGTCCGCATCGCCTCCCCGTCGTTGTAGCCGACCAGGATGCCGTCATGTCCGTTTTCTATCACCTCCGGATTGCCGCCGACCGCGGTGGTGATAATCGGCACGCCCGCCGCCATCGCTTCAAGCAAGGTATGCGACAGACCTTCATAGTTGGTGTTCAGGATGAACAAATCGGCCTGGCGGAAATAATTGATGACGGCGTTATTGCTGACTCGTCCTAAAAAAAGCACCCTATTTTCTACCCCCTCGCTCTTAGCCAGTTGCCTCAAATTTTCCAGTTCCGGCCCGTCGCCTAATACCGCAAAATAAATGTTATTCGCCGTGCTTAGCTTAGGCAGAGCCTTGATGATTTCTGCCACGCCCTTCCAAATCGTCAGCCGGCAGGCGGTGATAATCAGCTTGGCATCAGCGCCGAGAGTTTTTTTCAGATCCGGCGCCGGTTCGGCCGTCTCTTGCAAAAAATCAATTGAATTATAAATAACTTTAATCTTATTTTTCTCTACCCCGATTTGTGCGGCCAAGCCAGCCATGAACTCGCTCACCGCAATCACGCCGTCGGCGTTCGCTAGAATCTTTTTCCGCCTTTCTTTTAGTTTTTCAATCCGGTGGTCGTAGGTTTTTGACTGGAAATCAGTGATGTAATCGCTCGTCCAGCCGCTTGCCACCGCGATTTCCCAGGCGCTGTCGCCGGCGAAGCGAAGCAGATATTTTTTTCCGAAGATTTTTTTCAAAAGATAAGCGAAGTAGCCAACGCTGTAAGTATCAGTCGCGTAGATTATGTCTGAGCGTGCGGCCAAATAGAGTATGGCAAAAAAATATTCAAGGTGCGGCAGACGGGATCGGCCCTTTCGTATAATTCGATAAATATTTTTATCGCCGGCTGATTTGTTGTCGGCATAAGTCAGAATACTGACTTTAAAACCCTCGGCCTCAAGCGCTTTGGCCATAGCCGCAAGCATCGTAGCCGGCCCGCCGATGTCCGGCGGGTAGATGCCGGTTGCAATCAGTATTTTTTTATGATTCATTTTCTCCGGTAGTCTTGTGATTAAAAATCACCAGCTGATAAACAAAATAATTTATGATGGCAATGCCGGCGGCGGTAATGAATTGCGCCAGCATATACCAAAGATGCGCCTTATCCACTAACAAATACATGCCAAAAGCGTTAATAACCATACCGAAAATACCGAGCGAGACAAACAAAACAAGCTGATGATGAGTTTGCTTTTCCTGTTCGCCCTTGAAGGTCCAAAACTTCTGGAGCGTAAAACTGACGATTACGCCGAAAAAAAATGCGAGCACTGAAGAGGTGAGATACCAGAGTCCGATTATATCCGTAAAAAAATAAACAAAGAAAAAGGTGGTGCCTGCCGCTGTGCTGCCGGCAATCAGGAATTTGATTATTTTTTTATATTGGCTGATTTTTTCGGAGATAAACTTAATCATATTTGAACTGTTGCTTGTTTTGCCGATCTTTTTGCCGCCAAGTATAATGCCAGTTCATACGCGCCGAACAATACGCCCGTATAAAATACGTCGCCCAAAAGCGTGTTGCGGAAAAATGGCAAAGCTAAGGTGAAATTTGTAATTAGCCCCGCCCAGGTGTGCGGATACCAGTCAAAAAACGCCCAGACCGCGAAGTTGGTGACGAGAAAAAATACAACCGACGAGGCCAAGGAAGACAGCGGCACAAAAAACCATTTCTTGTTGCTCGCGTATTTGCCGATGAAGAAGGCCAGCAGGATAGAGG
>JBAZPT010000011.1:0-4108 GCA_041645535.1 Parcubacteria group bacterium
TGGCCTCTTCAATCACGTTTTTTCTCGTCACTAACTTCGCGGTCTGGGCGTTTTTTGACTGGTATCCGCACACCTGGGCGGGGCTAATTACAAATTTCACTTTAGCTTTGCCATTTTTCCGCAACACCCTGTTGGGCGACGTATTTTATACGGGCGTATTGTTCGGCGCGTATGAACTGGCATTATACTTGGCGGCAAGAAGATCGGCGAAGCAAGCAACAGTTCAAATATGATTAAGTTTATCTCCGGAAAAATCAGTCAATATAAAAAAATAATCAAATTTCTGATTGCCGGCAGCACAGCGGCAGGCACCACTTTTTTCTTTGTTTATTTTTTCACCGATATCATCGGACTGTGGTATCTGATTTCTTCGGTGATTGCCTTTTTTTTCGGTGTAACCGTCAGCTTTACCCTCCAGAAGTTTTGGACTTTTAAAGGAGAGCAGGAAAAGCAAACTCATCATCAGCTTGTTTTGTTCATCTCGCTCGGCATCTGCGGCATGGTTATTAACGCTTTTGGCATGTATTTGTTAGTGGATAAGGCGCATCTTTGGTATATGCTGGCGCAATTTATCACCGCCGCCGGCATTGCCATCATAAACTTTTTTGTTTATCAGCTGGTGATTTTTAAGCATAAGCCGACCGGAGATAATGGATAAAAAGAAAAAAATTTTGATTGCCACCGGAATTTATCCGCCGGACATCGGCGGGCCGGCTACGATGCTTGCGGCTATGGCCAAGGCGCTTGAGGCCAGGGGTTTTAAAGTCAGTATCCTGACTTATGCCGACAACAAATCAGCCGGCGATAAGAATATTTACCGGATAATACGCAAGGGCCGATCCCGCCTGCCGCACCTTGAATATTTTTTTGCCATACTCTATTTGGCCGCACGCTCAGATTTAATTTATGCAACTGATACCTATAGCGTCGGCTATTTCGCTTATCTCTTGAAAAAAATATTCGGAAAAAAATATCTGCTTCGCTTCGCCGGCGACAGCGCCTGGGAGACCGCGGTAGCAAGCGGCTGGACGAGCGATTACATCACTGATTTCCAGTCAAAAACCTACGACCACCGGATTGAAAAACTGAAAGAAAGGCGGAAAAAGATTCTGGCGAACGCCGACGGCGTGATTGCGGTGAGCGAGTTCATGGCTGGCTTGGCCGCACAAATCGGGGTAGAGAAAAATAAGATTAAAGTTATTTATAATTCAATTGATTTTTTGAAAGATTCAGCCGAGCCGGCGCCGGACCTGAAAAAAACGCTCGGTGCTGATGCCAAGCTGATTATCACCGCCGGTCGATTGACGATTTGGAAGGGCGTGGCTGAAATCATCAAGATTCTGCCTAAGCTAAGCACGGCGAATAACGTTTATTTCGCGGTATTAGGCGACGGGCCGGAACTGGAAAATTTGAGGCAACTGGCTAAGAGCGAGGGGGTAGAAAATAGGGTGCTTTTTTTAGGACGAGTCAGCAATAACGCCGTCATCAATTATTTCCGCCAGGCCGATTTGTTTATCCTAAACACCAACTATGAAGGTCTGTCGCATACCTTGCTTGAGGCGATGGCGGCGGGCGTGCCGATTATCACCACCGCGGTCGGCGGCAATCCGGAGGTGATAGAAAACGGGCATAACGGCATCCTGGTCGGCTACAACAACGGGGAAGCGATACTCTCTGCCGCGGAACATATTTTATTCGACGAGAATTTTAGAAAGACTTTAGTTTCCAACGCGAAAGAAAAGTTAAAAAAATTCAATTGGCAGAACACGGTAGATGCCACAGCGGTGTTCATCAATCAGCTTATATGAAAAAGATTCTCTTGATCAACCCGCCATTCAATATAGTAAAGGAAAACTACGACAGCTCAATCTCGGTCGGGCTTTTGAGCATTGCCAGCTATCTTTATGGCAAGGGAATCACGGTGAAGATATTAGACGGCGCCAGACAGCCTGATTTTTTTGATCAGTTGAAACAAGAAATCGTTAATTTTGATCTGACCGGCCTGTCAGTGATGACCACCCAGATTCCCAAGGCGCTGGAAATCAGCCGGCTGATCCGTGAACTGAATCCCGCCTGCAAGATCATCTGGGGCGGCTCGCATCCGACCTTTTTCATCAAAGAAACCATCGCCAACCCCCTGATTGACATCGTAAATTATGGCGAGGGTGAGCTGACCCTGACCGAGCTGGCGGAAGGCAAGGCATTGGACGAAATTGATGGCATCGCCTATATCAAAGACGGCCAGACAATCGTGAACCCGCCGCGCCAGCTGCACAATCCGGCCGAGGCGCCGCTCTTCAACTGGGATTTGGAGCCGCAGGAGGTTTTGGAAAAGCTGTCGCTCATCCCCTCACTCACCTCGCGCGGTTGTCCGCATCGCTGCACCTTTTGCATCAACGCGATTTTGAAAAACCGCTGGCGGCCGAGGACGGTGAAGCAGGTACTGGAAGATTTGCGTATCATCAAAAGCAAGGAATATTTTAAGGGCAAAAAATTGCGTTTTTGGGATGAAAATTTTTTTGTCGACATCAAGCGCGCCAAGGCGATTATTGACGGCATGATTGAGCGCGATTTAGTTATCCCTTGGGAAACAACCATTCGCGTGGATTATATGAGAGATGGCATGGTGGATGATAAATTTATGGCCAAGCTCAAAAAATCCGGCTGTTACCTTTTTTCTTTCGGTGCAGAATCCGGCAGTCCGGTTGTCCTGACCAAGATAAAAAAAGACGTGACTCCGGAGCAGATCGTCAATTCAGCCAGACTGTGTCTGAAACATGATA
Organism: Parcubacteria group bacterium; assembly: GCA_041645535.1. Lineage (GTDB taxonomy): Bacteria > Patescibacteriota > Minisyncoccia > Moranbacterales > UBA2206 > JBAZPT01. The sequence continues at coordinate 2,784 of JBAZPT010000011.1, forward strand.
TCATCCCGCAGTATTCCTTTATGATCGGCCTGCCGGGAGAGAGCAAGAAGGATATGATGATGACGCTGAAGCTGATTGACGACCTGATTGCCATCGGCGACGACCGGGTGCAGATCTTGGGCCCCCAGGCCTTCCGGCCGTATCCCGGTTCGGATCTATACCTTGAGTGCCTGGCGGCTGGTTGGCAGGCGCCGGCGACCCTGGAGGACTGGTCGCATCTGGTTGAAAACGAATTAAGTTATCTGACGGTACGGAATTTCCCCTGGGTCAAAGAAAAAGATCTGGTTGAATCAATGGAGGCCTATGTCCGGTTCGGCGCGCACAGCATCAAGAGCGCTATGGGCTCAAGCATCCGCGCGCAAAGGTGGCTGAAGCTCGGTTTTATTCTCGTTTGCCAGCTGCGCTGGAAGCTTAAATTTTTTGCCTGGCCGATTGAGTTCAAAATCGCAAAGAAATTCGTAACCGGCTAATTTTTCTCCCTCCTTGCGAAGGAGGGCTTAGCTGATTTTCCCCCTCCTTGCGAAGGAGGGGGTAGGGGGAGGTTAATACGACCTCACCCCTCCCACCCCCTCTTAATCTCCCCCTCGGGCGGGGGGAGAAAAAAAGTGAAGGAGAGGGGGTAATAAAAAAAGATGAGAGTATTAATGTTCAGTTTAGACAAGCAATTCTTTGAACCGGGCGGCGACGCGCGAAACCGGATGATTGAGTATGGCAAATTGGTTGAGCGGTTGGATATCATCGCTTTAACGCGAGATAAGTTCAAACCGGAACAGATTGCACCGAACGTCCGGATTTATCCGACCAATTCTTGGCATAAATTATTTTATATCTGCGACGGCATCAGGCTTGGCAAAAAAATCATCAAAGAAAACAACTGCGATCTGGTGGTTACCCAAGAGCCATACATCACCGGCCTCGCCGGCTACTGCTTAGTCAAACGCAGTAAAATCAAATTATTGATCAGCGTTTACGGCAACAACATTTTTGATCCCCATTGGCTCGCCGAAGCACCGCGCCACAGAATTTTCAAATTCATCGGCCAGCGGGTTTTTCGGCGCGCGGACGCCATTCAGACTGACGGTTTTGAAACGGTGGATGACCTGAAAGCGCGTTATGGAGAAAAAGTTTTTTGGAAGCCGATTGTGCCGTCCAACATTGATGAATTCAAAAAATTGGAAAAATCTTTTGACGGGCAGGTAAAGTTCTTGTTTGTCGGCCGTCTGGTCAGACAGAAGAATTTGCCTCTGCTTATGGAAGTGCTGGAACAATTGTCAAAAACAGCCGCAACCGGAAACGTCGCCGTTACTATAATTGGCGACGGGCCG
>JBAZPT010000012.1:0-3789 GCA_041645535.1 Parcubacteria group bacterium
CTTTTACATCTTCCGGAATAGGGATAACCTGTTCAATTTTCAATGGTCCCCAGATAACCAGCGCCGGATTAATCTGGAATAGTATCATATACGAAGTTAGGGTAATAATCAATCCCGTCAAACTGGCCGTAATCCATGATTTGGCCTCACCGGCGGTGGAGGCATTGCCGCCGGACATAATCCACATCACCCCGCCAATCATCATCACCACGGTGGCGAGAATTCCTACGATGCCGACGGCATATTTATATATTCCAGCGATGTATTCGGCAATCCAGTTGACGCAGAGCTTGCTTTCATCGCCAGAAGACGTGCAGGGGATGGCAGGGCTGAAATGAATATTAGGGATCGGTATCTGGAGAAACGGCGGGTCGCCGGGGGCGGCCTCGATATTGGCTATAGGAGCAATTAATATGATAAGAGCAAAAAAAATTTTTATTGCCGAGAAAAAAAACTTAGTCTGTAATTTTTTTTTCATTTTAATTACAACGATATTGTCCATCTTGTATTCTGCAAACACTAAAAAAACTAGCAGTACAACTGTTGCTTAAGCACTCGCTATCCGAACAGCAAGGGTCGTTTTTTTTACCCTCAAAGCATAACCCCGAAACGCCAGACGCAGTTTTTCGGCCAGCGCACCTAAGGGGTACGGGGCAAGTACCATCAAGCTGGCAAGTTTTTCCAATCGCATTTACGACAGTGGCAGCCTTACACCTGCCGTCAAGACACTGAAAACCATCTTGGCAATTCAAAGTATTAGAGCATGGACTATTATCGCCAAGTTTTTGAGAACAGTATCCTTGTCCGGCGCAAGGATCTGCTCCCACCAACGTAGGCGATATTTCATTATTGCAATAAAAACCAGAGCCACACCCCGAACTATAAGTTGTCGGAGCGACGTAAACCGTGTCGATTATTTGGCTAGTTGGTACTATATTTGGCGGATTACAGCATTGATATGAACCATCAGCTTTTTTTTCATAAGTCGTATTTATCGTTTCTTTGGCTGACTCGGGCGGTGCTCCAACTGGCTTGATTTCACTGATTTTAAAATTAGTCAGCGCCGGATTGACGGTAGCGAGAATCAAATATGAGGCAAGCGTCAGCACTAGGCCGGTGAGGGAGGCGCTGATGTAGGCCTTGGCCTCGCCGGCGCGTTCGGGCGAACCGCCGGACATAATCCACATTATTCCGCCGATCATCATCACCACGGTGGCCAAGATGCCGACGATGCCGATGGCGTATTTGTAAATCGAGCGGATATATTGAGCAATTGGTTTTGTGTCTTTTGTGGTAAAAGTGTAAGTTTCATTCGGGCCGAAACCTGTTTCGGCGCCAGGAATACCGACCTGCATTTTTAATTTTATAGGATCAGCAGCAAGCGCGGTTTTCCCAGTGGTTAAAATCAAACCAAAACCCAATAGTTCAAAAAGAAAAAATGTTAGGAAAAAGATTTTTAGGATTTTAGGAAATTGTTTCATATTTGCCATTCCCGCGTAGGCGGGAATCTTAATTCAATTAGGAGAGCAAGATCCCCGCCTCCGCGGGGATGACAGAAGGGGACGCGGGGATGACAAGGGGGGGGTGAAAATTATTTAGATAATTGTTCAATTATTTTTTCCCAGGTTTCCAGCGGCAGATCGCCGGCGATTTTATGGCCGTTTACAAACCAGGTTGGCGTGCCGAGTACCCCAAACCGCTCTGCGTCAGCCATATCTTTTCGCACCGCCGGCAAGGTCTGCTTATTTTCCATACAGAGCAGGAATTTTTCCCGGTTGACTCCGGCGGCGACCGCCAGGCCGGCAATATCCTTTTTTTCGGTTGCCCCTTGGTTTTGATAGAGCTTGTCGTGCATCGGCCAAAACAGCCCCTGTAGTCCGGCACAGCGGGCGGCTTGCGCCAGCTCAAGCGAGGCCTCGCTAATATATGGGTAATCGCGGAAAATAAATTTTACCCGGTCGCTATATTTTAAGACTATAGCGCGGATTACCGGGTAGGATCTTTTACTGTGGTCGCAGGAAAAATCAGCGAATTCAACGATGGTGATTTTCGGTTGGCTTGAGCCAAGAAAATAGTTGTCCGTGCCTTCGGTATTTTGGAAAACTTGACCGGCGGCGGCCGAGCCTACCTGCGGATTATTTTTCATCTCCCTTATTTGAAAGACTACATAAAATACTGAAGCGGAAAAAAGCGAGCCGACAGCCAGCAAGATGAGGATGATTATAATGCCCCACCATTTTTTGTACCAATGATCAGTAGTCCAAATCATCTGTGTCTGGTAAAATATAATTAAGGATATCGGTATTATTATAACATTTTTTTATGGTTAAACAAAATTTGTTGATTCCGGCGGAAGAGATAGAAAAAAAGTATCAGCGGAAAGATGAAAAAAAGAAAAAAAGAATGAAAGTAAGCGGAGCAGGAGTGAAGAGACTGCTAAAAATTATTAAGGAAAAATAATTAAAGGCATTGGCAGTGACTATCCTTTGTTATTTATTAAATTGACTTTATGGTGTTTTTTCGGTAAAAATAAGATATAAAAAGATAGTTTAAAAGTAATTTTAGACAAAAATGGATAAGTATAATCCGCAAGAAATTGAGGCGAAGTGGTCCCGCCCAAGCGGGATTTCGTCCCGCGAGTGCGGGACTCAACAAATGATATTAATGTATGGATAAGTATAACCCACAAGCCATTGAAAAAAAGTGGCAGAAAGCCTGGGAGGCGAGTGAGCCATATAAGCTGGATGAGAATAGCGTTAAGCCTAAACGCTATATTTTGGATATGTTTCCCTATCCTTCCGGCGCCGGTTTGCACGTCGGGCATACGGAATCTTACACCGCGACCGATATTTATGCTCGCTATACCAGAATGAAAGGCTTTGAAGTGCTCCACCCACAGGGCTGGGATGCTTTCGGCTTGCCGGCGGAGAATTATGCCATCAAAACCGGGATTCATCCTGCCGAGACGACCAAAAAGGCGGTGGAAACTTTTAAACGTCAGATGAATTCTCTGGGATTGTCTTATGACTGGTCGCGCGAGGTCAACTCTTCCGACCCGGCTTATTATAAATGGACGCAATGGCTGTTCCTGCTGTTTTATAAAAATGGCCTGGCTTATAAAAAAATGGCCAAGACCAATTGGTGCCCGTCTTGCCAGACAGTGCTGGCCAATGAGCAGGTGGTTAACGGCAATTGTGAGCGCTGCGGTACGGCAGTGACGCAGAAAGATTTGGAGCAGTGGTTTTTTAAAATTACCGATTTTATTGAAGATCAGGTTTTTGAGGGGCGCATTATCAAGGGCCTGCTTTCCGGTCTGGATGATGTTGACTGGCCGGAATCAACCAAGGCGGCACAGAAAAATTGGATTGGGCGCAGCGAGGGATCGGCGGTAAAATTTTTCATTGTCACAGGCAATAGTCCGCGTGAGTCCGTGCCCAGTCCGTCTAAGTCCGTGTCCTTAGAGGTGTTCACTACTCGTCCTGATACTTTGTTCGGTTGTACTTATATGGTAGTGTGCCCGGAACATGAGATAATCAATAACCAAAAATCAACAATCAACAATCAAGAAGAGATTCAGGAATACATTGATAAATCAAAGAAAAAAACGGATTTAGAGAGGACAGATTTGAATAAGGACAAAAGCGGCGTGAGGTTGGCAGGCATCAGCGCGGTTAATCCGGTCAATGGCCAAGAAATTCCGGTTTTTGTCGCCGATTACGTTTTGACCGGCTATGGCACCGGCGCGATTATGGCAGTGCCGGCGCACGACCAGCGAGATTTTGAATTTGC
>JBAZPT010000013.1:0-3520 GCA_041645535.1 Parcubacteria group bacterium
TGTTCGTATATTGATTCTGTACCTGAATGGTACGCTTATTTTGGTGAGCAGCCACGAAGCGCTGTGTTGAGGGTAATGCCTCGTCGCTTAACATGTGGTCTCCCGAAATGCTTGTGGAAGCGGATAAGTTAGTTGGGGTGTTAGCCCCGGATCACACACGAACCTGCTTTGAGCTTTCCGGGAGACCTGCGCAGCCTCACCATTTCTCTTTTTCTTCTCTCTTCTTTTTCTCTTTAGCACTAATGGCTAATACAAGCTAATCACGCATACTATGAAATACCACATTGGGATAGATATTTCAAAACGAGATTTTCACGTTTGTTTTGATGAAGGTGAAATTATTGAAAAGTTCAGCACGGCTGAAGTCGGTATCGATTCATTTTTGAATGCTCTGAGAAAGAAAAACATGACGAGCGGGAAAACACTTATTGGCATGGAAGCGACAGGATCATATCATCTTCCGGTTGCCTACCAATGTACACAAGCCGGATACACAGTGAATGTTATAAATCCACTCATCACAAAGAAACAGAATCAAACAAACTTGAGACGTGTGAAGACGGACAGCGCTGATGCAAAACTCGTGAGACAGTGCCTCATGAATGGCGCCGGTTATCCATTTCGCGAAACAGCGGAAACTATCAAATTGAAAACACTTGTGAGGCAACGCGCACGGTTTTCCATGTTGCGCCATCGAACGCGTTTGAGGGATGAGGAAACACAGAATCGGGAGCGGTATCTCAACGTTAAAATAACGGCTCTGGATAAGGATTTATATGACTTTCTTGATGAACGAATTAAGGCTTTGGATGCAGAGCTACGGAGGTACGAATCGCCTACGCAAAAGTTGCTCCAAAGCATCCCCGGAGTCGGCCCGCAAACGGCTGTAACTTGCCTTTCGGAAATTGGAGATATTCGCAGATTTTCTGATGCTCAAAAACTCACGGCATGGGTGGGATTGGATTCGCGAGTTCATCAAAGTGGCACGAGCATAAATGGCAAAGGATACATCACAAAACGAGGGAACAAACTTTTACGCACACGACTTTTCAATGCTGCTTCCGTTGCTGTCTTGCATGAAAATATGTTTCAAAAATTCTTCTTGCAAAAACGTTCTGAAGGAAAAGCATACCGCGTCGCCCTTTGCGCCGTCATGAGAAAAATGGTTCATGTAATTCATGCTGCCTGGACTCGCGGCACACCCTTCATCAATAACTGAAAAATGGTCACTTTTTACTTGACGCCGATATAGTTAGTTATGTGATGTAATTTATCAAAATTTATTCCTTATTCAATTTTTAATATTTTGCAGTCCACTAAGTATGGCGACTTGAAATTTGTCATCTCGCCAGCTTTTTTGCCCGGGACAGGAAATAATCTTGCTGATAATGGTTTATCCAGCTTAATTGCTAAAGTCGCCATATCAAGAAGTGTCGCTTCAATCTTTTCTGCTGGAGTGTCGCCTGGGATCGGCACTGTATCCAAACCGCAACCGCAAACTGCTGAATATAAAAGCAGGTTAGTGATATTATAAGTTTCCTCGTTTGCCCTTGTCGCAAGCCCTCGATCTTCGCAAACAGGAAGCATAAGACCAGAATAGCCACATAGTTTTACTGACAAACCTTTGAGTACACGAGTAATTAAAGCAGAAATTGTAAGCGTTCCTTGATTTCCAAATTTGCCAAAGCCGAGTTTTTCATAAGCAAATGCAATACTTTCATGTTCTTCAAGTCCCGGATTCAATGAAACATCTATGCCGTTGTATTTAATGCCAAAATCTTTTGAAATTTGTTCCGCCAAATCGGCGACTTTTTTTGTTTCCGCCTCGAATATCTGTTTTAGATTTTGTTCTGCTTCGACGAGATTGTGCGATTTTGAAAATGCCTTCCCTGCTAAGTCTCCGCACTCCAAGCCGATACCGAAAGCCATTTCCCCTTCATGAAATCCAGTAGGAAAGAATGGAATACCGGGCTTGCAATTTGCGGAGGCACAAAATCTGAAATTGCCGTAACCATTTTCTGTTTCTTCGGCAATTCTCTTGATAACTTGAGCGGCAATTTTGGCATTTTCAAAATCTATTCCATTTTCTTTGTCGCCGATTTTGGCGGAGCATGAAATTTGAGAAGTAACTTTATTAAATTCAGGGATAAGTTTTATTTTGGCTGGCGTTTTGGCATAACCAAGATTGAAAAAACTCACATCGAGGCTTTGGCAAATTTTCTCTATTTTCTGAATCGCGCTTACAATTTCTGCGTCTGATAGATCACCAAGATAATCTTCCCAAGAGTTAGTGGCTATTCTGGTCGTTTGGACTTCATAACCTGCTTTTTCAAAAGCCGCTTTGGCTTTTTGATTAAATTCAGCGGTTTGCCGTATCTTATCTTCGTCATTTGGAGATTGAAGCGACACGCCAGTTGTTATCGTTCTGATTTTCATAGTCGCAAAATATTAAAAAAATAAAAGTAAATTTTGATAAATTATTTCACACAACGTCCGTGAATATGCGATATTTTGCAATGGTATAATTGCACGGAGTGCTTACCATTGCAAAACTTGGGTGAACGAACGGAGCACAGCGGAGTGAGTGAACCGCATATTCACTGTTATATGATGTACATTTTTTCCTTTGTTTTCTTGAAAAGAAATCGCTTTTTTATAGGAATTAGAATTTGATTTTTTCCGTTTGGCGCGCAAAAGAGGGGTTAGGGGTGAATTTTGCGCGCCAAGGATAGTTTACAGGATTTTCTCGAAAAGATTGACATCTGCTAGTATATGTAGTATGCTTATAGCAGTTTTCAATTCCTTAATTAATTTCACATATGTCAGAAGTTGTAAAATCTAGAGAAGCTCAATTGGCAGAAGGTAGTACTATTTACGGTCAAATATCTCAGCTTAAAGGTTGGTATCAACACTTGCCTTCAAAGCCTTATCCACAAACGCTCGAAGCGGCTGGAGTAAAAATTCGCCGTCAAGAAGAGCCTACTGTTAAAGGAGGACAGCAGGTTGAACTTGTCTCTATTGTTACTAAGGGGCTTTCCAACCTAACGTTATGTCAGGATGGGAGAATCCTTGTTAATGGTTACGATGATGTGCAGAGTATTGATTCAGACGCTTATGCGCAAGCAATTTCTTCACTTAAAACTGCCATTGGTGCTATCGCCAAAGAAGCGGACGAAGACACTAATGCTAAGAGGGGTGATGTAAGAAAACAATTATCTGGCTTTTTAGAAGCATAGTTTCTATTTGCTCTGTAAATGAAATGGCCTTCCCGATGGGTGGGTCATTTTTGTGTTAAGAAAATTCAATATCCCCCTCTATAAAAAAGAAAAATCAAATTCGTTTTCCTTACTAAAAAGCTGATCGTAGATCAAAAAGGAAAACATGTATTTCATATAACGGTCGAGAATGATAAGAAGTTTTGCGATGGTACAATAGCGCGAAGCGCCAACCATTGCAAAATTTGGGTGAAGTGAAGGAGGGAAACGACTGAACGGAACCTTATATTCTCTGTTGTGCGATG
>JBAZPT010000014.1:0-3411 GCA_041645535.1 Parcubacteria group bacterium
ATAAATATATAGAAGAGACGATTAAAGAAGCGCAAACCAAGGGCTATGCGGAAACGCTTTATGGCCGGCGGCGCTATCTGCCGGAAATCAATTCATCGGTGATACAGGTGCGCAAAGCAGCTGAGCGTATGGCCATCAATACTCCTCTCCAGGGTACGGCCGCTGACCTAATCAAGGTGGCCATGATTGAGATTGCCAAGGCGATTAAAGATAAGTACAATAAAGATGAGGCTAGGTTATTATTACAAGTTCATGACGAGCTCTTATTTGAGATCAAGGATGGTTTGGCGGAAAAGGTCGCCGGAGAGTTTAAACAAATTATGGAGCAAGGAATCAAGCTTAAAGTGCCAGTGGTGGTGGATATAAAAACAGGGAAAAATTGGGGGGAGATGGGGTAGGTTTTTGGGCACGGGAAGACGCCAAAAAAATATGCGGTCAATTTTCCCGGCGAGAAAATTGCCGCTCGCGCTCGTCGTCACTCTCCGCCCTAGGCGGATCCTGCCCGTTCCGACTGCGCGACGATTTTTTTAACGTCTTCCCGTGCCCTTAGAAAAAAGTGTGTTTGTGAATATGAGCGACGACATTTTTTCTTATCTGAATAAAACCGTAAATGTGCGGGTGGACCGGCCGATGGGCAGCCGGCATCCGAAGTATGATTTTGTTTACCCGATAAATTACGGACATCTGCCAGGCACCAAGGCGCCGGACGGCAACGAACTGGATGTCTATATACTTGGAGTAGATCAGCCGATCCAGACTATTACCGGGCAGGTGGTCGCTGTAATCCATCGGACTGACGACAATGACGACAAGCTGGTGGTGGTGCCGGAGGACGCGCCTGAATTCACGGATGAGCAGATTCGCGAGCTGACAAATTTTCAAGAGCAGTATTATGAATCGGTAATTATGAGGGAGGCGCCCTTAGAGTAACTTTATGAAAAAGATTGGATTTTCTCATGGGGTATTATATAAACTGATCGATATATATTCTGCTGCGGCACTTGATATCTATAAAACATACAGCAAAGACGTATTGGAGTTTTGTTTGATAAAAAAACAGGAAATCCATAAAACAAAAGAGATCATCCCCTTTGCGAAAGACATTGCTCGCAAATCAATACATATGCCGGCCGATGTTGTTTATAGGAATGACACGGAGACCATCAAACTGTTGGATGAAATTGCTTCTTATTATAAAAATCTGAATGCCGAACTGATATTAGTCCATCCGGACTTGGTTGAAGATTGGACAGTTTTCGATGCGTATCCCCTCAATTGGGCGATTGAAAATATGGACAACTTAAAATCGGCATACAAATCCGTCGAAGAAATAGAGGATTTTTTCACGAAAAGGAATAATTGGAAATTTGTTTTAGATCTGAATCATTGTTATACAAATGACAAGACGATGAAATTGGCGGACGATTTTATCGCCCGCCTAGGTAGCCGGTTGGTGGAAGTGCATTTAAGCGGTTATGCGGGATATCACGAACCGTTATTTCAGACAAAGCAAGATATAATATTGGAATATTGCAAAAAGCTGGAAGTGCCGATTGTGATCGAGAGCGCTTTCGATGATATAAATGATATCGGTAAAGAGTTTGAATATATCTCTAAATATCTTAATGCAGCCTAGAATGAAGATAACGGATCTGAATAACAAAAAAATAGCATTGCTAGGCTTGGGCGCGGACAATTACGCCATGCTCAAGTTTTTGTTTGGCAAAGTTAAGGGTGCAGAGTTTACAATTTGTGACAAACGGAGCAAGAAAGAGCTGGGTAATAAATATAAGGAGTTGAAAAAAAAGGTTACTTGGATATTGGGACCAGCCTACAATAAAAAATTGTATCAATACGATATTTTATTTCGTTCGCCCGGTTGGCCGATGGATTGTCCTGGTATCAAGGAGGCAATTGCACGGACTAATGCGGACTTGACGCGGACTCACGCGGAAAGGGCTGCGCGGACCATGTTATATAGTCCCATCAGATTATTTTTTGATCTATGTCCGACCAAGAATATTATCGGGGTAACCGGCACTAAAGGCAAGGGAACAACCTCGTCGTTGATTTATGAGATTATCAAACTTGCGGGTAAAAGGGTTTGGTTGGGTGGCAACATCGGCATCGCCCCGTTTGAATTTATAAAAAAAATCAAAGATAACGACTGGGTGGTACTGGAGTTATCCAGTTTTCAGCTGGAAGACATGGAAACCAGTCCGCGCATCGCAGTGATTACAAATTTTTATCGCGAGCATCTGGTGCCGGCCGATCCGAATAATCCAAATTTTCACAGAAGCTTGCTAAAATACCGCAAGGCTAAATTAAATATTTTAAAATGGCAGAAGACCGGTGATTTGGCGGTATTGAATCGTCGGTTTGGCGGTAAAATCGACCGGAAAAGAAAGCAGGGGCAGATTCTGTATTTTACCAAATCAACCCTGCCCTCCAGATTGCCGGGCGAGCACAATAAAGAAAATATCGCGGCCGCCGAAACAGTCGCCCGTCTCATGAACATCAGGCCCGCGAGCATTGCTAAAGCAGTGGCAAATTTCAAGGGTTTGGAACATCGGTTGGAATTGGTGAGAGAAATAAAAGAGTTGAGTTTTTATAATGATTCTTTTTCCACTACGCCGGAATCAACAATCATTGCCATGAAGTCATTCAAGTCGCCAATCGTGCTATTGGCCGGAGGAGCGGATAAGGGCGCCAATTTTAAAAATTTAGCCAAAGAAATAAAAAAACAAGTTAAATTTGTTGTGCTGTTTGGGGGCGTGGCAACTCCGAGAATTGAAAAAGAACTGAGGCGAGCCGGTTATCCGAAAGCACAAGTAAAAGTTGTTAATGATATTAAAAGTGCAGTCAAGCTGGCGCGCAAAAAAATCGGCAAGACCGGGATTGTTTTGATGTCGCCCGCCTGCGCCAGTTTTGGAATGTTTAAGAATTATAAAGAACGGGGAGAGCTGTTCAAGCGTGAGGTGAAAAATTTAAAATAAAAAACCACCGGCGTTTTGGCGTCAGTGGGAAGGCAAGCAATAATAAAACAGCATAGCAGTGAGTGTTCGGGTGTGCGTTTGATTGTAATCAATTATTTCTGATCGTCTGCTGGCTCGTCTTCATCTTCAGCATCATCAATCAGGCCATCGTCGCCGTAACTCATCTCCTTCAGCAAAAGAGGATGAAGGGAGGCAATTTCCAGGTCACTGCCGCAGTTATTGCAGGTGGTCATATCACCAATAACCGCGTCGTCGTCGGTGAGCACATCGCTGTGGCAAACCGGACACTTGGCTTTTTCCATAAGTAAGTAAATGGAATAAATTAATTATCTAGTTTAATTTTAGCTGATATTTTGAGAATGTGCAATATATGATAATTTTTATCTACGGACCGGACACTTTCCGCAGCCGGCGC
>JBAZPT010000015.1:0-3089 GCA_041645535.1 Parcubacteria group bacterium
CACTGCCGTAATTCCTTATTAGATCGCTGATTAAGGCGTGAATGAATGATTGAGTGGCCCCTTCAACATTTTCAAAATCCAGGACGATGGCATCATTCTTTTTTAGAGCGGGAATCAACTTTTTTAACCGTATATCTCTGGCGATATCTTTGTTCTCCGCAAACGGACCGACTAATTTAAAAAGTTTTATGTGTGTCATATAAATTGTGGTTTTTTATAACGAGTTTTTTTCCTTTCTTTTATAGCTTCTTTTAAGGTTTTGTTAAGTAGCTGTAGGAGCAAAGAAAATTCTTGAGTGGTATCGAGTGAAAGGTCTATTCCGACTACCGTTCCGGTCCATTTTGGCAAATCGTTTCGTTTCGAATGACGATCTTTAAATGGGTCCGCATGTAACTTAATTTTTTTACCCGTTCTTTTTAACAGTTTGTAGATTGCCCTTCCGCTGTAAATTACAAAGAAATTATTATTTACCGAAGCGATGGATTTAATAAAAAATAAACCCGCTCCCGCATTGCGTTCCGTACCACCTTCTTTTGCGGTTGTACCCGTGATTCCCGGTATAAGTGCCAGGCGCAATGCCTCCAAATCGTTTTTTGGGCTATAGGATTGGTTTATTGACTGCCATATCCCAATACCCGTATCGGCGATTCCTATCCGTATAGTGTTACTTTCTTTGTAGTATTGCGCGCATACAATGGCACCATCTTTTGACAAAGAATGTTCGAGTACATTTCTAATAAGTTCGCTCATTATGTAGCGTATTGGTTCGGCATGTTTTGGCCTGAGGTGTAGTAGGGGCGTTACTTCTGTAATGAATTTTGTGAGAGATGCCGAGTCTTTTATTTGTGTTAGTGGCACAAATCTACCTGCCGATTCATGTTCTTTAATCTTTATGCCGGATTTCACCTTTAAGAAGTCGAACAATCTCATTCTCTCCAGGTAATTGCTTGATTTTGCCTCCAATTTTTCACACTTGATTTTTGATGAATTAATCTTTAATCCCAGCGCCGCAATCATAGATAAAACCACCGGATGAAAGGACATCCATTTTTTGTTGAAGCTTATCTCCAGTTCTTTGGGTTTGTTTGGATTGAATCCAGCCAAGAATGGATCGATATTGCCAAGCCACACACTATTTGGGATGTGTATTTTCATACAATATGATTGTACCGGGAATTTGGGTAAAATGTCAAATTGCCGGGAATCCCGGTAAAATGAGTTTTAGCGTGTCTTCAATATTTCCGGAGACGTCGATGTTTATACCGTAGTCAAATTGAGAGACAAGGGAATGGACTGCGCATGCCGCACCTTCGCCGTGGGTTTTGGTTCGTTCACTGTCCCTTTTTATACAAAGCTCAAGCGGTGCTTTTAAGGTGAAAACGTAGTGGGGGAACGCGAGGTTTTGAATAAGATGTTCAATTACTTCTTTGTGATAAAAACAAGCGTCAAAAATCACAATTTTGCCGTTTTTTAACAGGTCTTTGACTTCCGGCAAAACAATTTCGTTGGCTTTAATAAAATTTTCCGCCGAAATACACGGTGCCTCAGGCGGCATTTTATCGAGCCCATTTTGCTCAAGCACCATGTCCATGTGAACGTGCTTCGCATCCAAAATTCGAGCAAGTTCCCCTGCAATTGTAGATTTCCCGCTCCCGAGCGGCCCGCGAATTATTATGTAGTAGGACATAAGGAATTTATTTTACACGACATCCAGATATTGGCGAAATGCGAACATTGCTTCAAATGCCTTAATATTGTATTATGTGCTACTTCTTTTCGATAATATATTTGCATGTCAGAGCAACCTTCCGAAAAAACACAAGAAACGAGCATATTGGAATTAATAAGAGAAAGTTATGGGAAAATATGCTTTGTATTGGGGGTGGGTGCTATTTCGGGTTTGGCAAACATAGAACATGGACCTGGTGCTGTATTAACCGCTGGACTAAAACAGACTGCGTACAGCGCGGTATCAGCAGCTTTTCTCTTAAGCATTTATAATTATTTGGAAAAAAGGGTGAAGTCATTACCTGGCGAGCTGGTCCCTATTATAGTGCCGACACTTATTACGATTGCAGCGAACTTAACCGTACACTCGTTAAAAGGTACAGCTGAACCAATTCTTTCAACATTGCCGACAGCTCTTTTAGCAACGATTGGTTTTCCCATTTGGCACGTCCGTACCAGGATTTTACAACTTTGGAAGGATATTGAAACAATGAAGATTGAATTCTAAAACAATTCGTCGTTTATTTTTTCGTGGGATAAATTCTGTATTCCAGTAAATGTAACTTTCTGCCACTCATACTTACTTCGTCATATTCTCTGGCAACCTTGCCGCCGAAAAGCTCCGGAATTCTTTTACTGGCATAGTTTTCTCCATCGACAGGATAGAGGATATATTCATAGTCTATGTTTTTATCTGCCCATTCTTTGAGAGCAATGACGGCTTCTTTACCATAGCCATGACCGTGTGCGGATTTTTTAATCCAGATGCCTAGTTCTGGAGTTCTCCGATCAATATGATGAAGTCCGCCACAGCCCAGAAAATCTTTGCTTTTCCTATCAAGAATAACAATTTGGAAATTACCGCCCTCTTTATTTTCTTTCATTGAACTTTCGATAAATTCCACTGTTTCCTCGATTTTTTCTGCTGGCTTAGGAAACATGTGGGTAGTAATTTCCAGCGTAAACTCTCTAAAAATATCATCTTTGTATTCTAGAGTGATTCCCTTTAAGAAAAGATTTTTTGTTGTTATCGTTAAGCTCGATGTATCCATAAGAAAAAACAAATGGCGAATTTAAAATTTTTTGGAAAAGATTTGCTTTCCGATATTTCATATAGCGTTTGCGACTAAACGATCGTTTTAATGTCGTTTGGCTGCTGTTGTGCGCCGTAATCAAGCATCTGGTTCTTCAAGAACTTTCTTATAAAAATCCAGTAGCGAATGTTCCCCTTCAAAATCTAATCAACTGACGTAGTTCCCCGGGCGTAAGCCCGAGGGATGTAGTGGATGCCCGCATCTTCGTGGTGGTGTAAAGTGGAGGCATGGAGAAGCTACGAAAAAGTTCACACGCAGTTTTCATTT
>JBAZPT010000016.1:0-3044 GCA_041645535.1 Parcubacteria group bacterium
TAGGAGGAAGCGGAGGAGGAAACTTGATCATAATCATAATAAACATTATTGATCACTATCGGATCGGCCTTGGTGTCGCCGATTTGCCCATAGAAAGTTTCTCCATCTGATAGTTTAACCATATGCCATTTGGCCGGCTGTTCTTTCGGCGCGGCTGCCCGCGGCCGATAAACAAACCAATAATATGAACCGGCGACTAAAAGTACGGCCATCACCATAAGCAATGCTTTCCAGTCGCGCCTGCCCGCGGGCCTACCTGCCGGCCGATTGATCTTCTGGAACTCCTTTTTATCCTCCACCTCCAGCTCTTTGGGTAAACGCTTTTCTCCCTCTCCTTTATAAGGAGACCCGCCTGCCCTGAGCGAAGTCGAAGGGAGTAAGGTCTTTGCTTGCGGCCCGATTCCCGGGTTAGCCGAAGGGGCTGAAGGAGCCTGCCGAAGGGGCTGAAGGGGCTCAGGTTTTGGCTCGCCCTGAGCTTGTCGAAGGGGTTGAGTGTTTTGCCGCAAATCCACGGTTGGTTTGAAATTGTCGTTGGTCATACATTTTTTAAATTAATTTTTGTTGCAGATTCTTTTCTTGAATAAAATCATAAACTGCCCGAACTAATTTACAAGCATTTGCTAGGGCGCTTGATATTTCAGATTCCGAAACCAACAACCCCGGTTCGTCGTAGGTGAATCGATTGCGTTTTTTACGCATTAAATCAAAATAATCAACTGTCTCCGAAAATTTATCGCCTAATACGTGCTCGCAAAATTGCACCACGGTTTTATGCTGCTCTCCGTCTATCGGCCTTAGACCGAAAGAAAACATCAGCCCCCTACCGGCCCGGAGCATTGCCAAATAAGCATAGGTATATGCCGCCTCACTATCAATTTTTAAATTTGCCTCCGCCACTTTTAAATCTTTAGTAGCACGGGTCAGGTGTTTTATAATCTGGTCAAAACCGATCTCCTCTTCTTTTATTAAACCTTTTTGCTTATAATTTCGAATAAACTCCTTCATATGAGAGAAATTATTTTTTTGTTTAAAACATTTTTTATAAATGAATTACCTTCTTTTTGTTTTTTCTTAAATTCTTTTTCGCTGATTAGAGTGTAATTTATTTCGCGGGTGAATTTCTGTTCCAGCTTATTCACGAGCTTTAACAATTCACCCTCATTAATCGTTCCGATGACAAATAGATCGACGTCGCTTCCCGCCTTTTCTTTCCCCGAGGCATACGAGCCGTAGATGAATGCCTTTTTAATATGCCTGATGTTTTTTAACCCCTCTTTTAACGCCGCGGTGATGCCGGCGATTTTTAAAAAAATCTTTTTTAACTCCGGATAAATCGGGTATTCTTTGTTTATCTTAAAAAAACGGCTATTTGCCTGATAATAATCAGCAAGCAAACCGCTTTTAACCAATTCATTTATATCCGCCTGAAACACCCCCGGTTGTTTGTTCAATAACTTGCCGAGTTCGCGCAGGTAGAATGCCTTTTCCGGATGATTAAAAAATATTTCCAGAAGCAGTATTTGATTTTTCGTGAAATCCAGCATTTTAGTATGTTATTTACATACAATTGTATGTTATTTACATACAATTGTCAACTTGCCCACACCGCCACCTAGGAGTTATGTATAATCCATTTGAGTATGATTATACTCAATATTGAGTATAGAAAATTTCTGCCAAAATCGTCCGGCTATTCCCCTCCTTGGAGGGGTGGCGCAAAGCGCCGGGGTGGGTTATCCGCGCAGCCACCCGGTGGCTGAGAATATTTATTTTTTCAATTTTCCTGAAATCCCCTTTTTAAATTTCGCCATCTTCTGTTGGTTAAATTCCAGCTCTTTCAACTCGACCGTATTTTTCAAAAGCCGGATAAAGCCGGCATGCGAATCTTTGAGATTATATTTTTTTACCAGCCGCAGATATTGCGCCCAATCAAACTCCGGCAGTGTTGCTAAACTAAAAATGTCCAGTTTGTCCTTTTCGCCTTTGGCGGAGCCCTGCCGGTCGCTCCAGGCATAAAGTTTCAGTAAAAAAAGCATTTCCGGCGCCGGCAACTTGAAACCCTCTTTGTTCACGGCTGTCTGTTGTAACTCGTCAAGATCAACTCCCAGCTCCGAATAATGCGGCAAATAAATATCAAGATCAAATTCGCCGGTCTTGATTTCATATTTTTTCAATCGGTCATTCTTTACTACCTCATATTCCTCTTTCAATTTCCCCAGCTCCAGATAATCCACGATAATATCAATGTCTTTGGATTTGAGGGTGCGAGCATACAAAAAAACCGCCCAGCCGCCAATCAAGACGAAATTAAATTTCTTTTTCAGCTCTTGCAGGAACTCAAAGCTTTTTTCAGTGATGATGTCGTGATAATACTGCATACTATATTATTTTTCCCTTTAATTTTTCTAAAAATTCTTTGGCGTACCAATCAGACAAATTCCATAAATCAACAAAAGTCTGGGCGTCGGCAGTGACTCTGCTGTTTGCTTCGGCAAATAAATCCTTTTTAAAAACAAAAACATTTTCCTTGCCCTTGGCTTGGGGAAAACGCTTTTTTATCTCTATGAGTTCTTCCCCGCCGGCATAAACATAAACCTTGTCATAATCGGCCGGTGCCTCGGAGTATTTCTGACTGTAGGCGCTGTAGGCCGCATATGTGATTCCGGCCGGCATCAGACCTTCTATCTCCTTGGCGCTTTTAGACGCCGCGGTTTGATAGATAAGCTCTTTTTGCAGATTTCTTTGCGTCGCCCAGATATAGAGTAATTTTTCCACGTCCACAACCGAAAAGTTTTTGCCGGCCACTTTGATCGCGCCTTGCGCCCGCGGAATTTTTAAGGCGTTAAAAACCGTGCTTAAAGAAAAGCCGTATTTTCGCGCCAGTTCGCTTTGGGTAAATTCAAATTGTTTTTTTTCAATCGCGCGCGTCAGGATTTCGCGCCAAATTATCTCTTTTTTGAACATGCTTTTTGAATAATGCTTTCGATTTTTTGCTATGTTTTTATGTCTTATTTCTATATTATTAGAAAGTTATTTTTTTGTCA
>JBAZPT010000017.1:0-2652 GCA_041645535.1 Parcubacteria group bacterium
GTACTGAATACTCTAGCAAACCACTGCGAGGAGGAGACCGAAGCTGGGGGAAGGATTCCTTCCTTCCCCCAAACAGCATGGCGCCCGAGCCACCCGCCCGCAGGCGGGCAATGGCGAGGAGAAAGCGCCAAACCTAGACATCTAGGCGCGAGTAGCCCTAGCGGAAATGTCCGAGGCGGATGCCGAGGATGGACTCCGTAGTCACGGACGATAAATAAGAGAATGGAAGAGGCACAATATTGAAATTTGAGTTTTGTCTTTCTTAATTCCTGCTTCGAAAAAAGCCCGCCCGCATTCATTCCCCAGACCCCTTTCTGCGGGCGGACAAAATGCAAAGACAAAGTTAGTCTCGGTTTTGCCAAATCCTTTCCCCCAGAAAATAGTTTTGGCAAAACCGAGTCCACCGAATTGGCACTAAGAATTCCGTCAGTTTCTCCCTTAGGAGAAACCCGACCTCGCCCGCCACCACCATACCGAAAAAAAGAAAACTGAATCGGCGACAAACAAAACAGAATGCGTGGTGGCGAGGCGAGGGCGGAGCGACGGAGCGGGAACGGAGGAATACTGTCGTACCCGACAGTATTCCGAAGTGGACGCTACGGCGTGACGGAATTCGTCGTGGAGCGTACGATTACATTTCACATCACCACGCACGCGGGGCGTGCGAAATCATTACCTCACTTTATTTTGAAAATAGGTTCTAACTTGGTACAATAGAGACACCATTAGGGAACTCATCGGTTTTTTGGAAGCCAAAATGCGGGACGCGCGAAGCGCGTCCCAAGGATTCCCGCCGAATTTCCCAAACGAATTCAGAATTTTTGGCGCGCTGGCGCGCACTAATTTTTCGCCAAGAAGCAGGTTCGAAATCCCGTGCGATACAGATTGAGTATTTGCTTTGGGCAAATACAAAAATAATTTTTGTTGTTTTTTCAAAAGTGGTATACTACCTTTGCGCACAATTATTATTAAGTAAATCAGCAGAAATGGTTGTGCTAGAACAATTTTGATTTACGTTGAAATTGTGCGCCTAGTACAACCATTTCTGCTTTTGTAAATATATGTCACAAAAATTCTTTTTGTATGCTCGCAAGAGCACCGATGTCGAAGACAAGCAAGTTTTATCAATCGACGCCCAACTCACCGAGTTGCGAACATTTGCCCGAGAGCAAAATTTAGATGTTGTTGAGGAATTTATCGAAAAGCAATCTGCCAAAATTCCCGGACGACCTATCTTCGGGCAAATGTTAAAACGTATTGAACGAGGTGAGGTAACTGGTATCGTTTCTTGGCACCCCGATCGTCTTGCCCGCAATTCGATTGATGGTGGACAGATTATTTACTTAATCGACATCGGTAAACTTGCGAGCATGAAATTTCCCTCGCACTGGTTTGAAAATACTCCGCAAGGGAAATTTAGTTTGTCTATGGCATTTGTCCAAAGCAAATACTATGTAGATTCTCTTTCCGAAAATACGAAACGCGGACTTCGCCAAAAAGTACGCATGGGAATATTCCCAAGCCAAGCGCCTGTGGGATATTTAAATGATAGTAGAACAAAGACAATCGTGGTGGAAAAACGAAAATCTAAAATTGTGCGCTTGGCTTTTGAGAAATATGTAAAAGGTAATATGCGACTGGAAGATGTGTCGTCCTTTTTGGCGAAATCCGGCGTTACAACTCGAACCGGAAAGAGAATCTCCAAAACCAAAGCATCTTTTATCCTCTCCAATCCTTTCTACATCGGTTTATTCAAATATGGTGGTGAAATCCACGAAGGAAAGCATGAGCCAATCATTTCAAAGAAACTTTTTGATGAAGCACAGGAAATGTTGAAGTTTCGTGGACAACCAGAGCGTAAACCACAAAATGAACCTCAACCATATTGTGGACTCATTTCCTGTGCTTCTTGTGGAATGATGATAACTGGCGAATACAAGGTTAAGAAACAAAAGAACGGCAACACTCACGAATATATTTATTATCACTGCACCAAAAAACGCAAAGATATGAAATGTCCCGAACCTTGTATTCGGGAAGAAGAATTGGATCGCCAGTTATCATCCGAAATTAAAAAAGTTTCTTTGCCCAAAGACTGGGCGGAAGAATTGTTAAAAATGGCGGAAAAAGATTTTAACAATTCCGCCCCGTCTTTGGTTGCTAGTGTGAAAGAGAGCGAAACAAAACTATCAGTCATTTCACAAAAGTTAGAGCGACTTCTTACGGGATATTTAGACCAAGTGATTGACCAACCAGATTATTGTTTACAAAAATCAAAATTACTTTTGCAAAAGAAATCGCTTCAAGAAGAAATGACATCTCTTTCACACAAGCAGAATGATTGGCTCGAACCGATGAAAGAATGGATAAAAGACGCGCAAACACTAGACGGAATCGCACGGGATACTGACCTTTTTGCTAAAAAGGTCAAAGCCAAAGAAATCTTTGGCTCGAACCTGCTTCTTGGCGAAAAATTAGTGCGCGCAAGCGCGCCAAAAATTCTGAATTCGTTTGGGGAATTCGGCGGGAATCCTTGGGACGCGCTTCGCGCGTCCCGCATTTCTGCTTCAAAAAAACCTTTGAGTTCTGTTTTGGTGTCTCTATTGTACCAAACTCGCACCTATTTCCAAAACAAAGTGAGATAATGACTTC